>URBQ01000019.1 GCA_900546115.1 uncultured Collinsella sp.
CTCGGCGACCCCGTTCTCCGCGGCGGGGTTGTCTAAGGCTTTTGTTGAAGCTCGGCCTTTGGCTCATAAAAAACGGGAGATGCAATCTGCATCCCCCGTTTTTGTTGCGGTTAGTCTAGGTCAATAAACTTGGTGCTTAGGATCTTGCCGTCTTTTACTAGCATTCTGGCCATGGTGGGGCCTCGGGTGCCTCTGGGATAGCTGGCGCTGCCCGGGTTGAGGACTAGGCAGCGGCCCACTTGGGCTTCTTTGGTTGCGTGGGTGTGGCCGTTGATGGCTACGTCTACGGATCCCACCGGAAGGTCTTCGCGGTAGTGGGCTACGGCGAATTTGAGGCCTTCGTAGGTAAAGAGCGCAAGACGGTCTACATCGGGGCCGTAGTCGCGGTAGTAATCGTTGTTGCCCAATACGGCCCGCACGGGGGCGATGGTGCATAGGTGCTCGTAGTCCATCTCTGACGTAAGGTCGCCGGCGTGGATGATCAGGTCTGCGCCCTCAAGCTCATCCAAGAGCGCAGGCGATAAATAGCCGTGGGTGTCCGAGATGATGTCGATGCGCTTGGCGCTTGCGCTGTTCATGGGATCCCTTCCGCAAAAAACGATTCGGCAGATACATACAAAAAAGGCCCCACGGCCCCGCAGACGATGGGTCTACAGGGCTGCGGGGCCAGTGTGCTAGAGACTCAGAGCCTTCTTGAGCGGCACGACGCGGCGGCGAGAAACCGGCACGCGTTCGTCGACGCCCGTAATGCCCAGCTGGATGGCGCCCGAGGGCACCGTCTCAACGTCCGTGACGCACGCTAGGTTGACGATATAGCGGCGGTGAACACGGAAGAAGCCAAAGTCGCAGAGCTTGGCCTCAAACTGCGCCAGCGAGGTCGTCGACAAAAAGCGATCATCGACGGTATAGATGCAGGAGTAATCGTCCTTGGCCATGATAAAGCGAATGTCGTCCACGGGAATGAGCACCTTGCGGCCGCCCTTTTCCACCGGGATACGCTCGATGGTCACCTTGCTGTCCGTAACCGGCTTGGCGCGTTGCATGACCTTCTCGATCGCGCGATCCAAGCGAGCTTCCTCGACCGGCTTCATCAGATAATCGACGGCATCCACGTCGAATGCCTCGACCGCATGGTCGCTATACGCAGTCACAAACACGATCGCCGGCGGATTTTTGAGCTTATGCAGCGCCTCGGCAAGTTGCAGGCCCGAGGCACCGGGCATCGAGATATCGAGAAACACGACATCCACGCGACTTTCCATAAGCATCTCGATGGCGGAGCGGACGCTCGACGCCTCCGTGATCGTGCCGATCTTGCCCGTTTGCTCGAGCAGGAAGCGAAGCTCCGAGCGAGCCGGCGCCTCATCATCCACAATCATCGCACGCAGCATAGGGATAAAACCTTTCGTCAACTAACTACGCCGGGCATCCGTCGCATGACGTTGAGCCCGTAGCCTTTTATTTTACTCTTGAATGTCAAAGATGCTCTCTGACAAATCAAGATGAAGGAGCACTTTGGTGCCCTTGCCCGGCGCCGATTCGACACGCGTATAGGAGTGCGGCCCATAAAAGCGATGGATGCGCTCCGAAATATTGTGCATGGCCACACCGGCGCCGCCACCCTGGGGAGAGCTGGCGTCGGGGCGGGCAGAGCGCTCGTCAAACAGTCTGGCGGCGGTACCCTCATCCATGCCCACGCCATTATCGGCCACGGCAATCAAGATTGCATCCTCGCCGTCTTGGTGAACGGTCACGTCGATCCTCAGGGCGTCGTCATCGCCCATACCATGACGTACGGCGTTCTCGACAATCGGCTGGATCACGAACGCCGGCACCAGCGTATCTTCCACGTCCTCGGACACATCGAACGTCGCAAGCACGCGGTCCTCGCCAAAGCGGGCCTTCTCAAAGGTAAGGTAGCGCTTGGTCTGTGCGACCTCGCGCGAGACCGGAATAAGCGATCCCGAGTTGTCGAGTGTGGCACGATAGAACGATGAGAACTCACGAAGCAGTTCGCGGGCCCGCAGCGGGTCGGTGCGCGTAAACGATGCAATGGTGTTCAGCGTGTTGAACAGGAAGTGCGGGTTAATCTGCGCCTGCAGCGCACGCACCTCGGCGCGCGCCGTGAGCTCCTTTTGCACCTCGAGCTCGTGGATGGCGAGCTGCGTGGACAAGATCTCGGCAAAGCCCGAGGCAAGCGCGTACTGGGTACGGTCGACGGCGCGCGGGGTCTTGTAGTAGAACTTGAGCGTGCCGACGGTACGATCGCCCACCTTGATGGGGGCGATAATGCCGGCGGGAACTTGGTTGTGCGAGCCGTCCGAGCCCACGACATCCACCATACGGTTGAACGACTGCACGATGCCATGTTCGATAACGTAGCGTGTGGCAAGCGTGTGGATGGGAGTATCGGGCAGCAGTTTTTCCTCAAACTCTCCCGCGCAGGCAAGCACGTTGCCCTCGTCGGTGATGGCCACCGTCATGGCGCGCGTCTCGGGCAAAATGCGCCGGCACACCAAACGCGCCGACTCCTGCGTCAGACCGCCCTTAATGTCCTCGAGCATGGCCGAGGCCACCGAGAGCGTCTCCTCGGTGTACTGGGAGCGCACCGAATCGGGATTGAGCGTCAAAAAGATAAAGATGCACAGAAAGATGCACAGCAGCGCGCAGGCAATCACCGTGGCGATCGGCTCGATACCGGTCACCAAGGCAAAAATAAAGTACACCAGCACGCAAATGGCGCAGGCAACGGCAATGATGCGAAAGATTGATATTGAACTATCGCGCTGGGCGCGGCGGTCGATCATTCGGCCCCCTCCAGGATACTGATCAGTTGTGCGTCACGCCAAAGCCCGTCCATGATCTTGGGCCAAAAGCTCTGGAAACGCAGGTAGCTTGCAGCGTTTTGGCGCGCATAGGCCTTTGCCTCGTCGATGCCATGGCGCCAAATGCGCAGGTAGCCCTCATGCTCGCGGGTAAACACGCTGCGGACCATAGCGGTCTTGCGCACGCGGTCGTCGAGCTCGCGCGAAATCCACGGGCCCGGGTAGGGCATGAGTGATGCCGCCGTAACGGGAATGAGCTCCTTTTGATGCGCGGCGAATGTCAACTTGGCCCGTTCGTAGTACCAACGGTATACATCCTGCATAAAGCGCGGTGAGCGCTTTTCGGACTCCGGAGGCAGATGGCGCACGGTCCACTCGTTATCGAACCACACGTCGTAGCCAAACATGCGCATGTTAAAGAGGTAATCCAAGTCCTCGCCGCGGGTGATAAACGGGTCAAAGGCCACACGCGTAAAGGCGCGGGCGTGCAGGGCCATCAGGCCGCCGCACACGTAGTTGGAGCGCGAGATGCGGGTGCCCGAGAGCGCCTTTTTCATCCAACGGTTGAACTCGATGCGCTTGGTCCACCAACGATGGCAGATGCCCGCCTTGTCCGTGGGAGCCAGCGGCGAGCCGTCGCGATCGTAGAAATAGCCGCTCTTGACCAAGATCGGCAAGCCCTGACGCGTCTGCTGCCCCAACGCATAGGTCGCGCGCTTCATAAAGTCGGCGTCGATGACAGTCTCATCGTCATCCAAAAAGATAACCGCGTCATGCCCCAGCACAGCGGCACAGGCTAGCCCCATGTTGCGGATGGCACCGTAGCCTCGCAGGCTCACGCACTCGCCCGAACCCTTGGGCGCGATCTGAGCAACCCGGTCTGCGATGCGCGAGGCCTGGGTGTTGGTGACAACGGTGACCTTGAGCGTGGGATGCGCGTCGACAATCTCGTGCACGCGCAGCGACACATCGGCTGTGGCAGAAACAGGACAGACCACCAAAAGGATGATGCGCGGGATGTCGCACACCTGCTCAAGCGAGGCCAGGCAGCGGTCGAGTTCGGGATTGTCTGCGTTGAGTCGCGTCGAATGGTCATAGGTGCCAGGGGCGTTTGCGCAAGCGTCATCGCCCGCCCAATACGTTGGAATCACGACCGTGGCGTTCATGCCTTACCCTCCCTGCAACACAAAAACGGGACGCCGCCAAACACAGGCGACGCCCCGCGACCTAGCTGATTCCATCATACCCACTTGGGCAAATCATTGCTCGCAAGTCGCAATGTTTATTGCGGATAACCCCAAAAGAGTACCGTGGACAGGCACAATAGCCGCTCGCTCCTATGCGGCATGCTCTGCCGCCCGAGTCATGCGGGACAGGCGGACCAGTAGCATAAAGCCAACGACCAGCAGCACGCCAATGGAAAGGACGCCCAGCGACGGGTTGCCGGTCAGCGAGGTGACGACCGACACCAGGAAGGTGCCCATAACGCTTGCATAACGACCAAAGATGTCAAAGAAGCCGTAGTACTCGTTGGACTTTTCCTTGGGGATAATGCGGCCAAAGTAGCTACGGCTGAGCGCCTGCACACCGCCCTGGAACAGGCCGACCATAATGGCAAGCACCCAGAATTCAAAGGCGGTCTTTAGGAAGAACGCGGCGAACAGCACAATCCCCATGTAGGCGGCGACCGCCACCAGGATCATGTTGAGCGTGCCCACGCGTCCGGCGAGCTTGCCGTAGATGATGGCGGACGGAAAGGCCACGAACTGCGTAACGAGCAGCGCCAGCACCAGCTGCGTCGAATCGATGCCCAAGGCCGATCCGTAACTGGTGGCCATGGAAATGACCGTGTGCACACCGTCGATATAGAAGAAGAACGCGATCATGTAGACCAGCACGGTCTTATTGTGGGCAATCTCGCGCATGGTGTGTCCGACCTCGGAGAACACACCGCCCACGATGTGGCCGATGGTGTCCTCGGGACCGCGCTCGCGACCGTACTTTTGCTTATAGGTGCGAATGAGCGGCAGGGTAAAGATGAGCCACCAGGCACCAGTGATGATAAACGACAGACGCGTTGCCAGCATGGTGGGGATGCCAAGAGCGGGGCCACCCATGATGAGCGCCAGGCAGATGACGAACGGCACGGTGGAACCGATGTAGCCCCAGGCATAACCCGAGCTGGACACGGCGTCCATGCGCTCGTCGGTGGTAATGTCAGGCAGCATGGCGTCGTAGAACGTCATAGAAGAGTTAAGGCCGATGGTGCACAGCACGTACACGGTCAAAAATGCCATGGCAGACATTGGGATAGCCTGCGCCAGGCAAAGCACCAGGCCCGTGAGGAAGAAGCCCAAGAAGAACTTGATCTTGTTGCCGGCGTAGTCGGCAAGTGCGCCCAGAATGGGCATGAGCATGGCGATGACCAGCGAGGCGATCGTCTGCGCATTGCCCCAAGCGACCACCAGGTCGGCCGAGGAAGCGCCGGTATTGATGGCGTTAAAGTAAATGGGCACCACCGAGGTATTGAGCAGCACGAGGGCCGAATTGCCCACATCGTACATAACCCAGTTACGCTCGAGCTTGGTGTATTTCATGGACAGGGACCCTTCGTATTTGCCCGATATGCAGTTAGTTCATCGTACCCCAATTGTCCAGAAGCACCGGTAAGGATTCGGCAAAGGGGCACGCATGAGCCCTATTCCTCGCGGTCGAACTCCTCATCGGCATTGAGCACGCGACCGCTGTAATTGACATGGTTGGTCACGGCTTCCATATCGCCGGTCTCGATAAAGCGGGCAACCGTGCACTCGTAATCGAGCAGCGCGCGGTCAAAGACCTCGGGGAAGCTCTCGGTCGAGACTTCATCGGTAAAGGGGTTCTTCCATGCCAAGTGGCCCAGGTTGCCGGTACGCTCGGGCAGCTCGGTCGTCACGCGGTGCGCAAGGCCGTCGAGCAGCGAGTAGTCGTGCACCAAGCCCTCAACCAGCGAGATCGCGCGCGTCTTTGCGGAGCCGGCCGGCTCAATCGCGCGGTAAAGTCGCTGCATATTGGCAACGGCAGCACCGTACTCCCCCGCCGGAATGTCAATGCCGTACACGCGTCCGGCAACATAGCTCATCAGCACGCCGGCCACGCGATTGATGCGATCGGTGGTGACGATCTCGCCCGCCGGCGGGTAATCGTCGACCGTAGCGCCATCGCGTTTAAGCTGCAGCATCAGTACATCCAGGTCGCTCTCGATCACGGCATGGACCTGACTGCTCGAATCCTCAAGCTCTGAATCGGACTCCACGATGCCAAACTGCTGCTCATAGACAAAGGGGTGAGCGTTGCGGTCGAGCACGTAATGAGACAGCAGGCCCAGCGCAAAGGCACGACCCAAGCTGGCATCGCGCGGCAGCAGATGCGACACGCCGTCGCGCAGGCACGCGAACTGGCGAGACATGCGCGACCGATGCATGACCTGCGCCAGCAGCGTGCAGTCGGAAACACGCGGTGTCAGAATGTGAAAGAAAAACGGGTCGGGGCCTTGGTTGCCCAAGATAAAGGCAATGCGCTCTTCATCGGACGTGATGACGCCCTGCGGAAGACGGTCGATGCTTTCCTCGCCAAACAGATGATGGGTGATAAGCGCGGGCATAATGATCCTTTCGATTTCATTCGATGCCACCCATTATGCCCACCGCGCGCCCATGCCAAACCTGCGATGGTAAACGACAGCACGCAAGCCTCTTACGCAAGCCCCAGGTGCGACTTGACCTCGGCGGCACGACGACGGGACACCGGTACCGTCGAGTTCACGCGGTCGAGCCTGAGCTCCATCAACCCCGTGGAGCCAATCTCAACATTGTGCACGTCTTCCAAATTGACCAGGTAGCTGCGATGAACGCGAATAAAGCCCTCGGAGTCCAAGCGACGCTCGAGCGAAGAGATCGACTCATTGATCAGGTACGTTCCCTCGGCGCAGATGGCGTTGCAAAAATCGGCGCGCGCCTCAAAGTAGCAAACGTCTGCGGCGGGAATGAACACCTTTTTGCCCCCGCGGTCCACCGTCAGACGCAAAGGCTGGCGCGGAGCGTGGATAACACGACGGACGCCCAAGGCCGCCTCGATCTTGTCGAGTGCCTTTGACAGGCGTGCGTCCTCAACCGGCTTGACGACATAATCGACGGCATCGAGGTTATAGGCATCAGCCGCATACTCGGCAAATGCCGTCACAAACACCACGACCGGCGGCGTCTTTAGGTTCTGCAGCGTCTCGGCAAGCTCAATTCCCGAGCGACCGGGCATGGTAATGTCTAAAAACAACACGTCGGGCTTGTTCGACAGAATCGACTCCACGGCTTCGGGGACATTGCCCGCCTCGGCAATATGACCCACACGCGTATCCTTTTCCAATAGATAGCGTAGCTCAGCCCTAATAGGAGGCTCGTCATCAACCACCAAGATGTTCCATCCCTCGGACATATGCGCTTCCCCTCTTTTTTCTCTCAATCCAACCGCGCGCTACACCTTCATCGGCGCCGGCTCATGCGGCTCGCCGTTCAGCTCGACGATGACCTGCGTTCCCACGCCCTCCTGGGACTTCACGCGCATGCCAGAATCTTCCCCGTAAAAGAAATGGATGCGCTGAAGCACGTTGAAGAGCGCCAGGCCGCAGCCTCGTTTGATGGAGCCGTCGGCGGTAATGCTCTCGGGCTCCTCTCGGCGATGCTGCTCAAACAGGTGCGCGCAGACTTCTTCGCTCATACCGATGCCGTCATCTTCGACGATGATCTCCAGACCGTCATCGGTCTCAAAAGCCCTAACACGAATAGAAAGCGGCTCGGTCTCGCGCTGCGCATGCTTGATGCAGTTTTCGAGCAGCGGCTGCAAGATAAACGGCGGCACCATGCTGTCGCGCACCTCAAAGTCGATATCGACCGAGACGCGCAGACGGCCGTCGCCATACCGGGCCTGCATAAGGTTGATGTAACGAGTGCCCTGTTCCACCTCGTGCTCGAGCGTTGTGAGGGTATCGGAATCGGACAGTGTCTGACGGTAGTAATTGGAAAAGTCGATGAGCAGCGACCTGGCCTTGTCCGGCTCGGTACGTACGAGCGACACAATGGTGCTGATGGTGTTAAACAGAAAATGAGGATCGACCTGCGATTGCAAGGCGCGCAGCTCCACGCGGGCCGTAAGCTCGTCCTGGCGCTCGAGCTCAAAGCTCGCAAGCTGCGTGGAAATGAGGTCGGCAAAGCCCGAGGCGAGCGCCGTCTGGCGCATATCGATGCTGCTCAGACGGGGATAATACAGCTCGAGCGTGCCCACGCAATGCCCGCGCACGGTAAGCGGTGCGACAATACCGGCGCGCAGGCGCGGAAAGTAGCCACCTGTCTCGGTCGAGGCATCGCGCGAGAAAACGCTTTGCTCACCGCTGTTGATCACATTGAGCGTGGTCCGCAGCACCACCGGGGTGCCCGCGGGGCATTTTGCCGAGTCCTCGCCCCAGCTTGCCAACACCTGCTTGCCGTCGGTAAAGCAGATGGCAGAGGCGATGGTTTCGGACAGGATGATCTTAGAGGCGCCCAGGGCAGCTTCGGGCGTAAGGCCGCGCGACGTGTAGGCGAATATTTTCGACGCGATGGCGAGCGTGCGGTCGGTAGCGCTCGATGTGAGGTCGTCGGGAACGACAAAGACGTACGAGAAGAAGAAGCACAGCATGACCAAGCCGGCAATGACGACAACGGCCGGAACGGGATTGGGATTATCGGTTAGATCCCAGATGAGCAGCAGGATAAGCAGCGGAACGACAATACCGAGCAAGATGGCTTGAACCACATGCTGAGCGGTACGAAAGACCTTGGTAGAGTTGTAGCTCTTGCCCAGAATCAGCCTATTGAGATCCACCGTCATCTCCTTCTTACTGACGCACCCCATAGCAATAAAGAGGGCCGCAAGCGACCCTCTCCATTGCATTATGCAATCAAAAACTGTGTTTTACATCCAGCCATCGACAAACGGTATCTTAGGCGCTGTATTTGTTGGCCTCGCCAAAGGTGCCAGCCTCGACGATCCAGCCGTCCTTCATGATGACGTCCATGTTGTCGGTGTTGAGCACGTGGATGTCGGCGGCGACGTCACCGTTGACGACCAGCAGGTCGGCGCACTTGCCGGCCTCGATGGAACCGGTCTCGTCCTCGATGTGGCACATCTTGGCACCGTTGAGGGTGGCACAGGTGATGGTCTCGACCGGGGTGAAGCCGATCTTGTCGACGAACTCGTACATCTCCTCGATAGAGCAGGTGCCGTACGGGGTGACGAAGGAGAAGGAGTCGGAGCCGATCGTCATGACGACGCCGCGCTTCTTGGCCTCGCGCAGGCAGTCGTAGTTGCGCTGCAGCTCCTTCTCGACCAGGGTGCCCTCGTACTTGTCGTGCAGCTCGGGGACGTAGACGGGCGGATAGGTGGCGTACCAAGTGGGCAGGAAGGCGATCGTCGGGGTGAAGAAGGTGCCCTGCTCGGCCATGAGGTCCATGGTGCGCTCATCGATATCGAAGCCGTGAATCAACTGCTCGCAGCCAAAGCGAACGGAATCGTAGGCAGCGGCGTGGTTGTTGTAGCAGTGGCTCCACACGGGGATGCCGACCATCTTTGCCTCTTCGACCACGGCCTGGATCTCCTCGGAGCAGTAGTGCTGGTCGCGGCCGGAGTCCCAGCGCCAGATGCCGCCACCGGTAGCCCAGATCTTGATGGCATCGGGGTTCTCGCGCAGGCGACGACGGACGGCCTTACGCAGATCCCAAGGACCGTCGACCTGATCGCCCCAGGGGTGCGATTCCTTGTTGAGCTCCTGGCTGCAGTGGTGGGAGTCGCCGTGGCCGGCAACGCGGCAGAAGCCAAGGCCGGTTGCCAGAACGCGCGGGCCCTTGAAGACGCCCTTGTCGATGCAGTCGCGGATCTGGATACCAAAGCGACCGATCTCGCAGACGGTGGTGAGACCGTGGGTGAGGCAGTCGTAGGCCTGCTTGACGGCGACGGCCTGCTTCTCGAGGAGCGGCTGCATGACCCAGTCGGTGTCATCGTCGGTCAGGTTGCCCGAGAAGTGCAGGTGGGTGTCGATCAGGCCGGGAAGGACGGTCTTGCCGGCGGCGTCGATAACCTCAACGCCCTCGGGAAGGTCCTGCATGACACCGGCGTACTCGATCTTGCCATTGTCGTCGACGAGAACGAGGGAGTTCTCGACCGGCTCGGCACCGGTACCGTCGATGAGCTTGCCGCCAACGATTGCATACTTAGTGGACATGGTTCCTCCTTATGGATCCATATAGTGGGCGAGGCCGCGTTGGGTTAAGGCCTCACAAAACTACCCAAGTGGTGCCGGGTTCGGTGCGCGGGAGAGAGGGCCCCGCGCACCCGATCCGCCCCGGCTAGGCGTTATTTTTTGCGGGAATTGGTGAAGGCCATGAGGCCCAGGCCAACAGCCAGCCAGCCGATCACGATGCTCCACTCCACCATGTTGAGGGAGGCGGGAGAGAACGGGATCACGAGCAGGCCAATGATGGTGCCGCAGGCAACGATAGCGAGGCTGATGCCAAACTTGCCGCCGGGCACCTCGTAGGGACGAGGCAGGTCGGGCTCGGTGAAGCGCATACGCAGGCAAGCGAGGGCGACCATGCCGCAGGAGAAGATGAAGGCGAGGGCCGACACGTTGGTCAGAGGGATGAGCATGTTCTTGCCCAGGAACGGACCGACGACGGTGATGACGCCCAGAACGACGCAGGCGAGCTTGGGAGCGCCGGACTTGGGATCGACCTCGGCGAACTTCTCGGGCAGCTGACCCTTGCGGCCCATGGCGAGCATGATGCGGCTCGTGGCGCCGTAGAAGGAGTTCATCGGGCCCATGGGTCCAAGCGTGGCGATGACGAGCATGGCCAGGTACAGGAGCATGTTGATGCCCTTGAGGCAGGCAAGCGCGGGAACCGGGCTCTTAACAAACTCATGCCAGTCGAGGATGGTGCCGAACGAGTAGATGCAGACCATGTAGAAGCCGCCGGCGGCCAGCAGAGCCAAGGAGATGATCTTACCGAACTTGTTCCAGTTGAGGCCCTCGGCTGCTTCCTCAGCCTGCTGAGGAATGGTGTCGAAGCCGGCGTAGAAGAACGGGGTCAGAACCAGGACCGAAACGATGCCTGCGAACAGGCTGGTGCCCTCGGTAGCGGGCTTGCCGCCGCCAGCACCGGTGACCTGGGAGAACACGGGCATGGCGTTGTCCGGCGAGCCGGTGAACAGCGAGACGCCCATGGCGAGCAGCATGCCGCAGAGCAGGGCCTTGGTCAGGAAGGCCTGCAGCTTGGCGGCCGAGCTGGCACCGCGGAAGTTGAGGAAGATGACGTAGGTTGCAAAGCCGAGCGCGATTAGCGTCGGGAACAGGTAAACGTCGGCGCCCAGGATGGTGTAGAGCTTGACGGCGCGCAGCCACTCAAGGCCGGGCAGGCTGCCGAACATCTCGGACACGAGGGTCGAGATGGCGATGGCCTCCCACGGGCACAGGATGCCGTTGCCCAGGGCCAGGAGCCAGCCGGTGATGTAGCTCATCGTACGGCCAAAGCTACGATCGACATACTCGACGATGCCGCCCGAGATGGGGATAGCAGCCGTGAGCTCACCGAAAACAGCTCCGACGGGCACGAGGAAGATTGCACCCAAGAGGAATGCGATCATAGCGGGAACGGGACCGCCGCCCACGACCATCCAGTCGCCGACCTGCAGAACCCAACCGGTACCGATGATGGCACCGAAACCGATGGTGAAGAAGTTCCAGAGCGAAAGCGTTTTCTTCATGCCGCCGTTGTCCTCGACTGCAACTTCTGCGTTCTTGTCCGCCATTGTTCCCCTCCTTTCCTTTTTGACGCCCCCTGGCGTCACCCCTTGCGCGGTCCGTTTTGCCGCGCGCTTTTATTCCATGGCTTTAAGATACGGCCTTGGCGCAGCAGCGCCGCTCGCAGCTCGACCGAAGGCAGAACTGCAAAACGAGCGGCACCGTTTTTGGGACGAACGGCGGGAGACGTCATTCGTCCTGGACGCTTTCATCTTGTCTGCTTTTGAATACCTGTTGCCGTGACGCTTGGCGCGCGGCGCGGCAACGTTCATACCATTTGTCAGGCTTTTGGTGCACATACCCATGTGTCGTGCATCTTTTTATGTAGGATAGACAAGTTACACACGAGGCAAGGTGATTCGAATGGCATACGGATACAATGACGGCGACCAACGGCCACAAAGCGTGCGCCTTGCCGGCCGCACCACGCCAACGCCCAGAAGCACCTCCGACAACGGCAACCAGCAGCGCCCCCAAGAGCAGCCCGGGGCTTCTTCTCGGCAACAAAGCCGTACCGCGCAGCAGTCAGACCGCGTGAGCACGAGCACACGCCAACGCCAGACCGACACATCGCAGCCGCGCCGCTACGATTGCCGTACGACCGACCACTACGTTAAGCGCTCCTTTTCGCCACCTCAACGCAATCGCGGCAATTCCGCCCCTCGCCCCGCGTCGCACACCACAAGCCACGCACTTCCAGCCCGCCGTCTACGCCTTGCGCTTTGCTCCATTGCCGCCTGCCTCGTCTTTGTGTTTTTGGGATCCTGTATCTCGCACGGATCAGCCGGTCTTGAGCCCACTGCCGAGGACAAGCTGCTTAAAGCTCCCGTCGCGCCCGGTTACTCCTTTGCGTTCTCGACCCCACGCTCGCAATGGCAGGCCGGCACCATGCCCCACATCTACCAAATTGACCCCGCATGGTCGGAGCTGCCCTATGCCGGTGGCACTATTCGCGAAAACGCTTGCGGCCCCACTTGCCTCACCATGGTCTATATCTTTAAGACCGGCCACACCGATAAGACGCCGGTCGATATATGCGCACTGGCCGAAGCCGGCAACTACGCCCCCACTGGTGCCACCGAGTGGTCGTTTATGACAGGCGGTGCGTGGCAGCTGGGGCTCAACGGAACACAGCTCTATAACGATTGCGAATCGATTGCCCAAGCACTTCGCTCGGGTGCGCCCGTTATCGCCGCAGTGCGCCCCGGTACGTTTACCAACGTAGGCCACTACATCGTGCTCTACGGCATCGACGATGCCAACCAGATTGGCGTCTACGACCCCAACTCGGCCAGCCGCAGCGCCCGCCGCTGGGGCGTCGTAGAGGTCCTCAACGAAGTCGAAGCCATGTGGGCCTACTACTAGTCATTGGGCACTCATTGGGGACAGACTTAAATGAGTAGTCATTTTTTGACCAGTCGTTTAAGAACGTCCCCAACGGCTACTCATTTAAGTCTGTCCCCAATGAGTACCCGCAGAATGAGAGTGGATAATCTCCCGTTTTTGGCCTGTTTGCAGGCTCAAAGTGGGAGATTATCCACTCTCGTCATTTTGGCGCGGCCCGCAGCACTACCCATGAACAGCTACCTCAATAGCAAAAGCCCCGCAGCCGGAGCGGACTGCGGGGCTCATGAAGAGAGGCTAGTTTGTGGGCGCTTTGCCTGGCGCCCACGAGAGAGGCAACAGAGTAGAGACTACTCGTGGATGCGGGTACCGGAGAGGCCGGCCATGGTCTCGGCGGCCTTGTCCAGAGCGCCAATGATGCAGGTGCGGCCCTTGCGGGAACGAGCGAACTTGATGGCAGCACGGACCTTGGGCTCCATGGAACCCTTGCCGAACTGACCCTCGTCGGCCAGACGCTCGGCCTCGTCGGCGGTGAGGTCCTCGAGCTCCTCCTGGTTGGGCTTGCCAAAGTTGATGGCGACATGCTCAACGGCGGTCAGCAGGAACAGAACGTCGGCGTCGCAGTCCTCGGCCAGCAGCTCGCCGCCCAGGTCCTTGTCGATGACGGCGGGAACGCCCTTGTAGCAGCCCTTGTTCTCGTAGTCGCGGACGACGGGGATGCCGCCGCCACCGCAGGCGATGACGATGAACTCGTTGTCGAGCAGGTTGAGGATGGAGTCAGCCTCGACGATCTTCTTGGGATCGGGAGAAGCGACGACGCGACGCCAGCCGCGGCCGGAATCCTCGACGAAGACCTTGGAGGGATCCTCGGCCATGAACTCCTTGGCCTGCTCCTCGGTGTAGAAGGGACCGATCGGCTTAGTCGGGTTCTTGAACGCGGGATCATCCGGATCGCACTCGATCTGGGTGACGACGGTGGCGGCGTGCCAACGCTTATAGCGCTTGTGCATCTCGCGGCCGATGCCCTGCTGCAGGTGATAACCAATGTAGCCCTGGGACATGGCGCCGCACTCGGGCAGCGGCATCTCGGGGGTACCGATGGCATCGTGGGCAGCGGCGAAGGCGTTCTGGATCATGCCGACCTGCGGGCCGTTGCCGTGGGTGATGATGATCTCGTTGCCCTGCTCGATAAGACCAAGGAGAGCGTGGGCGGTGTTGCTCACGGCCTCGATCTGCTCGACGGGGTTGTTGCCGAGGGCGTTGCCGCCGAGGGCGACGACAATACGATCGGGCTTGCCAAGAGGCTTAGACATTGCTGGAATCCTTTCTGTAAAAGGCCTACAACCCATTAATAACCCGCGTCCGTGCGATACGCGAGTTTATTAAGGTTTATATTCTCTTTATCGCTCATTTTATTCATTTTGAAAATACCTAAGCGGCGAACGGTCGATTTTACCCGCTCAGCGTAAAGAAGCCCAGTTCAGGCATATCTACGCCATTTACGTGCAACTTTATTTAAATAGAGCAGGGATTAGACCAGATTATGCAAACTATATCTTTGCTAAACACAAAACGGACAGCGCAATATCTTACTCGCACTATACGCGATTCTATACATTAATTTGACGAGTATGCACCCCTGCAAAAACATGGGGCTTTTCATCCAACATAAGGGATAGCCGATCGCGCTTCACCCCGCGGCAAGCGACTGCGAGTTCGCAGTATGGAACTTTACCGTCGGCTTCTGCATGAACGCTACCGACGCCCTTTCGCTCCTGCGCGCCCAAGCAGCCGAGAACGCTAACGGCGCCACTGTCAACCTGGCCACCCTCAACAACGGCGCCGCCAGCCTTTTCGCAAAGTACCGTGCTGGCTCGCTGGCTTTGAGGCCTAAGTGAGCTTTGCTATTTGCCAATTTTTGTATGATTTGGGTCAAATCTATTTGTCAATTTTTGTATGATTATGGGCAAATCTATTTGCCAATTTTTGTCAATGAGGTGTTTTAATGCTACGCCGCAAAGTCACTGATAGGCTTTTGAGCTGGAAGAATAACTCCCATAAGGCCCTGCTTGTTACCGGTGCGCGTCAGATTGGCAAGAGCTATGCGATTCGCGCGTTTGGAAAGAGCAACTACGCTTCGTATTATGAGGTCAATCTGCTACTTGATGCCGAGGCAAGAGACGTACTTGTTGGCGCTAAGAACTCCATTGACTTCATCAACCGTGTGGCCCTTCTTGCGGATGCACCGCTTGTTGAAGGAGACACGCTTATCTTCGTCGATGAGATTCAGGAGTATCCGCAGATCGTTACACTTATGAAGGCGCTGGTCGAGGACGGACGCTTTAGCTATGTCTTCTCGGGGTCTATGCTTGGGACTGAGTTTAAGGGGATCTCTTCTTTTCCGGTAGGGTATGTCGAGCACATTGTTATGCGGCCGATGGATTTTGAAGAGTTTTGTTGGGCAAACAGCGTCAGCGAGAATGTGCTTGCAGACATCCGCAGCTGCCTTGTCGAGAGGCGTCCCGTCGAAAATTTTATTCATGAGGCGATGCTCAAAAACTTTAGAGCCTATATCGTTTGCGGCGGCATGCCGGAGGTCGTTCAGAACTATATCGATTCGGGCTATTCGCTCGTGAGAACGCGTGAGCTTCAAATTCAGCTAGTCGATCAGTACAAAAGCGATATCTCTAAATATGCATCGACTCGAGCGTTTAACGTTCGCTCCATTTTCGAGCAAATTCCCGTTCAGCTTGAGGCGGAGTCCCATCGCTTTATCGTCTCGTCTCTAGGCGAGGGAGCTCGTCTTCAAAAATACGAGCAGGATTTCCTATGGCTGGTGAACGCAGGCGTTGGATTGATGGTCCCCCAGGTGACGGAGGCACGAAGTCCTCTCAAGAGGACGGAGAAAACGACGGCCTTTAAACTATACGAGTCCGATACAGGTATGCTCGCATCGCGGTATCCCGGCAGCACGGCACGCGCCGTCTACCTTGACATGAAAACCCCCAACCTCGGCGGCCTCTATGAGAACGTGGTCGCACAGGAACTCGTTGCCCTCGGAGCAGATACGTGGTACTACCAAACGCGTGAGGTCGGTGAAGTCGACTTTGTAATCGAAGGTGCCCGCGGGCATGTTGTCCCAATCGAAGTCAAATCGGGCAAGAAAGTTCGAGCACATGCAGCCCTCGACCGTTTGATGAGTGTGGGCGAGTACAAAATTCCCGAGGCCGTTGTGCTGAGCCACGAAAACCTTTGCAAAGAGGGCAAGATCCTTTACGTTCCAATCTATATGACATTCTGTCTCGATGAGTTTATGGAAAAGGACGACCCCAACAACGATTTCTCGTTTGCACCCATATCTCTCTAGGTCATCTGAGTCCGCAAGCCAGCCCCCACGCCCAAAGTACTGCGCCTTTCGCGCCAAAGGCGCGAAACAGCACTGGGGCAGCAGAAGGCCACAATCAGCTAGCCCTCCATGCCCAAAGTGGCGCGTGGTTTCGCGGCCACGCCGCGAAACAGCGACCGGGACAAGGCACCCCCACAGCCACGTCCTTCATTCAGCCCCACAATCCGAGGACGTAGTCGTAGCAGGATCTGAGGGCTAACCTTCGCGGACACTCCGCAGGACGAAAGAACCTCCGCCGCACGAAGTGCGCAGCGGAGGTTCTTTCATGTCCGAGGACGCGCCGGAAAGGAAGGTTGCCCTCGGGCCGAACAGCTATGGCAGCTTACGCGACGGTATAGACCCAGTTGTGCTTATCTTCAACAGCACCAGACTGGATACCAGTCAGGGTCTCGCGGAGCTTCTTCATCACAGGGCCGATCTCGGTGTAGCCAGCCGGGAAGGTCACGGTCTCATCGGCACCATAAACCTTATTGTCGATCTCGCCCACCGGGGAGATGACGGCGGCGGTGCCGCACAGGCCGCACTCCACAAAGGTGCCGGCCTTGACCTCGGCCCACTCGACGGGGCGCTGGTCGACGGTTATGCCCAGGTCCTGAGCAACCTGAACGAGCGAGCGACGGGTGATGGAGGGCAGGATGGAGTCAGTGTGCGACTGCGGAACGACAAGCGTGCCATCCTCCTTCACGAACAGGACGTTGGCGCCACCGGTCTCCTCGACATAGGTGCGGGACTCGGAGTCGAGATACAGGTTCTCGGCATAGCCCTCGCGATGGGCCTCCATCGTGGGCTTGAGGGACATGGCGTAGTTGAGGCCGGCCTTGATGTTGCCGGTGCCGTGCGGTGCCGCACGGTCATACTCAGAAACGCGCAGCTTGACGGGCTTGAGGCCACCCTTAAAGTACGGACCGACCGGGGTCACGAGAATGCGGAACGTGTACTCAGGAGCGGGAGCCACGCCGATCACGTCACCGGAGCCGATCATAAACGGACGCACGTACAGGGTCGCGCCGGAGCCGAAGGGCGGAACCCAGGCGGCGTTGGCAGAAACGACCTGCTTGACGGCCTCAACAAACTTGTCCTTGGGGAACGGGGGCATCTCGAGGCGCTGGGCAGAGTTGTACATACGCTCGGCGTTCATGTCGGGACGGAAGCAGACGATGCTGCCGTCCTCGGCGGTGTAGGCCTTCAGGCCCTCAAAGACCTCCTGGCAGTAATGGAAGATGCCACCGCACTCGGAGACGTGCAGGGTGTGGTCGGTGGTCAGGCCACCCTCGTCCCACTCGCCATCCTTCCAATGAGCCTCGTAGCTGTAATCGGTCTTCATGTAGCCAAAGCCGAGGCTACCCCAATCGATATCCTTCTTCTCGACAGTCATATGTCGCTCCTTACATACACAGTTGCATACTCGCGAACCCGCACGCAAGGACCGGGGCCGACCGCGTCGCAACGTCGCACGCCCGGAGCGTAGAGCCGGACGGGACACGCGAACAGCATCAAAGCCGATGGCACGTCGATTCGCATGCACGAGATTGTACTCCCCGCACGCGTCGGATAAAACGTTTTTCTTTAACTAACTAAAGTATTCTCATTTGAACGGCACTAAAGAGGCCCGCCACCGCAAGCGATGACGGGCCTCAACTACACGGTTTGCGCGCCGATTCAGGCTAAGCGCTCTATTTGCCCAGCTTGGCCTTGACGATGCCGACCACGGTCGGAATGATCGACACGGCGACGATGCCGATAATCAGCAGCTCAAAGTGCTCCTGCACAAAGGGGATGCCGCCAAAGAAGTAACCCAGCAGCGTAAAGACCGTCGACCAGGTAATGCCGCCCAACACGTTAAAGATGACAAAGTTGCGCCAATGCATGCCGCCCATGCCGGCGATGAAGGGCACAAAGGTGCGGATAAACGGGAAGAAGCGACCCAGGAAGATGGCCAGGTGGCCCCATTTGTCCAGGAAGTCCTCGGACTTTTTGATGCGCTCGGGCGTCATGGCCTTCACCTTGCCCGAGGCGATGATCTTTTGGCCAAAGAAATGACCGATCATAAAGTTGCACTGATCGCCCAAGATGGCAGCCGTCCATGCGACGGCCAGCAGAGCCACGATGTTAAAGCCGCCGTTGTGGGCAAAGAAACCCGAGGCAAACAGCAGCGAATCGCCGGGAAGGAACGGGAAGAACACCACGCCCGTCTCGATAAAGATGATCAGGAACACGCAGCCATAGGCCATAAGCGGGCCGGCGGCGATCCAGCTGGCGATCGCGGTGCGCGGATCCTTAAGCAGCTCGGCGATAAAATTGATGAAACCCATGAAGTAAAACCTCTCAGTTGTGGGCGCGGACACGTCCAAGTTGACCAGTATACGGTTGCGGCGCCCCCTCGTGCGCAACCCCACAAAAGCATGACTCCATTACCAGCAAGTTTGCATAACTGACACTTGTCGCCCAAAGCAAAGCAAGATCGCCCTTCTTAATCCCTAGCGAATCGCTATACTTTATTGAATCGCATTGTCACGGCGCTGAGGGAGGGCGGCCAGTGAGCTTTATCAATACCATTCGCGAGGACATCAAGACCGTCCAAGCGCAGGACCCCGCCGCGCAAAACGGTCTGGTCATTTTTCTTTCGTACCCCGGCCTGCACGCCAAGTGGAACCACGTGCCCGAGCACTGGCTGTGGGAGCACGGCCATCGCTCGCTCGCCCGGGTGCTCTCGCAAATCACCCGCCACATCACCGGCGTCGAGATTCATCCCGCTGCACAGATCGGCAAACATTTCTTTATCGACCACGCCATGGGCGTTGTCATCGGCGAGACCACCATTGTGGGCGACAACTGCGTGCTCTACCAAGGCGTCACACTCGGCGGTACCGGCAACGAGACCGGCAAACGCCATCCCACCCTGGGCAACAATGTCACGGTGGGCACGGGCGCCAAGGTGCTTGGCAACATCCACATTGGCGACAACGTCAAGATCGGCGGCAACTCGGTCGTCGTCAAGGACGTGCCCGACAACTGCACCGTCGTGGGCGTGCCCGGGCGCATCATCAAGCGCAACGGCTGCCGCGTGTTCGAGGAGAGCTTCGACGCCAAGCAGCATCGCGAGTACATGCCCGACGATGCCGCCGAGCAGAGCGCCCTCAACCGCCAGGGCATCAACGAAAACGCCCGTCGCGTCAAGGAACTCGAGCGAGAGGTGGCCGAGCTCAAAGCCCTCGTCGCCAAGCTCGTGGACGAGCGCTAGGGCCGTGGGCAGCCGCCACAGCATGAACGCCAGCACAAAAGGCGCGCCAGGGAATCCGCCCCCGGCGCGCCTTCTTTTCGATGCGACATGCGGGACTGCCCCTTTGTCACCTTATGCGAACTGGCTTAGGTAGAGGTCGGCGTAAGCGCCCTCGGCAGCCAGCAGCTCCTTGTGCGTACCCTGCTCGATGATATTGCCGTGATCCATGACCAGGATGAGGTCGGCATCGACGATCGTCGACAGACGGTGCGCGATCACAAAGCTCGTGCGCCCGCGCATGAGCGCGTCCATGGCGCGGCCGATGGCAAGCTCGGTGCGCGTGTCCACGCTCGATGTCGCCTCGTCCAGGATGAGGATCGCCGGGTTGTTGAGCAGCACGCGCGCGATGGTCAGCAGCTGACGTTGGCCCTGGCTGATGCTCTCGGCATCGTTAGCCACCCGTGTGTCGTAGCCCTGCGGCATAGTGCGCACAAAGAAGTCGACCTGAGCGGCACGTGCGGCCGCGACAATCTCCTCGCGCGTCGCCTCGGGACAGCCATAGGCGATGTTCTCGGCAATGGTGCCATCGAACAGCCAGGCGTCCTGCAACACCATGCCAAACTGCTGGCGCAGCTCGCCGCGGTCCATGCGGCTCGTGTCCACACCGTCGAGGGTAATGCGGCCGCCGTCGATCTCGTAGAAGCGCATGAGCAGATTGATGAGCGTGGTCTTACCCGCACCCGTGGTTCCCACCACGGCGATCTTCTGACCCGGCTCGGCGGCAAACGACACGTCGCGCATGAGCGGCTTGTCGGGCGCATAGCCAAAGCGCACGTGCTCAAAAGCGACGCGGCCCTCCACCTTGCCCGGCAGCTTGGCAGCCTCGCCCGGCTGCGGATCGGCCTCCATCTCGGGCTCATCGAGCAGGTCGAACACGCGCTCTGCGCTCGCCAGCGCGCTCTGCAGCGAGTTAAAGGTAAACGACAACTGCGTCATGGGTTCGGACGCCTCGTAGATAAACTGGAAGAACGCCTGGAACACGCCGACGGTCATATGCCCGGCAACCAGCATGCTGCAGCCCACCAGCGCAATCACGATCTGCGCCAAACGGCCGATAAAGCGCACCGCAGGGCCGACGGCGTTAATCATAAAGTCGGCCTTGGTGCTCACGCGCGCCAGCTCCTTCGAAGCTTCGCGTACCTCGGCAGAGCTCTGGCGCTCGCGGTTAAACGCACGGATCACCAGACGGCCCGAGTAGCCTTCCTCGACCGCGCTCGTAATCTTGGACACCCACTCCTGGCGCTCGCCCGTCACATCGTGCGTGCGGCGCGACACGACCTTCGTCACCAGCAGCGAAAGCGCCGTAAAGAACAAAAAGATGAGCGTGAGCGGCACGCTAAACACGAACATCACGCTCACGGCGCCCACCACGGTACCGATCGACACCAGCAACTGCAGCAGTCCGCGCTGCATGCTCTCAGACATCTTGTCCAGGTCGTTGGTCGCGCGGCTGACGACCTCACCGGGGCGATGCGCATCAAAGTAAGCGAGCGGCAGACGGCTGAGCTTTTGCGCGATGCGGTTGCGCAGGCGCAGGTTGAGGCGCTCAGCAACACTCGACATCAAAAAACTCTGGAGCGCATAGAACGAGGCAGCGGCCGTCCAGATCATAAAGTAGACGAAGATGGTCTTGCCGCAGTTCTCCCAAGTGATGTTGAAGGTGGTTCCGTTGGCAAACGCCACCTGAATGTGGCCCCACAGCTCATCGATCACGCGGGCGCTGTATGCCGGCGCGGCGGTGTTAAAGATGACGTAGAACACGATGCTCGCGAACACGATATAGAAACGCCAATGATCGCCGGCAGCCTCGCTCCACAGGCGGCGCGCCGTCGCCCAGGTATCCCGAGGCGTCTCGTCCTCGTCCTCGTCGTCAACGTCGCGCATGCGCTCCGCCTCGGCACGGGCGCGCTCATCCTCGGCTCGTTCGTTTTCCTCGTACAGCGCCTGGCGACGAGCCTCGCGCTTGGCGGCGTCATCCAGCTCGGTCGACGCGGCAGCCGTTTCCTCGACCAGTCCCGCGGCAGCGGCGTCATCAACGCCGCCCTGCTTCTTGAGCTCCCCGGTCATGCTACTCACCTCCCTTCATTTGCGATTCCGCGATGGCGCGGTACACCTCGCAGGTTTCCATAAGCTCGCCATGCGTGCCCAAGCCCACGACCTCGCCGTCCTTGAGCACAACGATCTGGTCGGCATGCAAAATCGTCGAGATGCGCTGCGCGATGATGAGCACCGCGGCGTCGCGCGTCTCGTCCTGCAGCGCATGGCGCAGGGCCGCATCGGTCTTAAAGTCCAGGGCCGAAAAACTATCGTCGAAGATATACAGGTCGGCGCGCTTCATGAGCGCGCGAGCAATGGCCAGGCGCTGGCGCTGGCCGCCCGAAAAGTTCGTACCGCCCTGGGCAACCGGAGTGTCGAGCCCCTGCGGTTGGTCGAGTACAAAGGTGCTCTGGGCAACCTCAAGCGCGTGAAGCATGTCGCCCTCGGTCGCGCCTTCGTTACCAAAGCGAAGGTTGCTCGCCACCGTGCCCGAGAACAGCCACGCCTTCTGCGGCACGTAAGCGATATGCCCGCGAATCTCACCTTGCGAAAGGTCGCGCAGGTCAACGCCGTTCAGGCGAATGGCGCCCTTCGTGGCATCGTGGAAACGCAACAAGAGCTTGGCCACCGTCGACTTGCCCGAACCCGTCGAGCCGACGATTGCGGTCGTCTGACCGCGACGACAGGCAAAGCTCAGGTCGCACAGGGTGTCCTCGTCGGCATCGTCAAAGCGAAACGACATATGATCGAACACGGCAACAGCATCCGCATCGTCCTCGGAGGCAGTCGCCCCGTCACCCAGCGTACGCTGGCCATCGACGATGCTCGGCTCAATCTCCAACACCTGCTGCGCACGGTTCAGGCACGCGGCAGCACGCGGAAGCGTCAGCACCACCATCTGCGCCATCATCACAAAGAACAGGATCAGAATTGCATACTCCAGCACCGCCGAGATACTCGCAATCTGCATGGCGTGGGCACCTACGCGGTTGCCGCCCACCCACAGCACCGCCACCTCGGCGATGTTCATCAAAAAGAAGCTTGAGCTGTCGAGGCCCACAAACAGGTGGTTGACTTTGATGGCGTTGGCGGCGTATTCGCTAAACACCTCGTCCAGACGCCGTTCCTCGTGGCGCTCCTTGTTAAACGCACGGATGACGCGCACGCCCACAATATTCTCGCGCAGCACCACGTTCATGCGGTCGATAAAGCCCTGTAGGCGCATAAAAATCGGCGCCGCGTTGGCAACCGTAAAGACCGCCGCCACCAGCACAATCGCAACGACTACGCCCAGAAGCGTGCCCATGGCGGGATCGATAAACCAGGCGAAGATGATGCCCGCCACAGCCAAAAACGGCACGGGCAGCACCAGCTGAATCGTCTGCAGAATCGCCTGCTGAATCACGTTGATGTCGTTGAGCGAGCGCGTGATCATCGATCCGGTGCCAAAGCGCTCAAAATCGCTGGCCGCGAGCTCGAGCGATTTGTCGTACACGGCATTGCGGATATCGCAAGCCACGTTGGCGGCCAGGCGCGCCGAAAGATAGCAGCCCAGCACCGTGCCGCCGCTAGCCATGCTGGTCGCGATAAACATGTATAGGCCGTTGCGTAAAATGTAGTCGACATCGCCCGTGGTAATACCGGTGTTGACCATGTTCGCCAGCATCGTGGGAACCAACAGCGTACCGACGTTATCCACCAGCAGCACCAGCAGCGTCACTGCGACAAGCCCTCGATATGGCTTTAGAAACCTCATTAACAGTCGCACGACTCCCCCTCACCTTGATTCTCGGCTTGGCTCTCGGCAGCGATATGCTGCTTAAAGGCATCGCACTCATCGCCGAGCACCTGAGAGAATTTGCCGATCAAGCGCATAATCTCGCGCTGCTCACATGGCTCAAGCGCGCCAAAGGCTCGCTGCTCGGCCTTGAGTGCCGGCAGCGCATAACGCTCGGCAAATCGCCTGCCCTCTTCGGTCAGGCTCACAACCTTGTTCTTACGACTGCCTTCGGCAAACTCCAACGTTGCGAAGCCCCGCGCCGTCAAGGTTTTAATTGCCGAGTTGATGGTCTGCTTGCTGTAGAACCATTCGCTTGTCAGACGGCTTACGGCAATACTGCCGCCCGCCGTGCTGGTATCGACGAGCATCCAGTAAGCGCAGTCCGAAAGGCCGCAGGCGCGCGAGAACTCCGAATAGATATGGTCGAGTCCATTGAGCAATCGGTCGAAGTCGACCAACGCAACCGCACTATTCATCTATCCCACCATTCGATTGTCCGATTTTTGACCAATTTTGTGTCTCTAGATTAGTCCGAGTTTTGACTATCGTCAACAGGCTCTCCGCAAACGCGTGCACTTTTATGGCCTATCGGCAGAAAAAGACCGCCGGCGCGGGGGCGGCGCCAGCGGTCACGTGAAAATCGGGTTTTATTGCCTGTTAGGCAGCGACGGCCTCGTAGACCGTAGCGCCCGCAAAGCTGTCATGCAGGCTCTTGCCGCAAATCCAAGGCAGCTCAACAACCTCGCAGACCGTGTTGACCAGCTCGGAGCAGTCAGTAAAGTGGCCCTTATCGTTGAGGGCCTCGCAATCCTGAACACGCCAGTAGCCATCGGTGTGCGTGATGTAGTACTCGTGATCGTTGATCGACACGAAAGCGCGCGTCTTGGAACGCAGCAGCTTCAGAAATCCTTCGAAGTCGGTCTCGACAACATCTCCAGCCTGGAACATGATAGTTACCTCCTGGCCCGGCGCCACCACGGCGCATTGATAAACGTTGGCACTCCTTTAGTAAAACCTTTATCAGAGGTTATACGTTCGTCATTTAGGCAAGTGGTAAAAAACCGCAGGGTAGACGGGATAAAACGTTTAACCATCCCATTTGTTTGTCACATTCTGAAGGTACTTTTATGCAAACCTACTTTCCCAATTGGAATCTATCCTTTTGGCCGGGCAATTGACCGTCTATCGTTTGAGCCCGACGGGTATGAACGGGGCATCTGCAACGCCACTACAAGGAGGCACCATGGAGACTATCGAAGCGCTCATTCACCGCCGCAGCTGCCGCAAATACAGCGATCGTCCCGTCGAGGCCGAAAAGCTTGCACGTATTATCGAAGCCGGCCAATATGCACCGAGCGGCATGGGCCGCCAGCCGGTGACGTTTGTCGCCGTCACCGATCCCGCGACCGTCGAGCGTCTCTCGCAGCTTAACGCCCAAGTCATGGGTAGCAACGGCGACCCCTTCTACGGAGCCAAAACGGTTGTGGTGGTACTGGTCGACCGCAACGTGCCCACGCATCTGGAAGACGGCTCGCTCGCCATGGGCAACTTGCTCAACGCCGCCTATGCACTGGGTGTCGATTCATGCTGGATTCACCGCGCGCATGAGGTCTTTGACTCGCCCGAGGGCCTGGAGCTGCTGGCCAGCTGGAGCCTGCCCGCCGACGGCAGCCTGCGCGGTGTCGGTCACTGCATTCTGGGCTATGCCGAGGACACGCTACCCGAGCCCAAACCCCGCCGCGACAACGTCGTCTACGTAAGGTAACCCAAGAGCGTCATAGGGGTAGCTAATTTGGGACGAGGCTATTTTAGCCACCCCACTCGCAACTTATCTTGCCGATGGAGTTGTCGTCGTTTCGTTCGTGTGGGTCGTTTCGGCGCCGTCGCCCTGTTCGCCCTCGTCCTTTTGAGCGTCGGCGATGGTGGAGGCTGCCGCGACCATGCCGCGCTGGGGCGCGACGCCCGTCTGGGTCTGAGCGCCCTCGACAACTTCTGTGCCTGCGTGCGCGAGCTCGGGCGATTTAAACACCGCGTCCAAGTTGGTGCCACCGCCGGCGTAGCCAAGCGCAGCGAGTGCGATGACGATCACTGCAACGACGACCGCGATCGGCACATAACGATGCCAACCAGCAGGATTGAGCCCACTGCGGCGAGCCGCCCCGCGGCTGATGTAGCCGAGCGTGCCGTCGTGCTTGAGCTTTGAGCCCACCACGCGTTTGCGGCCCCACAGCGAGGACTCTGCCTGCATTGCCAAGCGAGCACCTGTCGAAGGATAGCCGTATTTAGTGCGCTTGAACGAGCCGTCAAACCCCGAGGCGTGTTTGCCCCACGTCACCGATGTTGTGCGTCGGTTAACCGGCGCGGCACTCCGCCTTCTGCGGCTCGGTTTTGTAGTCTCAGCCATACGCCCCCGCACGCCGTAACCAAATCGAAACAATAACGCTTTGGACTGTAGCACACGCGTCGCGCGCGGTCACGGGCGCCTCGCTCAACGGTCATCGTCCTTCAGCAAGCGCCACAGCGTTGTTCGGCTTACGCCCAGCACCTCCGCCGCACGGGTCCGGTTGCCGTGGAGATGATCTACAACCAGATGCGCGATATCTCGCTCGGTATCGGCCAGCGGTCGCAGGATATACAGGTCGCTTTCGAGTGTCGGGGCGCCAAAGGTTGCGGTCTTAATCACGTCCTCTTGGGCGAGCACTTCCTCCGCCACAGCGCGGTCCACCGTGCCCGCCCCCACCAATATATACAGTCGTTCCGAGACCTCGCGGAGCTGCAGATAATTGCGCGGCCAGCGGTAAACATCGAGCGTCTTTGCCGCCGCGGCAGACAACGTGGGCGCTGCCGTCCCAAATGCATCAGCGAGATATTCCAAATAGCGCGCAACCTTCGTCGACGCGGCTCCCTGCTCGGCGATTGCCGGCGCCACGCTCACCGCACAGGCGAAGCGCTCAGTCACAAAGGCAGCTTGATCACTTTCGCTGCCGCCCGGCATGTCATTCGCCGTCAGCACCACATGGCAGCGCGTCGCCAACGCGGTGTCGGCCATCGTGGAAACGAGCTCGCGGAGACGCTGGGGGCCAACCGTGTTCCAGCCCTCAATGCAAAGTGTCAGCCCCGTTTGGAACAACGGCGATTCGGCGCTTTTGAGCACGTGGCGCCAACCGCGATCGGTAAGCTCATCGAGCGCAACGGCAACAAAGGGTTGATCGGCAAAAGGACCGTCCAGATAGAGGCGCTTGGCGATCTCGACCTGACCCGCTCCCAGCTCGCCCTCGAGCATAAGGGGCACGCCGCGCGCGTAACTCTCGGCGACCGGCGCAGCTACCGAGGCCGCCCCCTCAACGATGCCGTACGCGCTCGATTCGTAGCGGGCCTCAACTTCGTCGGCGTTGAGCCACTCGATGCCCGCATGTGCCGCGGCGCCGCGTACCTCGCGGACCACGACGACCCAAAGGCCCCCGCCTTCTTTGTCGGTGGGGCGAACGGTCAGGCTCAGGCGCGTACCCGCACGCCCCATAACCAGACGCGCGCCGTCTCCTATACGGTCGAGGCGCTCAGCGACAAAAGCCGCCACATCCCGCTCAAGCGCCGCGTCATTCATGGTCGAAATCGCGACGTCCCCACGCGCATCGATTGCCAATGCCGAGGCCCCGGCAGCAGCCAGGGCCTCGGTCAAGATGTTCAGCTTGGCATCGCTATCCATGATTTGCCCCTGTCCGCGGCGACGTGCAACCGCCGACGGTCGCACGACCGAGTGTTTCAAAATTGAACGATATTGCTCACCAAACACTATAGGGCAGAAAGCGCCGTCCTGCGAGTATAGGTGTTGCCCCGCATCGCCATCCTGGCGGGGCGATAAGAGCTCTTCGGGACTTATAAACCTGCGGACAAGCCATACCCGCAAGAGCTCCTATCGCTCCACCGCAGGCATGCGCTCACCAGCAACCAGCACGCAAATAAGCTACTCCTCTACCAGATTCCCAGCACGTGCTGCATTCCCAAACTCATGCACGCAATGCCAATCCAGCAGCAAAAGCCCAGCGCGATGGGCTTGCCGCCCTTTTTGACCAGCTCGACGATATCGGTATTAAAGCCAATAGCCGCCATGGCCATCACGATAAAGAACTTCGACAGCTCCTTGATGGGCGCCGTGATGGACACGGGAAGCTGAAGCACCGTGGTGATTACGCTCGCCAGCACAAAGAACAGCACAAACATGGGAAACGCGCGTTTAAGCGAGAACGTGCTTTTGGCGTCGCCGCCGGCCTTGCGCGCCAGATGCATCTGCCAGCATGCGAGGACCAACGTGATGGGAATAATGGCCAGTGTCCTGGTGAGCTTGACCACCGTGGCGCTCTCGAGCACATTGGCGCCGGGATGCATGCTGTCCCAAGCGCTCGCCGCAGCCGTTACGGACGAGGTGTCGTTGATGGCGGTGCCGGCAAACAGGCCAAAGCCCTCGTTGGTCAGCCCGAGCATACCGCCGAGCGTTGGAAACACGAGCGCCGCGATAACGTTAAACAGGAAGATGACCGAAATAGCCTGGGCAATCTCGCGATCGTCGGCATCGATGACGGGCGCGGTCGCGGCGATGGCAGAACCGCCGCAAATCGACGAACCCACACCCACAAGCGTCGCGATCTTGCTCGGCACGTTCATAACGCGGCAGAGCACAAAGGCGATGACAAGCGAGGTCGAGATCGTCGCCACGATAATCGGCAACGACTGGGCGCCCTTGGACAGAATCTGGGAGAGGTTCATGCCAAAGCCAAGCAGGATAACCGCGTACTGCAAGACTTTTTTAGACGTATAGGTGACACCGGCGGCGAGCTGTTCGCGATGATTCTTGGGAAAGACGATTGCCAGAACCATGCCGAAGAGGATGGCGAATACCGGCCCACCGACCACCTCAATCTGTTTGCCGAGCAGCGTTGCGGGGATAGCGATGATCAGGCAGAACAAGACGCCCTTCCAGCGCTCGCGTACGATATTCGCCAGTTGCATATGGGATTCCTTCTTTCTCTTTCACGTTTGCGACGGCTTATGATACGGCAACATTGAGCGCAGCCTTGCGTAAACAAAGACTAAGATGCCGCAATAGTTCTTGGGCAACAGCCGAATTACCCACCGCGGAAAGCTGATTCGCGGCATAATTAACAACTGACATATGAGTTTGATAGAACAGTTGCGAGGCGCTATGGAAGAATCGATGCACGTCGGCGAGCAGGAAACGAGCCTACAGGACCAGTCCTACCACACCATTCGACGCAAAATCGTCTACCTGGACTACAAGCCGGGCGAAAAGCTGGGCGTCAAGCAACTTTGCGACGACCTGGATATGGGTCGCACGCCCGTGCGCGAGGCTTTGGTTCGCTTGGCGCAGGAAGGCCTGGTGCGCACCGTGCCCCAGAGCGGCACCTACGTCTCACCCATCAACCTCACCCTTGCCGAGAGTGCCTGTTACATCCGCGAGCATCTGGAAAAGCAGGTGATTGTGGAGTGCTGTGCGCGCGCCACGTCGACCGGCATCGAGCAGCTCGACCGCGCCATCGTGCTGCAGGAAAAGGCCATGGCCGAAGAGGATCGCATCGGCTTCTTTTTGAGCGACAACCTCATGCATCACATGATTTTTAGCATCGCATGTCGCAGCACCGTGTGGTCGTGGCTCGAAGAGACCAATGCCGACCTGGAGCGCTTCCGCTGGCTGCGCGCCGCCACGCAGGTTCTCGACAATCAGGACATCGTGAACGAGCACAAGCAGATTCGCCGCGCTATCGCCGGTCGCGACCCCATCGAAGCGAGCTTTTTGGTCAGCAAGCACCTGCATATGATGTTCCGCAACCAAACCGAAGTTCTGGACCAGTTCCCCGAGTACTTCGAGACCAGCAAGCTCCGCTAACCTGCCAAAAAGGGACAGGTTTATTTTGGCAGGTTTTATCTGGGCAAATGCAGAAAAGGCCCGGCTCCGTCTTGATCAGGAGCCGGGCCTTGGTCGTTAGGACGGCGGAATATTAGTTATTCCACGGTCACGCTCTTTGCCAGGTTTCGGGGCTGGTCGACGTCGCAGCCGCGCAGGATGGCGACCTCGCGGGCAAGCAGCTGCAGCGGGACGCTCGCCGTGATGGGGCTGAACACGTCGCGGACGGCCGGCACGCGGATGATACAGTCGGCGATCTTGTTGATCTCCTCGTCGCCCTCGGTGGCAACGACGATGACCTTGGCGCCGCGTGCCTTGCACTCCATGAGGTTCGACACGGTCTTGTCGTAGGTGGCGCTCTTGGTGGCCACGGCGATGACGGGGAAGCCCGGATCGATCAGCGCGATGGGGCCGTGCTTCATCTCGCCGGCAGCATACGCCTCGGCGTGCAGGTAGCTGACCTCCTTGAGCTTGAGTGCGCCCTCGTAGGAGATGGCGGCACCCATACCGCGGCCCACGAACAGTGCCGACTGCGCGTCCTTGCACAGCAGGGCGGCCTCGTGCACGGCCTCGGCCTGCGTGTCCAAAATCCACTGGATCTGCTCGGCTGTATCGGAAAGCTCGCGGAACATCATGCGCGTCTGCTTGGTGGTCAGACGGTACTTAACCTGCGCCAACAGCAAAGCCAGCAGCGTCAGGCTCACGACCTGGCCGATGAAGCTCTTGGTCGAGGCGACCGCGATCTCCTTGTTGGCCTTGGTATAGATAACGCCGTCGCTCTCGCGCGCCACGGGGCTGCCCACCACGTTGGTGATGCCAAAGACCTTGGCACCCTTGATACGCGCGTCGCGAATGGCGGCGAGGGTATCAGCCGTCTCGCCCGACTGGGACACGGCAACGACGAGCGTCGTCGGCGTGATGATGGGGTTGCGATAGCGGAACTCGCTGGCAGCCTCAACCTCGGTGGGAATACGAGCCCAGCCCTCAATAAGGTTCTTTGCGATGAGGCCGGCGTGATAGCTGGTGCCGCAGGCGATCACGTAGACACGGTCGATATCGTTGAGCTCCTCGAGGGACAGACCCAGCTCATCGATATCGAGCTCGCCGGCAGGCGTCATACGGCCAACCAGCGTGTCGCGCACGACGCGCGGCTGCTCGTGGATCTCCTTGAGCATAAAGTCGGGATAGCCGCCCTTTTCGGCCATGTCCAGATCCCAATCGATGTGGGTGACCTTGGGCTCGATGACATTGCCGGCCTCGTCGGTGTACTCGACGCCCGCGGGCGTGAGCTTGGCAAACTGACCGTCCTCGAGCACCACGACATCGCGGGTGGCGTCGATGAGCGCGATGACGTCGGAGGCGACGTAGGAACCGGTCTCACCCACGCCGACCACGATCGGGGAATCCTTGCGGGCCACGGCGATCACGCCGGGCTCGTCGGCGCACACGGCAGCCAGGCCGTAGGCGCCCACCACGTGGGTGCAAGCCTCGCGCACGGAGGCCATCAGGTCGTGCGTCTCGGCATAGGCTTCTTCGATCAGATGCGCGAAGACCTCCGTATCGGTCTCGCTCTTAAAGTGATGGCCGCGGCCCTCCAGCTCCTCGCGCAGTTCGGCGAAGTTCTCGATAATGCCGTTGTGGACGATGGCGATGCGACCGTCGCAGCTGGTGTGGGGATGAGCGTTAACGACGGAGGGCTTGCCGTGGGTGGCCCAACGGGTGTGACCGATACCGCAAGTTGCGTCGCTATCGATATTGGAAAGCTCGCTCTCCAGACCCGCGACCTTACCCACGCGGCGGATAACGTCGAGGTGCGCCGCGGCGCCCTCGCCCACCTCGAGCGCGACGCCCGAGGAGTCATAGCCGCGATACTCCATGCGCTTAAGGCCTGTGACCAGGATGTTCTTTGCAATATCAGAGCCGGTGTAGCCGACAATTCCGCACATAGGATAAATCCCTTCGTTCGCGTGACTGCAAGACGTCCACGCACGGGGGGCGCTGAGACGTATAACGTTCGAGTATTGTACTCACGCAAGCGCAAGCTGATATACCAGAAGTGGTATCTCAACTTAGATACCACTCGATGCACACATGCCGAGCCACCACGATGGGGACAGACACCTTCGTGGTGGCTTGAGCCCCAGCGTTTGCCCAGATAAAACCTGCCAAAATAAACCTGTCCCTAATTGGCAGGTTTTGACACCCTAGGGGCGGGCGATGCTACAATCTGGCTTGTACTTGAAACGCATCAAAGGGGCCGCTATGGCAAAGGTTAAAATCAGCGACGTCGCGCGCGAGGCCGGGGTTTCGCTGGGCACGGTTTCCAACGCGCTCAACCATCCCGAGAAGTTGCGCCCCGAGACCCTCAGGCTCATCAACGAGACCATCAATCGCCTGGGCTACCTGCCCAACCAAAGCGCTCGTCAGCTCGCGGGCGGCGCCACCAAGTCCTTTGGCCTGGTGCTCCCCCGGCTCGATCACGGCTTTTCGCTCCAAATCGCCAGCGGCGCCCACAACGAGGCCCGCAAGCACGGCTACGATCTGCTCATCGCCAATGCCGATAACGACGATATTCTCGAGGATCATTACCTGCGCTACTTTATGGGCACGCAGATGTCCGGCGTCATGGTTCAGCCCATGGCATCCCCCGACTGGCACCCGGCCATGACTAAAATGCCCGTGCCGATCGTCCATCTGGACGTCCATTGTTCAGAACCCGGTTACTACGTGGCCGCCGACAACGAGGCACAGGGGCGCATTATCGCCGAGCTCGCCATCGCCCGCGGCGCACACCGCATCGTTGTTGTGGGCCGAGCGGCATTTATGCAGCTCACCCTGCGCGTCCTTGGCATCCACAAGGCACTTGCCCTGCACCCCGATATCAAGATCGAAGTCATCGACGCCGGCGAATGGAATACCGCTGCCGACGGCTACAGCATTGGCGCTCAGATTGCCGGGCGCCCTGCTGACGAGCGCCCCGATTTTGTCATCGGCCTGACCGACGTATTGGCCTCGGGCGTTATCTCGGCGCTGGTCGACAAGGGCATTTCCGTCCCCGGCCAGATTCTTGTTGCCGGCTGCGATGGCAACCCGCTTGCCTGGAGCGGATCGGTCCCCCTCACCACGGTAGCACCACCGGGCTACGAGATCGGCCGCAAGGGCGTGCAGCTGCTCATGGAACAAATCGAGGATAAACCTGCCGCCAAGACCAAACGAGTCCGCATCGGCTCCGCCGCGCGCACCGTCACCACGGTCACGGCCACCGAGGACATTAACCGTCAGGAGCTCGTGCGCCCCTTCTTGCTCGAACGTATGAGCACCCAAAAGGCCGAGCAGCACCCGACGGGCCCATCCGCGGCCCCAATAACCGACATCAACCTGGGCGCCTACCTGTAACAAAAAACGCCGCAACGGGAACAGCCCCGCTGCGGCGTTTTTGCTGGCCCCACGGGCCTTCCCCATTTAGCCGGACCTGCGGCTACGGATATTTATGGAATGTAATCCATTTTTCATTAGCTTTTTTGTTAAAATAGATTCAATTCCATTTTTTAGAACAGTGCCTCCGCGCAGGCGCCGTTACCGTCACCGTCCTGCGAGATCGGGCGCGGGGCATGGCGACTCGCGTGCAAACGCTAGCGCACGGCCTTGACCGCGGCCGGCAGATCGAACAGCGTATCGAGCACAGCCTCGCAGCCATCCACCACGTCCTGCGGCAGTGGCACGATATCGGGAACGGCAAAGACGTGGCAGCCAGCCGTGATGCCCGAGACGCAGCCGTTGCGGGAATCCTCGACCACGGCGCACTCCTCGGGAGCAAAGCCCGCGCGCTCGCAGGCGAGCAGGTACATCTCGGGATCGGGCTTGCCGTGCGCGACGTCCTCGCCGCAGGTCACCATCTCAAACTTGTCAAAGAGGCCGACCATCTTAAGGTTGCGCTCGGCGGTAACATGGCGCGACGACGTCGCAAGACCCACGTGATAGCCCGCAGCCAGCAGCTCGTCCAGGCACTCGGCAGCGCCAGCCTTAAGCTCCAGATCGGTCTTGACCATCTCGTCGCGAATCTCCCTATGGCGACGATAGATTGCCTCAGCGGTTTCGCGGCTGCCGTAATGCCCATCAAGGATCTCCATGACATCGGGCAGCGTGCGACCGATAAACTGATGGATCAGCGCACCATCAATCGCGAATCCCAGCTCGGCCGCTCCCGCCTTCCACGCCTTGATACCCAAACGCTCGGTATCGACCAGCGTTCCGTCCATATCAAAAATAACAGCCTTGATCATATCGGTCCCCCATCGCTTCGCGCTGCTGTACTCCCGCAACTTTACCGCACTTGTAAACTTGTATATAACGTATATAGCATATTGCACTTTCGTTACATAGATAGAAGTCTTATGACAAGTGGCTCGGTAGGATTATAGTTTTCGACCGAGTACTCAACGGCAAGGATCGATTCATGCTTTCAGACACCACCGCACCTGCAGAGGGGCTTCAGGACAAACTCACAGCGCTCGAGCAGCTGCTTTTGGCATACGGACGCGTCGCCATCGGCTTTTCCGGTGGCGTCGACAGCAGCTTTTTGGCCGCAGTCTGCGCCCGCATCATGCCCGCCAGCACGCTTCTCGTTCACCTCACCACGCCGCTCATCGGCACGCCCGAGCAGGCTTCGTTTGAGCGGGCGATTGACGGGCAGGCCGATGAGGGGCCGCATTTTAAGCTCCCCGTGCTCAACCTCTCGGTCGATCAGCTGCAGCTCCCCCAGGTAGCCTGCAACGACGCCGACCGCTGCTACCACTGCAAGCGCGCCGGCTTTACCGCCATCGTCAACCACGCCAAGTCGCTGGGCTTTCCCACCGTCATCGACGGCAGCAACGCAAGCGACCGCGGCGACTACCGCCCCGGCATGCGCGCCGCCCAGGAGCTCGGCGTGCGCTCGCCGCTTATGGAGGTCGGCTTTACCAAGGACGAGGAGCGCGAGCTGCTACGCGCCTGGGGCTATCCCGTCTGGAACCTGCCGGCAGGAGCCTGCCTGGCCACGCGAGTCCCCACGGGCGAGGAGCTCACACGCGAGAAGGTCGATGTGATCCGCGCCTGCGAGGACTACCTGCACGACCTTGGCCTAGACCAGGTCCGCGCACGCCTCGTCGGCGGCTGCATGCATATCGAGGCCGCGCCGACAGACGTTGCCAAGATTGCCGCCCTCGGCAACACCGCGGTCAACGACGGGGGCAAGGCCCCGCTTCCTGCCGCCATCGAATCTGCCCTGCGCAACCTAGGCTGCGGCCGCATCTCCCCCGAGGTCACCCCCTACATCCACGGCAACATGAACCTTTAAGTTACGCCGTTTTACAAACGGCGTAACCGCTCGGCGCTGCGCAGGTTCCGGGCACGGCAAACTGACGTTCAACTTCACGGGCGCGACCAAAAGGTCAGCGCCCGCTTGTTTCACGTCACCTTGCCGCACCCGGAACCTGCTCGCTCGCGTATGCTCAACCTGAACCACATTAATAGTTGCCGACCTTCCGAAAGGGGACAGGTTTATTTTGGCAGGTTTTATCTGGGGAAACGCAGACAAGGCCGCGACACCTATATGGCGTCGCGGCCTTGTTCTATTTATGCCAGCACGTACTGATACGTATCTCCCATGGGGACAAAGGTAACCGGCAGACCTGTGCCAGCGTCCCCGAGCGCGGCGGGCAGCCATTTCGCCATATACTCCATGCCCGGCTCCTCGCCATTAAAGTGACCCATATGGATGGCGCATTTTCCCTGACCGAGCATTGCGGCGTCGCGGATGTACTCGCTCACCGTAAAGTCGACAAACTCCATAGTCAAAATGCAATCGATGCCTTCGGAGTCGATATGGGCAATCTCGTCGTTATCTCGCCCCATGATGTGCATTGGAATCTCGACATTGCGGACGAGCGCGTCACCGTCGCCGATCAAGCGCGTCCCGTTTAATCCAAGCTTGTGTACGAGCGCCTGCGCAAGATCGCGGGCCGGCGTTGGCTCAATGCGGTACCTCATGAATGTCTCGTCTACCGCGGAGCCAAGCCAGTCCATCTTGACCGCGAATCCGTAAAAGACGCCGTCGACCATCGAACCGTCCGAGGCGAGCGGCACACCCGAGTGGATATAGTCATGGCAACGCCAGACCGCGCCACCCCATTCGTCAAGCAAAGCGCACTTTGCCTCAAAGGTCTTGTTCCCCGCAACCACTTCACGGCGGTCTCCGTGGTTCCAGAACAGTGCCTCGTGAGGAACAATCAGGTTAGCGCCAAGCTCCTTGGCACGACGAATCACCTCCGCCGTAGCCCAAATGCATGTAACTATTCCGGTACATTGCTGATCGATGTCGCCGTAAAGCACCTGATCGCGCGTCGTCGCAAGCTCGATGGGCTTCCCGGTAAAAGCATCAATGCCGTCACAGTAGTCCTGGATAGCTTGAATAGCCTCGCTGATAAGCATGTGTAACAATAATCCCTTCGACATAATATGCGGGGGGGCAACATACATACCGCCCTGCAAAATCATCTTTAGACGGCACATTTTGAACTAGACCGCCTGTCTACGACCGCTTTTCTAGCGCTCGGAAATCGGACCGTTCTCGAGCTCATCCTCGCTAAAGCCAAAGAACCAAGCCACAGCAAAGCTTACGACAAAGCCAGCCGCCGAAGCGATGACGGCACTGATCAGGTTCTCGTTGCCGCCGCCAACAAACGTCATAATATTGAGCACGTTGGAGGCAGCACCGGCGAGGTAAGCATTGACATGCAAGGCGAGCGCCACGGCACCGGCGACAAACGAACCTGCCATGCAGGCAGCAAACAGTTTACGGTAGCGGAACAGCATGCCGTAGATGAACGGCTCGCCAACGCCCCCAACAAGCTGTGCGACAAGATAGCCGGCGCATTGGCTCTTTTCCTCCTTGTTGCGGAGTTTAAGCCATGATGCAATCTCCACTCCGTAGGCTGCCCACAGCGCAACCGTGGGGGCAACCAAAATGAAGCCATCGGAACCCGTCAACATAAAGTTTGCAATGGCAATCATGATGACCGCAACATGCATGCCCGTAATGACCATGGGCAACCAAATTGCTGCAAGCAAGCCGCCACCAATAATCGCCACGATACCTCCCTCGGCACCGAGGAACTCAAAGACAACCGCCAAACCGTTACCGCACCAAGAACCAAGAGGAGCAAGCAGGCAAAGCGCAAAGGGGACAGTCAGGGCAAGCGTGCAAAGCGGCGTAAAGACCGTGGTGAGCGAATCGGGCATGTGCTTGCGCAAGAACTTCTCGAACACGGACATCAACGCAACCGTGAGCAGAATGGGAATAACCGTCTGCGCATAGTTTGCAGGCACGCAAGGGATGCCATAAATGCTAAAGGCTTTTCCCTCGGCTGCCATTTGCATAAACGTCGGTTCGATAAGCACACCGCCCATAAAAGCGCCGTACATGGGCGTGGCGCCAATGTTCTTGGCAGCCGTAAAGCCCAAGAAGATCGGAATGAAATAGAACGTCACGTTGTAGAGCATATTGAGCAGGACATAAAGATCGCTCGTATCCGCAATGAGATTGAGCATCGTTGGCCCGAGTACGACGGCAACGGTTTTGAACATGCCCGACGCGAGCAGCAATGGAATCATCGGAACCATGGAGCCCGAGAGGTAGTTAAGAATCGCATTGCCGACGGCTGCCGGGGTAAGCGGTGTTTTGACTCCACTTGCGTCGAGGTTCTCGTCGATGCTCTCCTGCTTGGCTAAGCCGCTCATCTTGATGAGCTCGTCATATACCTTAGGCACGTTTTGCCCAATAATCACCTGGAACTGCCCGCCAGATATTTGAGCGCCGATGACGCCGTTAATTTTTTTAACAGCGTTAATGTCGGGCAACTCCATATCCTTAAGGTTAAAACGCAGACGCGTCATGCAGTGGGCTGCAAAGGTGATGTTGTCTTTGCCACCCAGCGCCTCGAGCACATCGGCTGCGATCTTCTTATTGTCAGCCATATCATCTTCCCTTTCGAACGATCCGGTTCCTCCCTCGCTGCGCGCGCGAGGAGACAAAGCGGACGGTGGCCCGTCGCCCGCACGGAAGTATTCGATTGTTGAGGGAAACGGCGTAAAGACAAAAGCTCCAAAACGAGACATCGACAGGTCGCCCTGTCTTTACGTCACGCTTCGGAAGCTCAGCTCTCGAATAACACCTTATGTCGCGCTAAGGGTATCAGCTTCACCATGCGAACGGCGGCCTCATGATGCCCAAAAGTCTGCGAACGGTACGCTTTCTTTGATGAACGGCATAGAAAGCGCCTATTTGTCGGCTGGCACCTCGCCCGTTACGTTGCCGGCATAGACCCGATTGACATGGAGCATGAGATACACCTTCTCCTCGGGCACGATGGAGGCATGATACGTTTCCTCGATAGCTTCTGCCATTTTGTCAACACAAGCCGCTATAGCCGGATGCTCCTCACAGAGAGGACGATAGAGCGCCGCATTATCGGTATTAAGCGGCTCCCCGGTGCGGACGCGCTCTAACAAGTAGCGTACATGAGTGTCATAGCGTGCATAGTCAAAAGCATCGCGGTCAACGGCGATAGCAAGATCTTTCTCGATGATCGCTACGAGCTTTTCGATCAGGCGTTCCTCGCGGCGGACGTCGTTTGACTTCGCCTTACTAGAACTTGCCATAACGCTGTTAACGATGCAGAGTGCGATGCCCGCCCTCTCCCCGCGTGGCATAGATATGCCGAATTCGCGCTCTATGCCAGCATGGGCAAGCATCGCAATCTTAAATTCAATGGGATATTGCTGTTGAACGTCACAAGAAAGCGGCATCTGAACATACATGTGCTCACGGCAGCGCTTGATGGCGAAACTAATGTGGTCGGCGAGCGTAAAAGGAAGGTTCGCCGACAGCTCGCGCGAAATGTTGGTGCGCGCGACATCGGCAATCTGCGCACTAAACTCCATTACCTTGGGATCGATCTCGTTAAGAAGTGGCAGATAGCGCGCATCAACGTTGTAAAACGTGCGCTCAATCTGCGCAAGCGAAACCTCATCGGGGCCGTCAGGAAAACCAATGCCTTTCCCCAGTGCCACAAGCTCGGTTCCCTTATCGTTGACAAGCAAGGCGGCATTGTGATTAATGCGCTTAACGACCCTCATGATGCCTCCGAAAATAGGCGCAGCCGAAGGGCAAGCGCAATGAATTCTAGTTAAGATGGTTCGCCTCGATTATTCCACGCAACGTCACGCGAAACAAGCAAACCCGAGCCCCCGCAACCTACTAAAAAAGGGGCAGGTTTATTTTGGCGGATTTTTATCGGGGAAAACGCGAAGAAGGACACGCCATATCACCGTTGTGGGCAGAGCGGCATTCATGCAGCTCGCTCTGCGCATACCTGGCATCCACAAGACCCTCGCCCCGTATCCCGATATTAAAATGAGTTCATTGGCGCCGGAGAGTAGAATACCGCATCCGACGGCTACGGCATCGGCAGCCAGATTGCCGAGCGCGTCAGCACCCGGGCAAGCAGCCACGCCGAAGCCACCGTCATCAGCCTCGGCACATACCTTTAGCGCACGGCCTTGACCGCCGCCGTCAGATCGAACAGTGTATCGAGCACGGCCTCGCAGCCCTCCGCCACGTCCTGCGGCAGCGGCAAGATATCGGGCACGGCAAAGACATGGCAGCCGGCCGTGATGCCCGAAACGCAGCCGTTGCGGGAATCCTCGACCACGGCGCATTCCTCGGGAGCAAAGCCCGCGCGCTCGCAGGCGAGCAGGTAGATCTCGGGATCGGGCTTGCCGTTCAGGGTATCCTCGTTGCAGGTCACCGTCTCAAACTTGTCAAAGAGGCCGACCGTCTTTAGGTTGCGCTCGGCCGCAACGCGGCGCGACGACGTCGCAAGGCCCACGTGATAGCCCGCAGCCAGCAGTTCGTCCAGGCACTCGGCGGCGCCGGCCTTAAGCTCCAGTTCGGTCTTGACCATCTCGTCGAGAGCATCCCTGTAGCGGGCTTCGACCGTCTCGACGATTTCGCGGCTGCCGTAATGCTCCTCAAGGATGTCCCTGACATCGGGCATCGAGCGACCGATAAACTGATGGACCAGCGCATCATCAATCGCAATCCCCAGCTCGGCAGCGCCCACCTTCCATGCCCTCATGTCCAAACGCTCGGTATCGACCAGCGTTCCGTCCATGTCAAAAATGACAGCCTTGATCATATCGGCCCCCTTCGCCGGCTTGCGTTACCGCAACCCCACCCCACTTTGCAACTTGTATATAACGTATATATCATATCGCGCCAAGCTGCTGAAAAGGGACAGGTTTATTTTGGCAGGTTTTATCTGGAAAAACGACCTGCAGCGTCTCCTGCTAGACTGGTAGATTCCGAACCGTCCATCCAGGAGCCTCAATGCCGCGCAAATCCGCCTACAAGCAAGTACTTTCCATCGGCACCGCCGTGGTGCTGGGGTTTGCGCTGTTTACGGGATCGCTCGACGGGGCGCCCAAGCTGCTCTCGCCGCAAAGCGACGAGCAGGCGGCGGCTCTGGCCGAGAAGCAAAGCGAGAGCCCCAACCGCACCGACGACGAAGCAGACCTGGTTGCCCGGCTCGAATCGGGGACGGCAAGCTCCTCGGATTCCAAAGGCGGCCAAAGCACCGGCGATGGCTCCGAATCCACCACAACCGGCACCGCTGGCGATGTCTCTTCGAACGCCACCCCCATCGACGAAGTGGAAAACCCCGATCTCGACCGCGCGCGCGGCGTATACCTCACCAGCATTCCCGACTACGCCGGCAACCCCTACGTTGCCCTTCGCGCCGATGGCACGCACCCGCTCGGCACACCGTCGTTCACGCTCGATGAATACGAGCGGGCCACCGAAGAAGGATGCTTTAAGAAGTTCTCAAAGCTCGACAGCCTGGGCCGTACCCGCAAAGCACTCGCCTGCATAGGACCCGAATCGCTCGGTCAGGGTAAGCGCGGCGATATCTCGCGTATCCATCCTGCCGGTTGGCACCAGCAGCGCTACGACTTTATTCCAGGCCAGAGCCTCTACAACCGCTGCCACCTCATCGCCTGGTCGCTCTGCGGCGAAAACGCCAATCGCAAGAATCTCCTCACCGGCACGCGCTATCTCAACGAAACGGGCATGCTGCCGTTTGAAGAGCAGATCCTCGGCTACATCCGCGACACGGGCAACCACGTGCTCTACCGCGTCACGCCCATGTATAACGAAGAGGAACTCGTCTGCCGCGGCGTTCGCCTCGAGGCACAATCGGTCGAGGACCACGGCAAAACGCTGTGCTTCCACGCGTACTGCTACAACCTGCAACCGCATGTGCAGATCGACTACGCCACCGGCCGCAATCAGGCCTCAGGGGACTAGCCCTAACCCGACAAGAACCGATTTGCATCCCCCCAGGGATCAAAAAGGGCCGTTCCGGATCACCCAGAGCGGCCCTTGCATCGGCATGTATAGCACCGGCAAAGCCATACGCTACTTAGCGCGGCCCTCCTCATAGCGCTCGACCAGCTTGGCCTGAACGTCATAAGGCACCTGCTCGTAGCCAGCGGGCTTCATGGTAAAGTCGCCCGTGCCGCGCGTGATAGAGCGCAGGCGCGTCGAGTAATCCGTCAGCTCGGCCAGCGGCGCCTGGGCAATGACCACGGTGTCGCCGCGCTCATCGGTCTCCATACCCGTCACGCGACCGCGCGAGGCCGAGATGTCGCCCATCACGGCGCCGGCGTAGCTCTCGGGAATAGTCACCGTGATTTCCTCGATGGGCTCCAGCACCACCGGGTCGGCATCGGCACATGCCTTGCGCAGGCCGATGCGAGCCGCCGCGCGGAACGCCATCTCGTTGGAGTCGACGCTGTGATACGAGCCGTCGTACACAGCCACGCGAATGCCCGTGAGCGGATAGCCGGCAATGATGCCGTCCTTCATGGTCTCCTGGACGCCCTTGTCCACGGCGGGGATCAGCGAGCGCGGAATGCGGCCGCCCACGACCTCGTCCACAAACTCATAGTCATCGCTCGTGCCGTCGGGCCCAATGAGCGGCTCCACGCGCAGCCAGCAGTCACCATACTGACCGGCGCCACCGGTCTGCTTCTTGTGGCGGCCCTGGGCGCTCGCCGTGCGGCGGATGGTCTCGCGATACGGAATGCGGATCGGCACGCTCTTGGCGGCGACCTTGGTGCGGTCCTCCAAACGGTTGAGCAGGACCGAAACCTGCGCCTCGCCCACCGCCGAGATAATGGTCTGGCCGGTCTCCTCATCGCGGTCGATACTCATGGTCGGATCGGCCTTACAAGCCTTCTCGATAAACGTGTAGAGCTTCTCTTCGTCGCCGCGGTTCTCGGCTTCGATGGCGATACGGTACTGCGAGTTGGGGAACTTAAACGCCGCCGCCTCGACCTTACCGGTAATGGAGAGCGTATCGCCCGTCTCGGCCGCCAGCTTGGGCGCCACGATGATGTCGCCGGCATAGGCGTGACCGACCTCGGTCATATCGCGGCCGCACATCACATACAGGTGAGCCAGACGATCGCTCTTGCGGGTACGCGCGTTGATCAGCTCAAGACCCGGCTCAAGCGTGCCCGTCAGCACCTTGATAAAGCTGATGCGACCCTGCTGCGGATCGGCCAGGGTCTTAAACACAAACGCCACCGGTCGGTCGTCGTCGCTCGAAATCTTGAGCGAATCGCCGTCGATAAGCGGCATCTCGCCGTAGTCGGTCGGCGCCGGGAAGTACGTCGCGATGTCGTCCATCAGCGAGTTGACGCCCTGCTCCTTAATGCAATCGCCCGCAAAGACCGGCACAAAGATGCGCTCGGCGATCGCCTTCGACAGCAGGCCTTCAAGCTCCTCCTGCGTCAGCGTCTCCTCGCCTTCCAGGTACTTCATCATCAGCTCGTCGTCAGCCTCGGCCACCAACTCGCACAGATGGTCATGGGCTTCCTCGGCCTGGGCACGATACTCCTCGGGGATCTCCGACTCAACGGCTTCGGTGCCGTTGCAATGGCGCGCCTTCATGCGCACCAGGTCGATGATGCCGTCAAAGTCCTCGCCCTCGCCCCAGCCCAGGGTCACGGCGCCCAAGCGTGTGCCAAAGCGCTCCTGCAGCAGTTCCATAGTGGACGCAAAGCTGGCCTCGGGACGCGACAGGCGGTTTACGAACACCGCACGCGCCAGGCGCAGGTCCTCGGCGGCATACCAGAGCTTAACCGTCGTAGGCTGTGGGCCGGCCTCGGCGTCGACCACAAACAGAGCCGTCTCGCAGACGCTCATCGCGGCAAAGGCGTCGCCGATAAAATCGGGGTAGCACGGGGCATCAAGCACATTGATGCGCGCGCCCTTCCAGTCGATCGGCGCGATGGTCGTCGAGATGGAGAATGAACGCTTGACCTCTTCGGGGTCATAGTCGAGCGTAGGCTTGGTGCCGTCGTGGCCGCCCAGACGGGCGGTCTTACCGGAAAGGTGGAGCATGGCCTCGGCGAGTGAAGTCTTGCCCACCCCGCCTTGGCCTACGAGCACCACGTTCCTTACGTTACCGGTCTTGGGAGCACCCATGATGACCTCCTTGCAGGGCCGCGCGCAATGCGCGACGCCAACGGGGAGAGTTCGCGGTCGGTGCCGTCCCGGGAGCAGCATGGTCGGCAGCCGAGCCGATTCACCCTCCAAATGTCCTATGCCACCACCCTACCCTCACGGGCGGCTGTCCATGCATACCTTTCGGCGCACGTATGAATACAGGCGGCGAGAGGAAGAGACAAGCTTGTGAGGCGATTATTGAACCCCGTCGATGCAAACAAAAAGCCGCCACAGACCGTAAGACCTGCGGCGGCTTCGCCTCAATTAATAGTTGAGTAAATACCTGAGCCTATCCCTCGATACGGCTCAAGAACTCACGGGTGCGCTGCTCACGCGGATGGTCGATAACCTGCTCGGCAGATCCCTCCTCGACAATGCGACCGCCATCCATAAAGACCACGCGGTCGGCAACATCGCGCGCAAACTGCATTGCGTGGGTCACAATCACCATCGTCATATTCTGCGCGGCAAGGTCTTTAATGACACGCAGCACCTCGGCCGTCAGCTCGGGATCGAGTGCCGAGGTCGGCTCGTCAAAGAACAAGATCTCCGGGTCGAGCGCCAAGGCGCGGGCAATACTCACGCGCTGCTGCTGACCGCCCGAAAGCTCGCACGGTACCTTGTTCTCGTTGCCCGTCAGCCCCATCTGTGCAATAAGCTCGTGTGCACGCGCTTCGGCCTGCTCGCGCGGACGCTTGAGTACGCGAACCGGAGCGTCGGTGATGTTTTTCATCACCGTATAGTGCGGAAACAGATTGTAATTTTGGAACACCAGGCCGAATCGCGAGCGTGCTTGTTTGGGCACATCGCCCTTCGCATAGACCGCGCCCGAACCCGCATCCGTCGCAACGGCAAGGTCACCAAACGAGAGCGAGCCTCCGTCGAGTGTCTCGAGCAGCGTGGCACACCGCAGCAGCGTGGACTTGCCGCCACCCGAAGGCCCGATAATCGCCACGACCTCGCCACGCTTGACCTCGAGCGAGATATCCTTGAGCACCTCATTGCCGCCAAACGCCTTGCGCGCGTTCGATATATTCATTACCGAATTAATCATGGTAGTAATCCAATTTTTTTTCGGCGGCACCCAGCAGCATCTCGACCACAAAGTTAAAGACCCAGTAAATCAGCGCCGCAATCGCAAACGGCACCATGCTCACCTGCGAGGCAACCAGCGCCTTGGCCGTCGAGAACATCTCGCCCACGCCAATGGCAAACGCCAGCGACGTGTCCTTGACCAGCGTGATGATCTCGTTGCCCATCGCCGGCAGAATACGCTTGGCGACCTGCGGCATCACGATATACAGAAACGTCTGCACGCGCGAATAGCCCAGCACCTCGGCAGCCTCGTATTGACCGCGCGGAATGGACTGCAAGCCCGAGCGATAGATCTCGGCAAAGTAACCGGCGTAGTTGATGATGAACGCCACGACGCACGCCGTCCACTTGGAATCGGGCGTGAGCGAAATGCCAAACACGTAGTACGGGGCAAAGTAGATGGCAAACATCTGCAGCATGAGCGGCGTACCGCGCATGACCGAAATGTAGATGCGCGCAATCCAGCGGAGCGGCGCAATTTTGCTCATGCGCATAAACGCCACGGGGATTCCCAGCGGAATCGACCCCAGCAGCGTCAGCACAAACAGCTGCAAACTGACCAAGAATCCCTGGCCAAGCATCTGCATCATGACCTGAATAGACAACCCAAGCTCTCTTTCACAGTAACGGAACAGCGAACCCAATGCTAAAGCGGGTTTTCCAGGTGCCCGAGTTTGCCGTGAAAGAGGAGCGCCGCGTACTAAATGTACGCAAGCGACGGTTTGAGCGGCAAAATCGGGTGCCTGGGAAAGCCGCTATTTCAGAACCCAGTTGTCGAAGGAAAGACCGTATTCTGCATATTTATCGCACAGGTCCTTGACCGCACCGTCCTCGTAGAGCGCCTTGAGCGACTCGGTCACGGCATCGGCGGACTTGGTGTCGCCCTTCTTAAAGCCGACGGCGTAGTGCTCGCTGGACAGCGGCTTGTCGAGCTGCGTATAGGCATCGGGCTTGGCGGCAAGCTGATACTGGGCAATCGAAAGGTCGCAAGCCACGGCATCGACCGCGCCGCTCTCGAGCTGCATAAAGGCCGTGTTGTACTCGCCGATGGTATCGAGCGTGGCAAACGTCGCGGCCAGATCCTTCTGGTCGCCCTCGAGCACATCCTGCGCAGCGGAATCGGTCTGAGTGATCACGGTCTTGCCAGCGAGATCGTCCCAGCTCTTGATACCCGCGTCCTTCTTGACCACGAGCACTTGCTCGTTGAGCATGTACGGCTCGGAGAACGTGTAATCGTCCTCGCGGCCCTCCATGGTAAAGCCGTTCCAGATGCAGTTGATGGCACCCGAGTTGAGCAGCGTGTCCTTGGCATCCCAATCGATGGCCTCGTATTTGACCTCCCAGCCCTGCTTATCGGCAACAGCCTTGGCCAGATCGAGATCAAAGCCGGTGTACTCACCATCGTCGCCCACAAAGCCGTACGGAGGATAGGACTTATCAAAGCCCACCACGAGCTTCTTGGACTCCGCAGCACCCTTCACATCCTTGGCCGCGGCAGAACCAGCAGCGGAGCCCTTGCCGGCACCACCGCCGCAGCCGACAAGACCAAGGCCAAGCACCGTGGCAAACGAGCCGGCTAGACCAACAAACTGACGACGAGACATATCGGTATTCATGGTATTCCCCCTTGGTGGCACTTTAGTTAAGTAAAGTGAGTCATGTAACGTTCAGAATCATACACTTTAGCGTGATAGAGCACAAGGCGAGTTTGCCCGCCGCGTGAGGGGTGTGGGGGGTTAAGTTTCCTGCTCTACAGTCCTGCTCACGACGGAGGCCACATTAAGTGGCCTCCTGT
>URBQ01000020.1 GCA_900546115.1 uncultured Collinsella sp.
ATGAATGATTTAAGTGTAGCAGGATTTGTTTCATTAATGCCTGCTGCTGTAAGCCCGTACTGCATGGCTTTTATGATGCCTGGACCGGAAGCAGAAATAGTGCCGTCTAAGTCGAAAAGAATATATTTATAAGTCATGTGATACTCCTTCTGATCAATTAAATTCAGTATATCAAAAAGAAGAAAAGGCAGCGAGAGTAAGAAAAAAGGAAGAGCCTTATGTTTATTGTGGTCTCATGATTTTTTTGATATTCTTAAGGCAAAGAAAGGTTATGTATTATGCAGGAGGGAATTATGTATATCGATGGAAAAATTTGGATAGGGAATAATGATCAGGGGGAACGGATCAGCATCATTCCGAAGATGGTGAACCGTCACGGTCTTGTTGCCGGTGCAACAGGCACAGGCAAGACGGTTACGCTCAAAGTCATGGCGGAAACATTTAGCGATATGGGTATCCCTGTATTTATGGCGGATGTCAAAGGCGATATCGCAGGAATGATGAATCCCGGGACAGACAGCGAAGATATGCAGAAACGCATTGGGAAGTTCAATCTGACGGATGCGGGATTCGCTTACAAAGGATATCCTGTTACTTTATGGGATATTTACGGTGTAAAAGGAATCCAGCTCCGTACCACCATTTCTGAAATGGGACCGATGCTTCTTGCCCGTATCCTTGATTTGAATGATCTCCAAAGTGATATCCTCACAGTAATATTTAAGATTGCCGATGATCGTAAGTGGTTTCTTATCGACACGAAAGATTTGAAGTCCGTCCTGAATTATGTGAGTGATCACCGTGGGCTTTTTGAAGGAGAATACGGGAAAATGAGTCCGGCCTCTATCAGCACGATCGTCCGTGCGGTAGTGGCTCTTGAAGCAGCCGGCGGCGATGTGTTCTTCGGTGAACCGGCTCTCCGTATTTCCGACTGGCTGACATTAGGTGACGGCGGCAAGGGGATGATCAATATTCTTGACAGTGAAAGTCTGATCAATAATGGCAAGATGTATTCCGCCTTTCTCCTCTGGATGCTGTCCGAACTCTTTGAAACACTTCCCGAGGTGGGTGATCTGCCTAAACCCAAGATGGTTTTCTTCTTCGATGAGGCTCATCTCCTGTTTAATGGAGCGCCCAAACAGCTTTTGGATAAAATTGAACAGGTGGTTAAGCTGATTCGGTCCAAAGGAGTGGGGGTATATTTCTGTACACAAAATCCGAAAGATATTCCCGACGGTGTTTTAGCGCAGTTGGGGAATAAAGTGCAGCACGGTCTTCACGCATATACGCCGTCCGACCAGAAAGCAGTCAAAGCGGCGGCTATGTCTTTCCGTGCGAATCCTGCATTTGATACGGAAGAAACGCTTACTTCTCTCGGAACGGGAAAGGCGGTTGTTTCTTTCCTTGGGGAAGACGGTGTCCCGGGCATGGCGCAGAAGATATCTGTTCTTCCGCCACAGTGCAGTATGGGCAGTATTGGGGACGGGCAGCGGGAGCAGTCCGTTAAGTCAAGTCTTTTTTACAGTAAATATGCGGAAGGGTATGATCCGGAATCAGCTTATGAGATCCTGATGCGTTTGGGGCAGGATGAACAGGCAAGAGAGGAACAGGCAGCGGCAGAAGCGGCGCAGGTGAAAGAAGATGCGCGCCTGGCAAAAGATGCAGCAGATCGCTGCCGGCGTGTTCGAGCCGTTTGGCTTTAAGCCCATCGAGACGCCCGCCATCGAGCAGGTGGACGTGTTTGTCCACGGCATCGGCCAGTCGACCGACGTCGTGCGCAAGGAGATGTTCCGCGTCTTTAGCGGCGCCAACCTGGAGCGCGTCTTTGCTGAGGGCACCGATAGCAAGCTCAAGCCCAAGCAGCGCCTGGCGCTTCGTCCCGAGGGCACGGCCGGTGTGGTGCGCGCCGTCGTGGAGAACAACCTGGTGCCCCAGGGCTCCACGCCGTTTAAGGCGTACTACGCCGAGGCCATGTTCCGTGGCGAGCGTCCCCAGAAGGGTCGCCTGCGCCAGTTCCACCAGGTGGGCATCGAGTGGCTCGGCGCTCCCGATCCGGCAGCAGACGCCGAGTGCATCATCATGCTCATGGAGTTCTACAAGCGCCTTGGTTTCGATCTTTCCAAGCTCCGTCTGCTCATTAACTCGATGGGCGATGCCCAATGCCGTCCGGCCTATCGCGAGCAGGTCAAGCAGTTTATCCTCGATCACGCCGACGAGATGTGCGACGAGTGCCGCGAGCGCGCCGAGTTCAATCCGCTGCGTGCCTTCGACTGCAAGAACGACCGCTGCCGCGAGATCATGGCCGACGCACCGCTGATGGGCGACAACTTGTGCGATGAGTGCCGCGAGCACTACGAGCAGGTCAAGCGCTATTTGGATGCGGCGGGTATCGAGTATGTCGAGGATCCCACCTTGGTGCGTGGCTTGGACTACTACACCCGTACCGTCTTTGAGGTCGAGGCTCCCGGCGCCGGCGTCGGTTCCATCGGTGGCGGCGGTCGCTATGACGGCTTGGTCGAGCTCGAGGGTGGCAAGCCCACGGCAGGCGTCGGCTTTGCCGTCGGTTTTGAGCGTGCGCTGCTGGCCCTGCAGGCCTTTGGCAGCGACCTGGGTGCCGAGGAGGCCCCGTGCGTCTACGTCGCCAATGCCGGCAAGGAGCTGCGCCAGAACGTCTTTGCCATCACGCAGGAGCTTCGTGCCGCTGGCATCGTGACCGAGGCCGACTACCAGGGTCGTTCGCTCAAAGCTCAGTTTAAGCAGGCCGACAAGGTTGGCGCCAAGCTCATTTTGGTCCTGGGTGGCGACGAGCTTGCCGCCGGCAAGGTCAAGGTGCGCGACATGGAGAGCCATGACGAGGCCCTCGTCGATCTGGCCAACGTGGTCGAGGCGGTTCGCGAGCGCCTGTAGCGCATGATTTTTGAGCTGTAGTGCCGCTGAGGTGCCCAGCTCATTGCGAGCGATTGTTACGGGGGTGTTTCGCTTTTATGCGGAATGCCCCCATTTACGTATGCCGCCCACCGAGAAATACGACCATTTAGGGCAAAAACCCTTGCAATGCAGAAAATACTTTTGTGTGGTAAAGCGCAATCAGTGTCGAAAGTATTTCGCAAGCGCCTATAATGAATACCGCATGTTACGTGCATAGAAGGAGGAATGGGAGGAAACGTGGCTGAGAACCTAAGCAACCAGTCTGTACCCGAAGCCGCGGCGCGCGTCGCTGCCGTGGTCAACCGCCTCGTTAACCGAATCGGCTCGAATGCCGAGTCCAGGGAGCGTCTCGCCGAGATCGAGATCCCCGAGGAGCTGCGCGACAACTCGGCGCTGTTCCTGCGCCTGGAGCGTCGTGTGCTTAGCGAGTATGATCCTGAGATCGCGGACCTGTTCGACAAGATCCTGTCGGCCGAGATTGTGGCCAATGCCGGCAACCCCGGTACCCGCGCTGCCGACGAGGCCGTCGACGAGCAGGGCGTGCCCACCGCCGACGAGCCCACCGCCGTGGCATTCCGTGAGGTCGTCGATCTGATCGACAGTCTGCCGCTCGATAAGCAGCAGGTCATCGTTCGCGCCTTTACGAGCTTCTTCCACCTGGCAAACCTGTCGGAGGAGAACTACCGTGTGGCGCAGCTGCGCGAGCGCGAGGCCGGCGCATCGACCGATACCGAGGTCGATCCCGCCAACGAGCTCACCGTCGCCTATCACCGGTTGGTAAACGAGATGGGTGTCGAGGGCGCCAACGAGCTGCTCGGCAAGCTCGAGTTCCACCCTGTCTTTACCGCACATCCCACCGAGGCCCGTCGCAAGGCCGTCGAGGGCAAGATTCGCCGTATCTCCAATCTGCTGGAGGAGCGTCCGCGTCTGGGCGGCTCCGACCTGGTGGAGAACGAGCGCCATATGCTGCAGGAGATCGACGCCCTGGTGCGTACGAGCCCCATCGCGCTCAAGAAGCCCACGCCGGTCGAGGAAGCCGATACCATCATCGACATCTTCGATAACACGCTGTTCGACGTCATCCCCGTCATCTATCGTCGCTTTGACGACTGGGTGCTGGGCGACAAGGCCGGTACCGTGCCGCCGCTGTGCCCGGCGTTCTTCCATCCCGGCAGCTGGATCGGTTCCGACCGCGACGGTAACCCCAACGTCACCGCCAAGGTGAGCCGTGAGGTCGCCGCCAAGTACTTCACTCACATGGTGCTCAAGCTCGAGGACAAGTGCCGCCGCATCGGCCGCAACCTCACGCTCGAGGCCACCTACAGCAAGCCTTCTGCTGAACTCATCAACCTGTGGAACCATCAGGTCGAGATGAGCCCTCGGTACACGGCCCGCGCCGAGCTGATCTCCGAGCACGAGCCGCATCGCGCCGTCATGCTCGTCATGGCAGACCGACTCAACGCCACCGTGCGCCGTATCACCGATACCATGTATCACAGCGCCGATGAGTTCCTGGATGACCTGCGTGTCGTTCAGCGCTCCCTGGCCGCCTGCGGTGCCGTCCGTGCTGCCTACGGCCCGGTCCAGACCATCATCTGGCAGGTCGAGTCCTTCGGCTTCCATATGGTCGAGATGGAGTTCCGTCAGCACTCCGTGGTGCATGCCCGCGCCCTCAAGGATATCCACGAGAACGGTATCCATGGCGACCTGCAGCCCATGACGCGCGAGGTCATCGATACCTTCCGTGCCATCGGTTCCATCCAAAAGCGCTACGGCAAGAAGATGGCGCACCGCTACATCATCTCGTTCACCAAGAGCGCCCAGCATGTGGCCGACGTCTTTGAGCTTGCCCACCTGTCCTTTGCACACGAGGAGGATGTCCCCGAGCTCGACGTGATCCCGCTGTTTGAGCAGCTCGAGGACCTCGAGGGCTGCGTCGACGTGCTCGACCAGATGCTTACGCTGCCCGTGGTGCAAAAGCGCCTTGCCCAGACCAACCGCCGCATGGAGGTCATGCTGGGCTACTCCGACTCCTCCAAGGATGCCGGTCCTACCACGGCCATGCTCGCGCTGCACTCCGCGCAGGAGCGCATTGCCAAGTGGGCCGAGAAAAACGATATCGATCTGGTGCTCATGCACGGTCGCGGCGGTGCCGTGGGCCGTGGCGGCGGTCCGGCCAACAAGGCCGTGCTGGCGCAGCCCAAGGGTTCGGTCAACTGCTTCTTTAAGCTCACCGAGCAGGGCGAGGTCATCTTTGCCCGTTACGGCAACCGCACGCTGGCTCAGCGCCATGTTGAGTCCGTTGCCGCCGCAACGCTTTTGCAGTCGGCTCCGAGCGTCGAGAAGACCAACACCGAGACCACGCAGAAGTTCTGGGATATGGCCGAGAAGCTCAACGCAGTAAGCCATGAGCGCTATCTGGACCTGCTGAACACTGAGGACTTTACACCGTGGTTCTCGACCGTGACGCCGCTGACCGAGGTCGGTCTGCTGCCGATTGGCTCGCGCCCGGCCAAGCGCGGTCTGGGTGCCAAGTCGCTCGACGACCTGCGTACCATTCCGTGGATCTTCAGCTGGAGCCAGGCGCGCATTAACCTGGCCGCTTGGTACGGCCTGGGCACCGCCTGCGAGCAGTTTGGCGACCTTGACCAGCTCAAGGCTGCCTACCAGGAGTGGCCGTTCTTCCGCACCTTTATCGACAACATCGAGATGTCGATCGCCAAGACCGACCAGCGCATCGCCAAGATGTACCTGCACCTGGGCGATCGCCAGGATTTGTCCGAGAAGGTCTTCACCGAGATGCAGCTCACGCGTAAGTGGGTTCTTGCCATCGTCGGTGACGAATGGCCGCTGCAGCGCCGCCGTGTGCTCGGCTGCGCCGTCCGTGTGCGTAATCCCTACGTCGACGCCCTGTCCATCGCTCAGGTCCGCGCCCTTCGCGAGGTGCGTATGAACCAGGACGAGATGGCAGAGGAGAAGAAGGCCGAGTACATGAGCCTGATTCTTTCGACTGTGACCGGCGTCTCGGCAGGATTGCAGAACACGGGGTAATCGATAGCCCTGTAGTCGCTGTCCGGGGCCGCCGTATGTTTGCTTTCCGGCGCGTCCTCGGACATGCAAGAAGCCCTCGCTGCGCACTTCGTGCGGCGAGGGCTTCTTGCGTCCTGCGGAGTGCGCCGGAAAGCAAACATACGGCGGCCCCTGCGATGTCCGGTCTTCGGCGGATTACTGGCTGGGGGAATAATGGCGCGCTTCGCGCGTTTTGGATGGGGTTTGTCCCGGCGGCGCGTTTGGCGCTTCGCGCCTCGCGTCTTATCGATCGGGATTGAGGTGCATGTGGCGCTTCTCGATTTACGACTGTAGCGGCCGCGGTTCCGTTTGGGATCGTGGCCGTTTTGTTGTGGGTCAAATATGAACGTTGTGTTAATGAGTCGGTGGACGGTGGTGTTTTTCGGTGAGCGGCGTATCCTTCCAACGGTTTATCTAGTGTGTCAGTTGAAAGGAAGAGGGCGCTCGTCATTGTTTGAATGTGAACTGCCGTTTGACCACAAGACGTTGCATCTGGAACTCGAGGATAAGAACTTCGCGGGTGTGATGGAAGGTCACCAAAACGAGTTTAAGACTACGAAATCGCAGGAAGAGCTGGTAGAGGAGTCGCTTGCCAACCCTTATGGCTCGCCTTCGCTCGAGGAGCTTTGTGCTGGCAAGAAGGATATTGTCATCATTAGCTCCGATCATACGCGTCCCGTTCCCTCGCGTGTGACGATGCCTATTCTGCTGCATCACATCCATTCCGCTGCGCCCGAGGCTCGCGTGCGTATTTTGGTTGCTACGGGTATGCACCGTCCGTCGACGCACGAGGAGCTCGTCAATAAGTATGGCGAGGAGATCGTTGCCAACGAGGAAATCGTTATGCACGTCGCGACTGATGACAGCATGATGAAAAAGATCGGCACCCTGCCTTCTGGTGGTGAGTGCATCATCAACAAGATTGCTGCCGATTGCGATCTGCTGCTTGCCGAGGGCTTCATTGAGCCGCACTTCTTTGCCGGTTTCTCTGGCAGCCGTAAGTCCGTCCTGCCTGGCATCGCCAGCTACAAGACCATCATGTACAACCACAACGGTCAGTTTGTGAATGATTCCCACTCGCGTGCCGGCAACCTGTGCCACAACCACGTGAGCGAGGACATGTTTGCCGCCGCCGAGATGGCCCACCTCGCCTTTGTGCTTAACGTGGTACTCAACGGCAAGCACGAGGTCATCGGCTCCTTTGCCGGCGACATCCACAAGGCGCACGAGGCCGGCTGCGAGTTCGTGAAGAGCCTTGCCGGCGTTGAGCCCGTCGAGTGCGAGATCGCCATCACCACCAACGGCGGCTACCCGCTCGACCAGAATATCTACCAGGCCGTGAAGGGCATGTGCGCTGCCGAGGCCACGCTTCCCGAGGGTGGCGTGATTATCGATGTCGCTGGTTGTGCCGACGGTCACGGCGGCGAGGGCTTCTATCACAACATCGCCGACAACGATCCGGCGGAGTTTGAGCGCGCCTGCATCGATCGTCCCAAGGACGAGACCCTGCCCGACCAGTGGACGAGCCAGATTTTCGCTCGCATCCTGGCACATCACCCCGTGATCATGGTTACCGACCTGTGCGATCACCAGATGCTCAAGGATATGCACATGACGCCGGTCAACACCCTCGAGGAGGCGCTCAAGCTCGCCTTTGAGATGAAGGGTGCCGACGCCAAGGTCGCCGTCATCCCCGATGGCCTGGGTGTTGTCGTCGCACAGCACTAGTGCGCGGCTTAAACGAATCGTTTGTAACCGATAAGAAAGATAAGGTTTTATGCTTACCAAACTCCTCTGCGAATTCGGCGCGACGGCCCTCATGATCGTCTTTGGCGTGGGCGTGCACTGCGATACCGTGCTCAAGGGCACCAAGTATCAGGGCTCCGGCCATATGTTTGCCATCACCACCTGGTCCTTTGGCATCTCGGTCTGCCTGTTTGTCTTTGGTGGCGCTGTGTGCATGAACCCCGCCATGGTGCTTGCCCAGTGCATCGTCGGCCTGGTGCCGTGGGGCAACTGCATCCCCTTCATGCTTGCCGATATGCTCGGCGGCTTTGTGGGTGCCGTGATCGCTTGGTTTATGTATGCCGATGAGTTCAAGGCTTCCGAGGACGTCGTCGACCCCATTGCCCAGCGCAACATCTTCTCGACCAACCCCACCACCGAGGGCACGAACTATGCTCGTAACTTCTTCTGCGAGGCTATCTGCACCTTCGTGTTCATCAGCGCCATCCTTGCTGCCGCTAGCCGCGCCGGCGAGAACGTTCTGATGCTCGCAATCTGCGTCGGCCTGATCGTTTGGGCTGTCGGCATGGGCATGGGCGGCATCACCGGCTTCGCCATGAACCAGGCTCGTGACCTTGGTCCTCGCATGGCCTATCAGGTGCTGCCGATCAAGAACAAGGCCGACAACAACTGGAAGTATGGTCTGCTTGTTCCTGGCATCGCGCCGTTTGTCGGTGCTATTGTGGCCGCGCTGTTTGTGCATGGCTTCTTGGGCATGTTCTAGTCTGAGGCTACATAGGTTGTCCGCCGTCCGCATGGGGTAACTTCCCAGCGCGTCCTCGGACATGCAAAAAGACTCGCTGCGCACTTCGTGCGGCGAGCCTTTTTGCGTCCTGCGGAATGCGCTGGGAAGTTACCCCATGCGGCCAGCTGTGGGATCTTTGCTGCGCTCGAGCAAGCAACCCAACATATATCTGAATTTGGATGGGAGGGGCTTGTTGCTGATAGGGGCGTTGAGCTGTTGTTGATACTTTGGGATGCGTGGCGCCCTGGGTTGGGGTGATGCTTTGGGATGAGCTTCTTACTTAGGTGAAGAGAGGCTTTATGGCTGATAGGTAGTCTTTGGCTACGTCGGCTTTGTCGGCTTGGAAGTTGTGCCAGGCCCACCATTGGACCATTCCTACGAAGCTTGAGGCTATGTGGTGTAGTAGGAAGCTTCGGTCCATGGTGGCGGCGGGGCCGTTTGGGTCGGTGGGGACGGTTTCGGCTGCTCGTGACATGATGGTCTTGCGTAAGCAGTCGGCGAAGACGCGTGAGCCGGCGCCGGCTACGAGGGCTCGTACGCCCTGGCGGCGTTCCCAGAGGTTGTTGAGGATATGCTCGACTTGTACGAGCGGATCATCGAGCGGTGTGCCATCGTCGTCGAGGGCGTGGGTGCAGATGTCGCTCACGAGTTCGGACAGTAGGTCATCTTTGCTCTTGAAGAGGCCATAGAACGTGGCCCGACCCACATGGGCGCGAGCGATGATGTCGCCGACGGTGATCTTGCCGTAGTCCTCTTCGCGCAGCAGTTCGGAGAACGCCGCGACGATGGCGGCGCGGCTTTTTGCCTTGCGGGCATCCATGGCTATGCGTCCGTGTGAACGAGCAGGCAGCGGAGCGTACCGGAGCAACCCTCGTAGGGGCGCTTACCGGCGCCGTAGCCGACGGCCTCGATGCGGTAGCGGGCCGGCAGGTGCTCGGACGTGCGCAGTGCGGCGACGATGGCGGCGCCCGTGGGCGTCACGAGCTCGCCGGCGACCGGCGCGGGCGTGAGGGCGATATTGCCCGCTTGGCACAGGTTGACGACAGCGGGGACAGGAATGGGCATAAGGCCGTGGGCACAGCGGATGGTGCCGCGACCCTCGGAGAGCGACTCGACCACGATGTCCTCAATACCTAGGTCATCGAGGCAGATGGCGACAGAGCAGACGTCGACGATGGAGTCGATGGCGCCCACCTCGTGGAACATGACGGTCTCGGTCGTTTTGCCGTGGGCCATGGCCTCGGCGGCGGCGAGCGCGGTAAAGATGGCGAGCGCGCGACGCTTGGCGCCATCGCTTAGCTGCGAGTCATCGATGATGGCGGTGACGTCCGCCAAGGAACGGTGGTGATGGTGGTGGGCGTGATGGTGACCCTCGTGGCCATGACCGTGGGCCTCATGGTCATGCTCGTGGCAGTGCTCGTGTTCGTGCTCGCCATGATCATGATGGTAGTGCTCATGCTCATGTGTGTGCTCGGTGCCCGCTTCGTTGCCGTAGAGCCAGACCATGTCGTGGTCGTGGTTCTCGAGCTCCTCAGCCAGCTGAACATCAAAGTCGCAGGCGTCGATACCATGCTTGCTTACGCGTGTGACGGCGATCGTAAAGCCGTCGACCGGCAGCGTGGCGAGCTGCTCGCGCAGGTGCTCCTCGCTGGCGCCTAGGTCGAGCAGGGCCGCGACGGTCATATCGCCGCTGATGCCCGAGGTGCCGTCGATGATAAGCGTGTGCTGATGATTGGACATGGAATGCTCCTTAACGGGCGCAGGGCGTGCCGGCGCTCAGATGATTGATAAGACTTGCCTGGTAGGCGGCACCAAAGCCGTTGTCGATATTGACGACCGAAACGCCGCTGGCGCAGGAGTTGAGCATGGCGAGCAGCGCGGCTACGCCACCAAAGCTCGCGCCGTAACCCACGCTGGTGGGAACGGCTATGACCGGACAGCTTACCAGGCCGCCGACAACGCTCGCCAGTGCGCCCTCCATGCCGGCGATGGCGATGACCACCTGCGCCTGAGCAAGCTCCTCGGCATGCGCGAGTAGGCGGTGCAGGCCGGCGACACCTACGTCGTAGAGGCGGTCGACCTCGTTGCCATAGAACTCGGCCGTCAACGCGGCTTCCTCGGCGACGGGCAGGTCGCTCGTGCCGGCGCAGGCGACGACGATGCGTCCGTTGCCGGTAGGGGAGGGCTTGCCGCCCACGAGGGCGAGCTGTGCGTCCGGGACATATCCCAGGTCGATGCCGTTGCCGAGAAGCTCAGCGGTGCGCGCGGCTTTTTCGGCATCCAGGCGCGTGACCAGGATGCGCTCCTGGCCGGCATCGCGCAGTGCTTCGATAATGGCGGCAATCTGATCGGCGATTTTACCGGCCCCGTAGACAACCTCGCCGGCTCCCTGGCGCACCCCGCGCGAAAGATCAAGCTGCGCAAAGCCCAAATCGGCGGTCGGAGCCGTCTGGATGCGCGTGAGGGCGTCGGCAGGGGTGACTGCTCCGCCGGCAACATCGCTCAGCAGCTGCTCTAGATCTCGCTTATCCATATATGTTCCCTTCGACGGCGCAAAGTTTAGCACTCAAAGGGTATGTTTCCGAACACTAAGACAGAATTGTTCGGAAACTATAGGACAGACTGATTCAATTGCTAGACGGATTGGCTAGTCGCGCAGGATGATGTCCATGGCGAGCATCAGATTGCGCTCGTCGATGGCAAACGGGGCGGCCTCGCGCGTCTTGGGCTTGGCACAAAACGCGATGCCCGTGCCCGCGGCCTGAATCATGGGGATGTCGTTGGCACCGTCGCCGATCGCGACGGTGTGGGCCATATCGACGCCGCACTCAACTGCCCAGTCCAGCAGCTGGATGAGCTTGGACTCCTTGGTCACAATGTCGGCAGCCAACTTACCGGTGAGCTTGCCGTCCACGACCTCCAGACGATTGGCCAGGCAAAAGTCGATGGCCGCGGCGGCCACGATCTTATCGGCGACTTCGTGAAAGCCGCCACTCACGACGCCGACCTTCCAACCCTTGCTGTGTGCCGAGCGCACAAGCTCCAACGCGCCGGGGGTAAATGTCACGCGCTCAAAGGTGCGCTCGAACACGCTCTCGTCCAGGTCGGCGAGCAGCCCCACGCGCTCCTCGAGCGCCTGCTTAAAGTCAAGCTCGCCGCGCATGGCGCGTTCGGTGATCTGTGCCACCTGCTCGCCCACGCCGGCCTCTTCGCCCAACAGGTCGATGACCTCCTGGTTGATGAGCGTGGAGTCGATATCCATAACGATGAGGCGTGCAGTCATGGCGGGCCTTTCCGAGTGCTGTTTTATTGGGGCATATTGTCGCACGTGACGAGCGCGGGCGGGTGTCGCGGCGCGTCAATTGTTTCGTCTCCGTCAAGTCTTTGGGCAGGAGCCACTTTTTCGCGGCACATCGACGCGAGTGCGATAAGATAGAACGCCATGTCTGGCTGCGCGGTTTACGCAGGCTGGGCAAATCTGTACGACGCCGCCCGGAACGACACGGGGCGGCACAGATCCATAAAGGAGGATCACTGGTATGAGCCAGACCCGTCCCATCGATGAGCATTCCATGCACACCCGTACCTGCGGCGAGCTTCGCTTCGAGAACGTGGGCGAAGAGGTCACCCTCACCGGTTGGGTGAGCCGTCGCCGCGACCACGGCGGCCTTATCTTCTGCGACCTTCGCGACCGTGAGGGCATCACGCAGCTCACCTTCGACCCCGAGCACTCCGACGGCGATGCCTTTAAGATCGCCGAGACCATGCGTCCCGAGTGGCCCATCAAGATTCACGGCGTCGTGCGCGCCCGTGGCGAGGAGACCACCAACACCAAGCTCGCGACTGGCGAGATCGAGGTCCTGACCGACCACGCCGAGGTGCTCAACACGTCCGTCACCCCGCCGTTCCAGATCGAGGACGGCATCGAGACCAGCGAGGACACCCGCCTGCGCTATCGCTATCTGGACCTTCGTCGTCCCGAGATGATGGCCAACCTCAAGCTGCGCTCCGACTTTACCTTTGCCATTCGCGAGGCGCTGCACAACCGTGAGTTCATGGAGGTCGAGACGCCCTCCCTGTTCAAGTCTACGCCCGAGGGCGCCCGCGACTTCATCGTCCCCAGCCGCATCCAGCCGGGCAACTTCTACGCCCTGCCGCAGTCCCCGCAGCTCCTGAAGCAGCTGCTCATGGTCGGTGGCGTCGAGCGCTACTACCAGGTTGCCAAGTGCTTCCGCGACGAGGACCTGCGCGCCGACCGTCAGCCCGAGTTCACCCAGGTCGATATCGAGATGTCCTTCGTGGACCAGAACGACGTTATGAGCGCCCTCGAAGAGGTTCTTTCCGATGCCTTCGGCCGCATGGGTGTCGAGATGCCCACGCCGCTGCGTCGCATGGACTACTGGGAGGCCATGGACACCTATGGCTCCGACAAGCCCGATACCCGCTATGGCATGCACCTGGTCGACCTGACCGACATCTTCGCCAACTCCAAGTTCAAGGTCTTTGCGACTGCCGCGAACGAGGAGGGCTCTGTCGTTAAGGCCATCAACGCCAAGGGCGCCGGTGCCTGGGCTCGCGCCAAGATCGATAAGCTCGCCGGCGTGGCCTCCACGTTTGGCGCCAAGGGCCTGGCCTGGATCGCTTTCCGCGAGGACGGCTCCATCAACAGCCCCATCGTCAAGTTCTTCTCGGACGAGGAGATGGCTGCTCTGCGCGAGCGCATGGACGTCGAGCCCGGCGACCTTGTGATGTTTGCCGCCGGCCCGCGCCTGCTCTCCGACGAGATCCTGGGCGGCATGCGTTCCCACATGGCCAACGCGCTCGAGATCAAGCGCGAGGGCCACGACTTCCTGTGGGTCGTCAACTTCCCGCTGTTCCACTGGGACGAGGATCGCAAGGCCTATGCAGCCGAGCACCAGCCCTTCACCCTGCCGACCGAGACCGACATCGCCAAGATCGAGGCCGATCCGTTGGCAGCCGGTTCGTGCACCTACGACTTTGTCATGGACGGCTTTGAGGCCGGCGGCGGCGGTATGCGTATCCACAACGCCGAGATGCAGATGTCCATGCTCAAGCTCCTGGGCTTTACCGAGGAGCGCGCCGAGTCGCAGTTTGGCTTCCTCATGGAGGCCCTCAAGTTTGGTGCGCCCCCGATGGGCGGTTTCGCTCTGGGTCTGGACCGCGTGTGCATGCTGCTCACCGGTTCCGACTCCATCCGCGACGTCATGGCGTTCCCCAAGACGGCCAGCGGCTCCGACCTCATGTCGGGTGCTCCGAGTGCCGTTTCCGGCGCCCAGCTCAAGGACGTCAGCCTGCGCCTGATGTAGGCGAGCGGCTACATATTGCCCGCAACGAGGGAAGGACGCGCGCCTTCCCTCGTTTTTTGTGGGACGGGGGTGCGCCGGTAACGTACAATAACTACCACGTGGCTGGGTTTGCTGGCCGAATGTGCGATGTCGTGGGAGGGGACATGGTCGAGTTTACAAAGACGATTAAAGATCCGTTGGGACTGCATGCCCGCCCGGTTGCGCTGCTCTACGACATCATTGCCAAGCACCGTAGCGACGTGTCGGTCAGTATCGGCGAGCGCCATACCGACGGTCGCGATGTGATGGGGCTCATGGCGCTCTACGGCGAATGCGGCGAGGACATCGTGTTCCGCGTTTCGGGCGTGGACGAGGCCTCGTGCGTCACGTCGATCAGAAACCTCTCGCTCTAAAGCGCAACAATGTGACGAAGGGACAGTCCCTTTGTCACATCTTTCTTTGTTGCATATAGGAAACTTTTCCGAAAACTGAATAGGAACCCTTTCCAAAAAGTTAGCCACGTGCTAGTTTACTGTAGCGAACATAGACGTGGTTAACTTTTGCTGCGTCGATGTTGAGGACGAACTGACGTTAGGAGCTCACTCATGTCTTGCGGACCGCAGATGCCGGCTATGCCGCTTTCGATGGTAAAAGCGGGCGAAACCGTGCGCGTGTCTCGCGTAAAGGGCAATGAGGACATGAAGCACCACCTCAAGGACCTCGGCTTTGTCGAGGGCAACGAGATTCACGTGGTGAGCTCGAGTGGCGCCAATATCATCGTCACCGTGCTCGGCGCGCGCTTTGGCATCGATACCAAGGTCGCCATGCACATCATGACTGTCGGTTAGTTCGCAGCATTCCATAAAAGCTGAAAGGGGGAAAAGAATATGAAGACGTTGGGTGACGTTAAGGTGGGCGAGAGCTCTACCATCGTCAAACTTCACGGCGAGGGCGCACTTCGCCGTCACCTTATGGACCTGGGGCTCATCAAGGGCACTTCGTTCAAGGTCGTAAAGGTTGCACCGCTCGGAGATCCGGTCGAGATCAACGTGCGCGGCTACGAGCTCTCCATCCGCAAGGAGGAGGCGGCCGTCGTCGAGGTCCAGTAAGGGCTCGCGGCGCGTATTTCTGCAGATAAAGTTAGGTTTTTCTAACTTAATGCAGCATTTTTGAAGCACATTATCCAGCCTGCGCGGAGAAAGCAGCGCAGGCACACAAGGAAGAAGGATTGAATGGCGGATTCTCAGATCCATGTCGCGCTGGCGGGTAACCCCAACTGCGGCAAGACCACGCTTTTCAACCTGATCACCGGCGCCAACGGCTACGTTGGCAACTGGCCCGGCGTCACGGTTGAGAAAAAGGAGGCCAAGCTCCTAAGCGACAAGAACGTTACCATCACGGACCTCCCTGGCATCTACTCGCTTTCCCCCTACAGCCCCGAGGAGCAATGCTCGCGCGATTACCTCATGAGCGGCGAGCCCGATGTTGTCGTCCAGGTGGTCGACGCCACCAACCTCGAGCGTAACCTGTACCTGGCGCTTCAGGTTATCGAGACCGGCCTGCCCGTGGTCGTTGCCCTCAACATGGCCGACTTGGTCGAGAAGAACGGCGATAAGATCGACACGGACAAGCTCTCCAAGAAGCTCGGTTGTCCGGTCATGATGATCTCGGCTCTTAAGAACAAGGGCATCAAGGAGCTCTTCGAGCAGGTCAAGAAGTCCGCTGCTTCTAAGGGCCAGGTGCCGGAGCACAAGTTCGATTCTTCCATCGAGGACGTTCTGGACCACATCGAGAATAACCTGCCTGCGAGCGTTCCCGCCAACAAGCGTCGCTACTACGCGGTCAAACTGTTTGAGCGCGACGCGGACGCCTGCAAGCTCATCAACCTCACCAAGGAGAAGGCCGCTCGCGTGGAGCAGCTGGTCGCCCAGTGCGAGCAGGATTGCGACGACGACGCTGAGTCCATCATCACCGGCGAGCGTTACGGCGTGATTGCCCACATCATTGACGAGTGCCTCACCAAGGCTCCGGCAAAGATGAGCACCTCCGAGAAGATCGACCGTGTGGTTACCAACCGTATCCTGGGCCTGCCGATTTTTGTGGTCATCATGTTCTGCGTGTACTACATCGCCGTTTCTACCTTGGGCGGCACGGTGACCGACTTCACCAACGACCAGCTCTTCGGAACCGACGGTTGGTACGTGCTCGGTCAGGGCCGCGACGCCTACGACGCAGCTGTCGAGGCCGCGGGCGATGCTGCCGATTCGGTTGACCCGGCGGAGTATGGCCCGTATGTTCCGGGTATTACCACCATGGTCCACGACGCCCTTGTGGCGGGCGGCACCGAGGACGGTGGCCTGGTCGATTCGCTGGTCTGCGACGGCATTGTCGGCGGCCTGGGCGCCATCTTCGGCTTTGTGCCGCAGATGTTCCTGCTGTTCGTCATGCTGTCCTTCCTGGAGGACTGCGGCTACATGGCCCGCGTCGCCTTCATCATGGACCGCGTGTTCCGCCGCTTTGGCCTGTCCGGTAAGTCGTTCATCCCCATGCTCGTATCCTCGGGCTGCGGCGTCCCCGGCGTCATGGCCACCAAGACCATCGAGAACGAGAAGGACCGCCGCATGACGGTCATGACCACCACGTTTATTCCCTGTGGCGCTAAGCTGCCGATCATCGCCCTGCTCATGGGTTCCATCATCGGCGATTCTTCCACCACCGCCGCGTGGATCAGCCCGCTCTTCTACTTCCTGGGCGTCTTTGCCGTCATCGCTTCGGGCCTCATGCTCAAGAAGACCAAGCTCTTCGCCGGCCGCCCGACGCCGTTCGTTATGGAGCTTCCCGCCTACCACTTCCCGGCGATCCGCTCTTGGGCGCTGCACGTGTGGGAGCGCTGCTGGGCCTTTATCAAGAAGGCCGGCACGGTCATCTTCGCGTCCACCGTCGTTGTTTGGTTCCTGTCCAACTTTGGTAGCTACAACGGCACGTTTGGCTTCCTGCCTGCTATGGAGGGCATCCCCGAGGAGTTCATGGACTACTCCGTGCTTGCCATGCTGGGCAACCTGGTCGCCTGGATCTTCGCCCCGCTCGGCTTTAGCACCTGGCAGGCAACTGCGCTGACCGTCTCGGGCCTTGTCGCTAAGGAGAACGTCGTCGCCACCGCCGGTTCGCTGCTGTCCGTCGCCGACGCCGGCGAGACCGACCCGAGCCTGTGGACCGCGTTCGCCGGCATGTTCCCGACTATGGGCGCTTGCGTTGCCTTTGGTGCGTTCAACCTGCTGTGCGCTCCGTGCTTTGCCGCCATGGGCACTATCCGCAACCAGATGGATTCCGGCAAGTGGACCGCCATCGCGATCGGTTACGAGTGCGCCTTTGCTTGGGTCATTGGTCTGTTCATCAACCAGTTCTACAACCTGTTCGTTCTTGGACAGTTTGGTATCTGGACGGTTGTGGCCATCGTGCTGCTGGTTGCGATGCTCTTCCAGATCTTCCGTCCCATGCCTAAACATGCTTGGACCGACGAGGACGAGACCAACACTGCTTCCGCCGCAGTTTCCGCTTAAGTCCGAATAAGGATTAGCCCCTTTCCATGAGCCCGGGTGTCCCAGCGACACTCGGGCTTTTTGGTGCAATGGGGGACAGATTGCTTTGCTCCAGAAGTAAGATGTGGCGTTTCCGCAGATAAAACCGACCAAAACAAACCTGTCCCTTTTTGGCAGGTGGAAGATGGGGTAAAGTAAGTGGTGGTTAACTAGAGGAGGCTTACTATGGCACCTATCGATATTGTTGTGTTGGCTGTTATCGGCATTGCGTTTGTCGCCGTGTGCGTGCGTATCTACCGAAAGGGCACCTGCGCCGACTGCGCCCAGGGTGGCGTTTGTACGGGGCATTGCTCCAACAAAAAGACCTGCGCCGCACTTAAGGGCGTAGACAAAATCGCCGAAGACTTGGGCCGCGGTATCAAATAAAGGTCCAGGCACCCAAGCGCCTCGCGAGCATCCGTTCGCGGGGCGCTTTGCACATTTGGGGGAGAGTGTGGCGAGTTGAAGAGTATTTTTGGGTATCGCTAACTATGTGGTCAACGGCCCGCTCACCGTGGTCCATGCCGTAGCGAGCGCCAATCTCGCCGTCGAAGGCATGACCAACTACCTGGGCCTCTAACTCCATCCCGCCCATCAGTTGCGGTGAAATACAGACTGTTTTGGCCGTCAAAGGCCTTATCTACTCCGTATTCCACCGCAACTTTTTTGTGGGGTGGGCTAGAGACGCTGCATGCGGTACCCGACACCCATGTGCGTCTGAATCATCTTGGGGTGAGAGGGGTCTGCCTCGATCTTCTTGCGCAGGGTGCGCATGAACACGCGCAGGCTCGCCAGATCGCTGTCCCAGCTCGTGCCCCATATCTCGCGGGTGATGAAGGTGTGGGTGAGCACCTTGTCGACGTTTTTCGCCAGAAGGACGAGCAATTTGTACTCGGTTGGGGTGAGCGAGAGCTCGCGTCCGTCTTTCGTCGCGTATCCCGCGGCGTAGTCGATATGCAGCGGACCGTTGTCGAACGTGCTCGCTTCTGTCGATTCGCTTGACGCCATCGAGGAGCGCCTCAAATTCGCACGGACGCGCGCGAGCAACTCATCCACAGAAAAGGGCTTGGTGAGGTAGTCGTCTGCCCCTGCGTCAAGTGCTGCAATCTTGTCGGAATCTTCGGTGCGCGCCGAAATGACGATAATGGGGACTGCCGACCAGCTTCGGATCTTCGTGATGACCTCGATACCGTCAATGTCGGGAAGGCCGAGGTCGAGCATGATGAGGCTGGGGCCGTGCGACACCGCATCCATGATGGCGGCCTGGCCGTTGCAAACCTTGCTCACGACATAGCCGTGGAGGTCAAGCGCGGTCGAAACGAGGTTTTGAACGGTCAGGTCATCTTCGACCAGGAGGATGCGTGGCTTAGCGGCATTATTCATGAATCTCGATCTCCTCGGCGGGCAGGGTAAAACGGAAGACGGCCCCATGGGGGTGGTTGTCGCGAGCTTCGATGACGCCGCCATGCGCCTCCACGATGGAGCGGCAGAGCGACAGCCCAAGGCCGATGCTTCGACGCGAATCCACGGGCCGCGTATTGCGTGAGGTGAAGAAGCGCTCAAAGATATGAGGCTTGTCGCAGTCTGCCACACCCGGCCCATCGTCTGCGACGTCCACCACGACGAACGCACCCTCGCGACGTGCGCTGATGGTGACAGTCGAGTCCTCGGGCGTGTATTTGAAGGCGTTCATGATGAGATTCGTAAGCACCTGCATGATGAGATGGACGTCGATGCGTACCAGCAGGATGTCGTCAGTGTGCTCGATGGTGACGGTACGTCCATGCGATGCTTGGGCGACATGGCTGAGGGCGGCCTCGATGACCTCGTCGATGAGCTCGGATGTGAAGTTGAGGCAAATGGTGCCATCCTCGACGCGTGTGATGGCGAGGAGGTTCTCCACGGTATCGATAAGCCAGAGGGAGTCGTCGTAGATGGCATCGGCAAGATCGCAGCGTTGTTCGAGGCTGAGCTTCTCGTCGCTCTTCCGAAGGATTGCCGCAGATCCGGATATAGCCGTGAGTGGTGTCCTCAAATCGTGGCCGATGGAGCGCAAAAGGTTGGCGCGCAGCTGCTCGTTTTTCGCCAAGACCGCAGCCTCTTCGCGCTCTTGCGCCGCCCGGTCGCTTTCGAGCGCCAAGGCGCATTCGCCTACGATAGATAGGACGATCGAATGCTCGAAGGCTTCGATCTCGCGCCCCTCCAGGTCGATGCCGATGACACCGAATACCTTGTCGCCGGTGCGAACCGCGAGGTAGAGGCAGCGCGCCTCGGGCAGGGTCCGCGTGCTTGCGCCCGCGCGTTTGTTGTTGGTGTAGGTCCAGGTTGCAACAGCGCGCTCGTAGTCGGTGAGCAGCGACGCGGATCGGTTTTCGGTGCCAGCGGACTCATAGAGCGTCTTGCCGAGCGTGCCGTGTTCGGCGGTGTAGAAGACCACGTCGAGTTTTAGCAGTTTGATGAGTTGGTTCATGGCGACGCGGGCACACTCCTCCGCGCTATGGGCTTGCTGCAAGAGCTGGTTCGTTTCGAGGAGTACGCGCGTTTTGAATGCGTTCTCGGCGGAGGTACGGGCGTTGTCGGCGATGCGCGCAGTTAACTCGCCGGCGACCATAGCGGTAGCGAACATGATGCCGAACGTGACCAGATAGCTTCGGTCGTAGCTGGCGAGCGAAAACAGAGGCGTTACGAAGCAGAAGTTGTAAAGCACTACAGAGAGCACGCTCGATACGATCGTGCAGATACGCCCCGTCGTGGTGACGGCGGTCAGCAGGGCCGTGAGGATATAGAGGGATATGATGCTGGAATCGGCAAATCCCAGATGGCGGAAAGCCGTGCCGATCGCTGTGGCGACAAGAGAGAGGGCCAGCGTGCGAAGCACGTTTCGGCTGCTGGGCGGCTGCAGGGCGAGCGCATGGCGGCGTCCTTTGGGTCGGGAGGGCGGAGTCGACTGGTCTGGAATGATGTAAATGTCGAGGTTCGGGGCGAATGTTATGAGCTGTTCTACGAGAGATTTGCGGCCAAAGAGGGCCTGACGGACGCTGCTGTGCTCGCCCGTGCGCCCCATGACGATCTTCGAAATACCCGACAGGCGTGCGAACTCGGAGATCTGAAACGCGACGTCGTCGCCATAGACGGTTTCCATATGTGCTCCGAGCTGCTCGGCTAGGGCGATATTGTCTGCAAGCTTGGCGCGCTCATCATCGCTCATGGCTTGCGTGCGCGGGCTCTCTACGAACAGGGCGACGAGCTCGCTGCGAAACGCTTTCGCCATGCGTGCGGCGGCACGGACGATGCGGGGATTGGTCGGCGCCGGGGAGACACAGACTAAGATACGCTCCCTGGTGTAGTAGTCACGGTTTCCCAGCACGCGTGCGGCGTCTGTGAGGTGGCCGGTGCGATCGGCGCAGCGGCGCAGCGCGATTTCTCGGAGTGCGGTGAGGTTCTCGACGGTAAAAAAATGCTGTTGCGCTCGCTCGGCTTGTGCGGGACGGTAGACGAGGCCGGCGCGAAGGCGCTCAAGTAGGTCTTCGGGCTCTATGTCAACGAGCTCGACCTGGTCGGCATCATCGAAGATGCGGTCGGGGATTCGTTCGCTCACGACAACGCCGGTGATGGATGCAACCATGTCGTTTAGGCTCTCGATATGCTGAACGTTCACAGTCGTATAGACGTCGATGCCTGCATGTAGAAGTTCCTCGACGTCTTGATAACGTTTGTCGTGGCGAGACCCCGGCGCATTCGTATGGGCGAGCTCGTCGACAAGGATGAGCTGAGGGGCGCGTTCGATAGCCGCATCTAGATCGAACTCGCTGAGCGCAATGCCGTTGTGCTCAGCGAGTTTACAGGGCACGTTCTCAAGCCCTTGTGCAAGATGGGCAGTTGCCGGACGTTCGTGCGGCTCGATGTATCCCGCGACGACGTCGACACCTCGCCGCTTGGCGGCGTGGGCGGCTTGAAGCATCGCATAGGTTTTGCCTGCACCAGCAGCGTAGCCAAAGAAAATCTTGAGGTGTCCCCGGCTGGTTCGAGCGTCATCGGCGGCCTCGTCTTTCTCAATTGCCTTGAGGATGAGGTCTGGATTGACGCGAGTGTCCGATGCGTCGCGCTGCATAGCGTAGCCTTTCTGAAACGTTGCCCATGCGTGCATACGCGGTGAGGACGCCACTGTATGCTCGCGAGGTCGAGTATAGGCGCACTGCAGCCGCAATAGTGCTTTCTACCTGCATCTTTACGGCATCTTAAGGTCGTGAGCCCCGGCCCTCACGCCTCTTTAATCTCTAGAAGCGTTTACTGTCCCCAGGCGCTTGCGAGAGCAGGCGTCCGAGACATCGGACCGCGCGTGAAAGGGGCGGTAAATGAACATCCTCATTCCCATCATCGGAGTCGTCTGCATTGGACTCCTTATCTATTACATCTACATTCTGATGAGGAGTGATTCGTAAACTATGGACGCTGCGATTCAGTACATCTTGTACTTTGCCGTGCTCGTCGTCCTGGCCGTTCCGCTCGGTCGGTTCATGGCCCATATCATGGATGGTGAGCATACGTTCCTGTCGCCTGTGATTGCTCCTGTGGAGCGTGGCGTCTATCGTCTGCTTCGCATCGACGCGGCAGAGCAGATGGGGTGTAGGCGCTACCTGGCGAGCGTGCTGGTCTTTTCGGGGATCGGCCTCGTGGTCCTTGTGGCACTTCAAGCGCTTCAGTCCTTCTTGCCAGGCAATCCCCAGCACCTGCCGGGTGTGCCATGGGACCTGTCGTTCAATACGGCTGCTTCCTTCATAACCAACACCAACTGGCAGTCCTACTCCGGCGAGACCACCCTGTCCTACCTTGTGCAGTTCATGGGTCTCACCGTGCAGAACTTCGTTTCCGCTGGCACCGGTATCGCGGTCATGTTCGCGCTGATTCGTGGCTTCCGTCAGGTCAAGGAGCAGAGCTTGGGTTCCTTCTGGGTCGACCTCACCCGCACCGTCCTGTATGTGCTCATCCCGCTGAACCTCGTGTTCGGCATCTGCCTGGCTGCCGGTGGCGTCATCTCCAACTTCCAGCCGGCTCAGAAGGCTGAGCTCGTAGAGCCCGTCGCCGTCCAGCCTAATGCAGACGGCGGCTGGAGCGTCCTCGACGGCGCCCAGATCGAGGGCGACACGGTCAAGGTCGACGGCAAGGTTGTCGAGGGCGCGCGCGTGGTCACCGAGCAGTTCCTGCCCCAGGGTCCTGCGGCTCCTCAGGTCGCCATCAAGCAGTCCGGAACCAACGGCGGCGGCTTCTTCGGCGTGAACTCCGCCCATCCGTATGAGAACCCCAGTGCCTTCACCAACATCATCGAGATGACCAGCCTGCTGCTGATCCCGGCTGCCTGCTGCTTCACCTTCGGTATCGGCGTCAAGAACACCAAGCAGGGCAAGGCCATCTTTGCCGCCATGTTCATCCTGCTGGTGATCTTCACCGGCATCATCGCCGTCAACGAGCATGCGGGCACCCCGCAGCTGGCCGATGGCGGAGCGGTCAATATCGAGATGACCGACGGCCAAGCCGGCGGCAACATGGAGGGCAAGGAGAGCCGCTTCGGTATCGTCACCTCCTCCACGTGGTCGGCTTACACCACCGCCGCTTCCAACGGCTCGGTTAACTCCATGCACGACTCCTACACCCCGCTGGGCGGTTTTGTCCAGATGCTCCAGATGGCTCTGGGCGAGGTTGTCTTCGGCGGCGTGGGCTGCGGCCTGTACGGCATGATCGGCTTCGCCATCCTCACAGTGTTCATCGCCGGCCTTATGGTCGGCCGCACGCCCGAGTTCCTGGGCAAGAAGATCGAGCCGGGCGAGATGCGCTGGGCAGTTGTCCTGTGCCTGGCAACTCCGTTTGCCATTCTGGTGTGCTCGGCCATCGCCTGCATGGTGCCCGGTCTTGCCGACCAGCTCAACAATGGTGGCGCGCACGGCTTCTCCGAGGTGCTGTATGCCTTCACCTCATGCGGCGGCAACAACGGCTCGGCGTTTGCAGGTATGAACTGCAACATTCCCTGGATCAACGTCATGCTCGGCCTCGAGATGCTGTTCGCCCGCTTCATGCCCATCATCGGTACGCTGGCTATCGCCGGCTCGCTGGCCAAGAAGGGTAAGGTCGCCGAGAGCGCCGGTACCCTGTCTACCACCAACGGCATGTTCGTATTCCTGCTCGTGTTCATCGTTCTGCTGATCGGTGCCCTGAGCTTCTTCCCGGCCCTGGCGCTTGGCCCCGTTGCCGAGTTCTTCCAGATGATTGCGTAAAGGAGGGCGCAGATTTATGACTATGCAAAAAGACATGATGGGCCGCGCGGTCCGCGACTCGTTTGCCAAGCTGGACCCTCGCGTCCAGATTCAAAACCCGGTCATGTTCCTGGTGTGGCTTTCAGCCGTCATGACCTCCGTCCTGGTCGTCGCTTCCATCTTCGGTGTGCGGGACGCGGGTGTGCCCACCTACTATGTGGTCGCCATCGCGGTCATCCTGTGGCTCACCGACCTGTTCTCGAACTTCGCCGAGGCGTTTGCCGAGGGCCGCGGTAAGGCTCAGGCTGATTCTCTGCGTGCGGCCAAGAAGGATGTCGAGGCCCATCGCATCGAGTCCGTTGAGGACAAGGAGCACTTCACCGTCGTTCCCGGCACCGAGCTCACGCGCGGCGACCTGGTGATCGTACGCGCCGGCGAGCAGATTCCCGGCGACGGCGACGTCATCGAGGGCGCTGCCTCCGTTGACGAGTCCGCCATCACCGGCGAGTCCGCCCCCGTGGTCCGCGAGGCCGGCGGCGACCGCTCTGCCGTTACCGGCGGTACCACGGTGCTGTCCGACTGGATCATCGTCAAGATCTCCAGTGAGCCCGGCCAGAGCTTCCTGGACAAGATGATCGCGATGGTCGAGGGTGCCGCGCGCAAGAAGACCCCTAACGAGATCGCTCTGGAGATCTTCCTGGTGGCCCTTTCCATCGTCTTTATTCTGGTCACGCTGGCCCTGTATTGTTACTCCTGCTTCTCGGTCGGTCTTAACGACATGGTCAACCCCACGGCCGTGACCACGCTCGTGGCGCTGCTCGTGTGCCTGGCTCCCACTACCATCGGCGCCCTTCTGTCCGCCATCGGCATCGCCGGCATGAGCCGTCTGAACGAGGCCAACGTGCTGGCCATGTCTGGCCGCGCCATCGAGGCCGCCGGCGACGTCGACATCCTCATGCTCGACAAGACCGGCACCATCACCCTGGGTAACCGCCAAGCCGCCGAGTTCATCCCGGTCGACGGCGTCGATCCCGCGGAGCTGGCCGATGCCGCCCAGCTTTCCTCTCTGGCCGACGAGACCCCCGAGGGCCGTTCCATCGTCGTGCTCGCCAAGGAGCAGTTCGGTCTGCGCGGCCGCACGCTCGAGGATAAGGGCATGGAGTTCATCCCGTTCACCGCGGCAACGCGTATGTCCGGCGTGAACTACGAGGGCAATGAGATCCGCAAGGGCGCTGCCGATTCCGTGCGCACCTATCTGGAGGCAGCCGGCGGCGTGTTCTCCCAGGAGTGCGAAGAGGCCGTCGAACGCATCGCCAAGGCCGGCGGCACCCCGCTGGTCGTGACCAAGAACTGCCGCGTGCTGGGCGTTGTGTACCTCAAGGACATCATCAAGTCCGGCGTTAAGGAGAAGTTCGCCGACCTGCGCAAGATGGGCATCAAGACCATCATGGTGACGGGCGACAATCCGCTCACCGCCGCGGCAATCGCCGCCGAGGCCGGCGTTGACGACTTCCTGGCCGAGGCCACCCCTGAAGGCAAACTCGAGAAGATCCGCGAGTTCCAGCGTGAGGGTCACCTGGTCGCCATGACCGGCGACGGCACCAACGACGCGCCCGCTCTGGCCCAGGCCGACGTCGCCGTGGCCATGAACACGGGCACCCAGGCTGCCAAGGAGGCCGGCAACATGGTCGACCTCGACTCCAGCCCCACCAAGCTCATCGAGGTCGTGCGTATTGGCAAGCAGCTGCTCATGACCCGCGGCTCGCTCACGACCTTCTCGGTGGCCAACGACGTGGCGAAGTACTTCGCTATCATCCCGGCCCTGTTCTCGCCGATCTATTCGGGACTGGGCGCCCTCAACATCCTGAGCCTCACCAACCCGTTGACGGCCGTGCTGTCCGCCATCATCTACAACGCGCTGGTCATCGTCGCGCTAATTCCGGCGGCTCTCAAGGGCGTCAAGTACCGCGAGGTTCCATCCGGCCAGCTGTTGACCCATAACCTGCTGGTGTGGGGTCTGGGCGGCATCGTGGCGCCGTTCGTATTCATCAAGATTATCGACATGCTGCTGGCCTTGTTCGGCATTGGCATGATGTAGACGGAGGTTTGTATGTTCAAAGGTATCGCATCGCGCGCACTTGGCGTGTTCGCGCTGTTTACCATCGTCTGCGGCCTGGGATACACGCTCGTGGTGACCGGCGTCGTGCAGCTTGCGTTTCCGTACCAGGCGAACGGATCGCTTATTACGGTCGACGGCAAGGTTGTGGGTTCCGAGCTCATCGGCCAGAACTTCGATGACGAAGCCCACATGTGGGGTCGTATCCAGAACGTGTCAATTGTCGAAGGCGAAGACGGCGAGCTCATGGCGTATGGTGCCCCGTCCAACCTGTCCCCGGCGAGTGAGAAGTATCGGCAGCTTGTGGATGCGCGCGTGAAGAAGATTCGCGCCGCCAACTCCGATGCCGATATGGACGCTGTGCCCGTCGACCTGGTGACGTGTTCGGGGTCCGGCCTCGACCCGGAGATCTCTCCGGATGCCGCCGAGTACCAGGTCCCGCGCCTTGCCAAGGCCACGGGCAAGAGCGAAGACGAGGTGCGCGAGATCATCGCCCAGTGCACCAAGGGCCGTTTCCTCGGCGTGTTCGGCGAGCCCACGGTTAACGTGCTCAAGGTGAACCTTATGCTGGACGGCGCGCTGTAAGTGAGGGAGTGGCGGATGAGGGCATGACTGACTATCTGAGCCCTCAATTCCACCCCGCCCATCGGTTGCGGTGAAATACGGACTGTTTTGGCTGTCAAAAGTCTCATCTACTCCGTATTCCACCGCAACTTTTTTGTGAGGGTCGGGATTGAAGGTGGGGAGTGCGAGCGAGTGCGAATGCGGCGGATACTGATACGATAAGTACGTTAGTAACTGCCGCCGAGCGGCTCAAACGAAAGGAAGCCTGCATGGAGTCTTCTGCCTATCCAATGCTCTTTAGCCCGATCAAGGTCGGTACGACCGAGGTCAAGAACCGCGTCTTTATGCCGCCAGTGTCAACCAACCTGGCCGATCATGGCTATGTGACCGACGACTTGGTCGATCATTACCGCGCCCGCGCCAAGGGCGGCGTGGGCCTCATCATCACCGAGGTCGTGACGGTCGAGCCCACCTATACCTATCTGCCGGGTGACATGTGCTGCTACGACGACACGTTTATCCCCGGCTGGGAAAAGCTCGCCGCGGCCGTCCACGAGTACGGCTGCAAGATCATGCCGCAGCTCTTCCACCCCGCCTACATGGCCTTTAACATTCCAGGCACGCCGCGCCTGATCGCCCCGTCCTTTGTGGGCCCGTCCTATGCCCGCGAGGCACCGCGTCCCATCACGGTTGACGAGATCCACGAGCTCACGCATCAGTTCGGCGACGCTGCCGTGCGTATGCAGAAGGCCGGCGTCGATGGCGTCGAGGTCCATGCGGCGCACGCCCACGGTATGCTCGGCGGCTTTTTGACTCCGCTCTACAACAAGCGTACCGACGAGTACGGCGGCTCGCTCGACGCCCGCATGCGCTTCCTGCTCGAGGTCATCGCCGAGATTCGCGAGCGCTGCGGCAAGGACTTCATTATCGACGTCCGTATCTCGGGCGACGAGTACACCGATGGCGGCCTGACCCTCAACGACATGATCTACGTCTCGCGTCGCCTGGAGAAGGCCGGCGTCGACATGATTCATGTGTCGGGCGGCACCACCATCAAGCGTGGCTCCGCAATTCCCGCCGCCGGTACGCAGCAGGCCTCGCATGCCGCCTGCTCGCGCGAGATTAAGAAGCACGTCAACATTCCCGTTGCCACGGTCGGCCGCATCAACGAGGCCTGGATCGCCGAGGAGCTGATCGAGGACGGCGCCGCCGACATCTGCATGATGGGCCGCGCCAATCTGTGCGATGCCGAGTTCTGCAATAAGGCGGCTGCCGGCAACGCCGACGAGATCCGTCCCTGCATCGGCTGCCTGCGCTGCCTGAACGGCATCATGTTTGGCAAGCGCATCTCCTGCACCGTCAACCCGGACGTCGAGCGCGACGAGGCCGGCTACGAGCCTGCCGCCGAGGCCAAGAACGTGCTCGTCGTGGGCGCCGGTCCCGCTGGCATGGAGGCGGCCTACATTGCCGCCAAGCGCGGCCATAACGTGGTGCTCGTGGATAAGCAGGACGAACCGGGCGGCGAGATGCGCATCGCGGCCGTTCCGCCGGCAAAGCAGGAGCTCACTCGTGTGATCAAGTACCAGTACCGTCGCCTGGCCGAGGCCGGCGTCACGTGCGTATTTGGCACTGAGCTTACTGCCGAGGACATTCAGCGTGACTACGCCGGCTACGAGGTCGTCCTAGCTTATGGCGCCGAGCCCATCGCTCCGGCCTTCATGCAGGGCTTTAAGCAGGTTATGACGGCTGACGACCTGTTGGGCGGCAAGGCTTTTCCGGGCAAGAAGATCGTCATCGTGGGCGGCGGCACCGTCGGCTGCGAGACGGCCGATTACCTGGCCCCGTTGGTCAACGACCTGTCGCCGGCCAATCGCGATGTCACCGTCATCGAGATGACCAAGACGCTCGCCGCCAACGAGGGCGGTGCCGGCCGCGCGGTGCTCATCACGCGCATGCTCTCCAAGGGTGTCCACGTGCTGACTGAGGCCAAGGTGACCGAGATTACCGAGGATGCTATCAGCTACGAGAAGGACGGCGAGGTCCACACCATCACCGGTGCCGATACGCTGGTGCTTGCCATGGGCTATCGTCCCAATACCAAGCTGGCAGACGACCTGGCTGCAGCCGGTGTTGCCACCCACGTGCTGGGCGATGCCAACAAGTGCGGTAACATTCGCGACGCCATCGGCGATGGCTACAAGGTTGCCTGCGAGCTCTAGTTAACCCTTTGTTGCGTGGGGGCCAGGTTACTTTGCGCTAAGTTGATGCATGTAAACCTGACCCCATTGCACCATTTGATAAAACGCAAGCGCTCGCTGCCTGCGTTTTATCAAAGAAAGATTATTGTCGAGCCTTAAATGCCTTTTGTTTGTGTGCCTTCCGCAATCATATTGCGGTTGTAGACCAGGTGCAGATACATCGCATCGTGAGCGGCGGTGGGGTTGCGCGTCTCAATGGCGTCGGCCACACCGTGGTGCGTGCGGATGGTCTCCTCGACGAACTTTTTTGCCCGTTACGTCGATAAAGAGGGGAACGGATGCCTTGAGCACACCCATCAGACGGGTAACGGCGAGGTTGCCGCCATCCCAGGGCGGCTTCATGGGGTAGCGCCCGTACGCATCGAATTTTTCCTCTCATAGATGTGCGGCACAAAGAGCCCCGAGTTCATACGAGCTCGGGGCTCTTTTCGTTTGGATTTCAGACGTATTGACAGACGAAAACAGTCTGCGTCCGGTATTGAGCCATACGAAAGCGAAATTATGCGTCTTAATTCCGTACGCAAATCAAGACGAAAACAGTTTGCGTCTTATATAAATCAGTACGCAAACGGTTTTCGTCTTATAATACGGTTATGAATGGTACGAAACGAGGGGGTTGTGCATATGGTTGTTAGAGAGAGCCCTACAGTCGAATACAAGGAAAGCGTTACGCCGACGTTTCTTAAAACGGTGAGCGCCTATGCAAACTATGGGACGGGCAAGATTGAGTTTGGCGTTGATGACGAGGGCGTGGTTGTCGGCCTTGCAGATCCGGTCGCAGAGTGTCTCCGCATCGAGAACATGATTAATGACAGCTTGGACCCCGCTCCCCGTTACACGCTCGAGCCCGATGAGAAACACGGGACCGTAATCCTTACGGTTTATGAGGGACAGGACAAACCCTATCGAAGCAAGGGAAAGGCCTACAGGCGAAACGATTCGGCAACGGTGGAGGTCGACCGGTTTGAGTATGGCAGGCTGACGCTCGAAGGCAGCAACGTAACGTTCGACGCGCTCACGTCGGCTCGCCAGGACTTGAGCTTTCATACGCTCGAGCATAAGTGTGTTGAACACCTCGGCATTTCCGAGCTAACGTCGGATATCTTGCGTACGCTCCGCTTGCTCGGCAAGGATGGCTATACCAATGCCGCGGCGATTTTAGCGGATAAGAATGATTTTCCAGGCATCGACTGCGTCCGTTTTGGCGATACCGAGGATGTGATCTTGGATCGCGAGGCGGCGACAAATGTATCCGCAATTGAGCAGGCGGACAGGGCGGTGGCTATGTTTGCACGCTACTACCGTTATGAGCGTATCGAAGGGATGGAGCGCGTCCAAACCGATCGAATTCCTCTTGAGGCATTCCGCGAAGCTGTTGCAAACGCTTTAGTGCATCGGACGTGGGACGTTCGAGCGAACGTTCAAATTGCCCTGTACGATGATCGCGTCGTTGTGACCTCCCCCGGATCGCTGCCCGCCGGTTTGACGACGGAACAATACCTGTATGGGCAGATATCCGTGCTCAGAAACCCCATCGTTGCAGAGGCCTTCTTAAAGCTGGATTACATCGAGAAATTTGGTACGGGAATTGCGCGCATTAGACGTGCCTATCGCGATTCGATCAATCAACCAATTTTTGATGTTCGCGGCGGCATGGTGGCCGTCACATTGCCCGTTACCGATGCCTTTGAAGGGTCCGAGGAAGAGGTCCAGGTTCTCAAGGCCTTGTCGGGCGGGCGAATTATGTCGCGAAGCGAGATTGAAAAACAGACGGGGCTGAGCCGCATGCGGACGTTGGCGGCACTCGAATCTCTGCTTGAACGGAATGCAATCGTAAGGCAGGGAACCGGGCGGGCCACGAAATACGAGCGCTCATAGTCCAAAAGAGCCATGGTACAAGACGGACCCCAAGCCAGCGTTGGCTTGGGGTCCGTTATATCCCGGATGGTAATGGGCCGATTATTGTCAAGTTATAGCAAAGTACAGCGACGTACAGCAAAGTATAGTGAGATATAGCAAGCCGTATAGCGCGCCTTGATTTTCAACCCTTGATTATCAACCGTCCGTATTTCACAGCAACTTATAACAGGCTCGGGGTGCCAATTTGGGGTGCAGTAGTGCTGCGCCACGAAAAGGGCCTATCTACTACGTTTAAGCCGCAGGGGTCAACCATAGTCGGTTTTTTCGAAAATCGACAAGCTGTCTACCTGCGGTTTTGTTTTCACGGTTTTCGGTATGGTCGAGGCTATCCGTGTTAACGTAGTAGATGGGCCACTTTTGTGGCAAGGGGCCGATCTGCGAGCCAGGGTAGCTAAAAGAGCCCCGTCCCAAAAAGACTGATTGGGAGCCGGGGCGTGTCGATGCGATAGTATTACGTGGTGGAATTCGACAAACCGTGGGCTTCATCCGAGGGCTTTATGGAACAACACCAGCATTATCAGAGCCTGCAAGATCAGGCATACAACGCACTGCGCTCCAAGATTATCTATGCCGAGCTCAAGCCCGGCACGCGCCTTTCGGCGATTGGTCTGGAAAAGGAGACGGGGATCGGGCGCACGCCAATTCGCGAGTCCTTTGTGCGCCTGCGCGAGCAAGAGCTGGTGGAAACGCGTCCCAAGAGTGGTACCTACGTCTCTAAGATCAGCATGGAACACGCCGAGAATGCCTGTTTCTTGCGCGAGAAACTCGAAAGAAGCGTACTCATTAAATGTTGTTCGGCTGCCACGTCCGAGCAAAAGCATCGGCTCGAGCAGATTCTTGCCGAGTCCGAGTCGCTCGACCATAGCGAGACGCGTCGCTTTTTCGACTTGGATAACCTGTTTCATGAGACGTGTTTTGAGATTGCCGGTCGTCACATGCTGTGGGATTGGATGAAGAGCGTCAACACGCATTTTGAGCGATACAACTGGTTGCGTATGGTGTCGCAGGATCTGGATTGGGAGCCGATTCGTCGACAACATCGTCGGATTCTCGAGGCCATTAAGAGGGGCGATACCGACACGGCGAGCTACCTGGCAGAGACGCACTTGCACCTGATGCCCGAGGAGCAGGGCCCGGTTATCGCCTTGTATCCCGACTATTTCGAGCTGTCCAAAGACTCGTCTATCTAGCCCATCACCGCATCTGCTCGAGACGCAAAAGCGATGCTGCTCACCTACAGCGTTTTGCAACCGAGAATTTTAAAAAATGCCTAAAATGGCTCAGACTGCCGACAATTGGGAAACGGGGTGCGCTATGGCGCAGATGAGAATCAAGGACATTGCCGCCGAGGCGGGCGTGAGCCCGGCCACGGTCTCGCGCTATCTCAACAACCGCCCCGGGCAGATGACCGAGGAAACTCGCGCGCGCATCGCGGCGGTTATCGAGCGCACCGGCTATCGCCCACGTGCCGCCGCGCGCAATCTGCGCAGCTCGCGTACCAACCTCATCGGCGTGATCCTGGCCGACATCGCTAACCCGTTCTCCAGCGCCATGCTCGAAGGGCTTTCCGCCAGTGCCGCCGCGCGCGGCTGCTCGCTTATGACTGCCATTAGCGGCAACGACCCCGCCAAGGAGGCAGAGTCGCTCACCAGACTTATCGATGCCGGCGTGGACGGCCTGGTCGTCAACACCTGCGGAGGCAACGACAAGGCGATCGCCGCGGCAGCGGGACGCTTGCCCGTCGTGCTGCTCGACCGCGATGTTGCCGACGGTGGCATCGATCTGGTGACCTCTAACAACCGCGAGCTGGTTGCCGGCCTGGTAGACGCCTTGGCCGCTGCTGGCAGCGAGCGCCTGTGCCTGCTCACCGAGGCAAGCGATGACAGCCCCGTGCGTCGCGAGCGCGCCGAGGCCTTTGCCGACGAGCTCTCGCGCCGCGGCCTTGCGGGTGAGGTCGTTACCCTGGCCGACGGTGGTGCCACGGGTGTCAGCCGTCTGGACGGAGCTATCCGTGACTATGCGGGTAAAAAGCTCGGCCTCATTGCCGTCAACGGCTTGGTTTTCCTGCGTCTGACCGAGGCGCTGGCCCAGCTGGGGCCCTCGTTGCCGGCGGGTCTCAAGATTGCAACGTTTGACGACTATCCCTGGAACCACGTCCTCTTTGGCGGTGTGACCACGGCCGCGCAAGACACCCTTACCATTGCCGAGCGCGTAGTCGAGCGCCTGTCCGAGCGTATCGACATCGTTACCACTACGGTGGGCGATGCCGCAAAGCTCGCCCCCAAGCGCATCGAGATCCCCGGCCACATCGAACACCGCGCCTCGACCTCGCGCTAACTACTCGTTCGCAACTGCCTGTTCGCGCACGTTTTTTGAGCGCTTGATACGCTTTAACCCTGCGGAAACATTTTTCTGCGATAGTATCTGCGATATAGACCAGTCGAAACCCGCCCGAAAGAAAGGGGAGCGACATGAACCAGCAGAACATCGATTACGTACTCCGCTCCGTAGAGCAGCGTGATATCCGCTTTGTGCGTCTGTGGTTTGTCGACATTCTCGGCCGCCTCAAAAACTTTGCTATTAGCCCCGAGGACCTCGAGGTCGCATTTGAGGAGGGCATTGGCTTTGACGGCTCGGCCATCGAGGGCTTTGCCACGCCCGAGGAAGCCGATATGCTGGCGTTCCCCGATGCCTCGACCTTCCAGATTCTGCCGTGGCGCCCGAGCCACAACGGCGTCGCCCGCGTGTTCTGCGACGTGTGCACTCCCGATCGCAAGCCGTTTGCCGGCGACCCGCGCGATGCCCTGCGCCGCATGTTCCGCAAGGCCGAGAAGGCTGGCTATCTGCTCAACGTGGGCGCTGAGCTGGAGTATTACTACTTCCCCGACGAGCACACGCCCGAGCCGCTCGACAACGTGGGCTACTTCGATCTTTCGGTGAGCGATGCCGCTCGCGACCTGCGTCGTAACACGGTCCTCACGCTCGAGAAGATGTCCGTGCCCGTGGAGTACACCTTCCACGCCGCCGGTCGCTCACAGCACGGCATGAGCCTGCGCCACGCCGAGGCCCTGAGCATGTCCGACGCCATTACCACGGCCAAGCTCATCATTAAGCAGCAGGCTTACGAGAGCGGCTGCCACGCCTCCTTTATGCCCAAGCCGCTGGCGGGCGAGGACGGCAGCGCCATGTTTTTGCATCAGTCGCTGTTCGACCATGACGGCAACAACGTCTTTTGGGGCGAGGGCGACGAGAAGTACCATCTCTCCGACGTCGCCAAGCACTATATGGCCGGTATCTTGGCGCACGCGCGCGAGATTAGCGCCATCACCAACCCCACGGTCAATTCGTACAAGCGCATCACCACGGGCGGCGACTCCGTGCCGCAGTACGCCACGTGGGGCCTGCGCAACCGCGCAAGCATGATCCGCATCCCGGTCTACAAGCCCGGCAAGCAGCTTTCCACACGCATTGAGCTTCGCAGCCCCGATCCCATGGCTAACCCGTATCTGGTCAACGCCGTCACGCTGGCGGCTGGTCTCGACGGCATCGAGCGCAAGCTGGAGCTCCCGCCCGAGGCAACGGCCGAGACGCTCAAGCTCACCGGCCGTCAGATGCTCGAGGCCGGTTACGCGCCGCTGCCGCGCTCGCTCAAAGAGGCGCTCGACGTGTTTGAGGACTCGCAGTTTATGAAGGATGCCCTCGGCGAGCACATCCATAGCTTCTTCCTCAAAAAGAAGCGCGACGAGTGGCATAAGTTTGAGTCCACGATCACCGAATGGGAGATCAAGCACTACCTGGCGAACTCCTAATCGCGCTGGCTTGTCCCAGTACGATTGAGCTCATTTCTTTGGAGGCCGATATGTCCGAAAAGAGTGCCCTGTTCATGGCGCGCACGACGCGCTTCCACGAGTTTGCCCGCAGCTTGACGACCACCCTGGGTGTCGAGGTGAGTCTGGCCACCCCCGATTCGCCAACTGCGGCGCACGACTTTGACCTGCTGATCCTCGATTCCGATGGCATCCGCAGCGACCGCATCGATCAGATTGCCAAGTGGCTCGACGATCGCGGCGGTGTTCCCATGCTGGTGATCGTCGACGACGAGGCGCTCGGCACCCTGCGCCTGCCGAATCATGCGCATGCCGACTTTGTATGTCCCACGGCGACGCCCAACGAGCTCAAGGCTCGTGCACAGCGTCTGATGGGCGAGGAGGAGCCCGTCGCCTCCGATGATGTGCTCAACATCGATAACCTTGAGATCAACCTGGCCACCTACCAGGTGACACTCGATAGCGAGCCCATTGACCTGACGCTGATGGAGTACTCGCTGCTGAGTTTTTTGGCGACGCATCCCAACCGCGCCTACAGCCGCGAGGTACTGCTGCACCGCGTGTGGGGCTTTGAGTACTGCGGCGGTACGCGCACCGTCGACGTGCATATCCGACGCATCCGCTCCAAGGTGGGCCCGCAGATCGCGGCGCACATCACCACCGTCCGCGGCGTGGGCTATCTGTTTAAGGACTAGCAAGTAAATAGAGGGCAATGTGAGGGTACCGGAGATTTCTCCAGTACCCTTTTCTCGTTTAGGGCGAAAAGAAGACCTTTCACCGATTAAAAGTGTGTCAGTAAAAACAATATCAAACGTATAACACTATCTAGAGAATATCATTTAGTTACCGTATCTCCCTACTACACGGATGGAGGAAGAAATGCGTTATTCGAGAAAGGTGATTGTCGGATTCATAGTGTTGCTTGCCGCCCTGATGTCTCCAAGGTTGGTTTTTGGAGACGACGACTTGGTCCGTGTCACACCGCAAATAGCTGTGGAGCAAGCGCAGGCTTTCTTTGATGATGTATCGGATGAGCCGGTGACCGCTTGTGACCCAGTAAAAATGGTGAATTCCGATGGGGAATCAATCGGGTATATCGTTCGTGCGAAGCGGGATGACGTTAACTATGGCTACGTCGTATTTGATTCAGAGCGATCTTGGTGGATCAGCGAATACTGCTTGGCTCCGAACGCTCTTTTACCTATCGAGAGTGCAAGCGAAGAAATTGCACTCCTCGCATCCTCGGATAACGTCGTTGCGTTAAAGATTGACGAGCTAACTGTTGGCGTTGCCGACTTAGATAAAAACATTGTTTTAGACGCAAGTGGAAAAAAAGTACCAAATAAATTGTCCTCGGGAGGCAATCGCAGCGGATCGCCGGAACATTTCGATGACGTTTTTGTATCTGCCAAGGATTTGTATAAACAGGGATATGTTGTTGATGCGAGCAAAACGGTTTCGGGAATAATAACGCCAACGCAAACAGAAGTTATCAAAGAAACGGGGACTTATGCTTGCGCTGTTTCGGCAATGTTTGCAGTTAGCAGTCACTATGTGACTTTGAACCGCCTTAAATTGTCCGATTTATACTCGGAGCTTTGGAGGCTGTCGGGGACATGGGAAGAAGAAGAAAAGAAATATGATCAAGCGACTGGTCTGTACTTTACTCAAGGCAAGACTTCTCCTGATAAACCCGATCCGGCCTTAAAGGAGTTTTGTGCAAGACGAGGCAAGGAGCTTGAGACGTCATTCGTTTGGTATCCGTCATGGGATTCCTTTAGGGTGAATACCGACTCGGGGAATCTGAGTATTTTCTCTGGAAGGCTCCGGTCAAATGGCAGCGGGCACGCAATGGCAGTTGTGGGCTACGTGGCAATGCATAACACATACTCGAATGCCAAGAAGTACCTGCTTGTTGTTTGGAATGGATGGACAAACCAGCTACAGTTTCTTCCATATGACGTATCAATTTACACGTCTCACGATGGCACATATTGCAAGGGTTGATTGTACTCGTGAACGGCGACAAGTTCATTCGAAGGGCAATGCTCCTATTGGTGCTTTCCTTTGCTTTGCTCACCGCAGCGAGCTTCTTTCTGTTAAGGGCGACTAATGGGGGAGAAAACGACACGGTTGTTGCAGTCGAGGTGCGCGCTCTATCGGATGTTCATAACGGGCAATTTGAGGCGCTTATGCCAAGTGGTTGCCGTAAGAGAATCGATATGCGCCGTAAGTCAAGTTCCGGATATGTCTCAGGGTTGAAAGCAGGTGATAAATGGATTCTAGTTTTTGTGGAAGATAAGGAACTTGACGGGACTGTTCTGTATCCCCATTCAGCTGAGAAAGTCAAATCAAGTAGACAAGGGGAATGAAGAATGATTGATAGAAAGCAGTTCTTAGGTCTGATGGCGGGGGCTCCTATTTTGATGCGAGCCGGGATGGCAGAAGCCGTGGAGTTGCCGGACGCTCAGAAGCGATTGACGCTCGTGGTCGACACGGTGGTCAGAGATGAAAATGGCAATGAAAAAACGCGAACAAGAAGCAGAGAGACTATTTTCACGCCAGAGAGCAAAACTGTGTCTGCCGACGCTATGGCCGGTGATGTCATAACAATCCAGAGGGAATCAGACGAAACGTTGCCGCTGCTTGCCAAGATTGAGCTCACAGTCGCTTATTATAACGATAAAACAGAAATTGAGATTCGTTCCGGAAAGTACTCGATAGTCCAAATCGATCCGCTTGTGATGTATGCAAACGCTTGGTACGCGCTCATGCAGAAGGATAAATACGTGATGAATAACTTCACGGAAAGCGAAGCATCATATGAAACGGGGTGGGAGCCAACGCCATACGACGCGGAGAAAGATAAGTGGACGTGCGGATCAGGCATGGGCGCGACGATTACGGACTTCATTAACGATTCAACATATAGCTTTGCTATCGACTGTTATATCGAATAGACATGACGGCATAAAACGAATTGGCCTATAAGCATGTCATTACTTAAGCAAAGCTGAAATCTTGGCATCTAGTGCTCGGGACTGCCCAGCTTGGGGTACAACTCAACGTGAACAATGATGGCCCGCCACATGTTTGGCGGGCCTTTGGTTATTTGACGAAAGGATCGCAGCTATGAGCGAGAACGATTCCCAGCGTCCCCAGGATGCGGGCAACGCCGGCGAGACCCAACAGCAGCCGCGTGTGCAGGTAGAGTCGACGCCTGCCGACAGCAACATTCCCTACGTGCAGGCCTACGACACGCAGACCGGAAAGCCGCTGGGCAGCCAGCAGGTTGTAAACAAGCACACAGTGGTCAAGACTAAGACCAAAAAGCTGCCGATCTTTATTACGGCACTCGCCGGCTGTGCCTGCGGCGCCCTGCTGGTCATTGCGCTCATTATGAGTGGCACGCTCAACATTGGCGGCGGAAAGAATGCCGTGACGGCGGGTGCTTCGGGTTCATCGACGCAAAAGATTACGATTGATTCCGAGGACACCACGCTGGCCGAGGCCGTTTCTGCCAAGGCGTTGCCCTCCGTGGTTTCCATTACCGCCACTTCGAGCGGCAGCCAGAATGGCTCGCTTTCGCAGTCTGCCGACGAGTCGGACAGCTCGGGCAGCGTCGGCTCGGGCGTGGTGCTCGATACCGAGGGCCACATCCTCACTAACAACCACGTGGTCGATGGCTATGACCAGTACGTGGTGACCATGGATGACGGCACCACCTACGAGGCCGAGTTCGTGGGCAACGACGCTTCGAGCGACCTGGCCGTCATCAAGCTCAAGGACGCAGACGCCTCCAAGCTCACGCCGATTGAGATCGGTGATTCCTCCAAGCTCAACGTGGGCGAGTGGGTCATGGCGATTGGCTCGCCGTTCGGCAACGAGCAGTCTGTCTCCACGGGTATCGTCTCGGCGCTCTATCGCTCCACGGCCATGAGCTCTGCCAACGGTAACACCATCTATGCCAACATGATCCAGACCGATGCCGCCATCAACCCGGGCAACTCCGGCGGCGCGCTCGTTAACGATAACGGCGAGCTTGTGGGTATCAACTCGCTCATCGAGAGCTACTCGGGCTCCAGCTCGGGCGTGGGCTTTGCCATTCCGGTCAACTATGCCAAGAACATTGCCGACCAGATTATCGACGGCAAGACGCCGGTGCATCCGTACATGGGCGCTACGCTTTCGAGCGTCAACGCGCTCAACGCCCGCACCAACAAGCTGAGCACCGATAGCGGCGCGTATGTGGCGAGCGTCGTTGAGGATGGTCCTGCTGCCAAGGCCGGCATTCAGGAGGGCGATGTCATCACCAAGCTGGGCGACGACGAGATCACGAGCGCCGATGGCCTGATCATCGCACTGCGCAGCCACGAGGTGGGCGAGAAGGTCGAAATCACGCTCATGCGCGGCAAGGAAGAGAAGAAGGTCACTGTCGAGCTGGGCTCCGACGAGGAGCTGCAGAACCAGCAGCAGGACGACAGCGCGACCGATACCGGCAACGGCGGTATTACCGACGAGCAGCTGCGCCAGTACCTGGAGGAGCTGCTCGGCCAGCAAGGCCAGGGGCAAGGCCACGGCCAGGGCTACTAACGAGCCGTTTCGCACATACCGAAGCCAGAGGGGCTGTCCCGCCAACGCGGGGCAGCCCCTCTTTTCGTACTGATCCCTTGGGGACGGAGGAAAACGGATCACTTGGGGCTGACAAGGGGCCTGGTTCGGAATGGTCTGGACAGTTAGTTCAGATACGTATAAATCTGGGGCAGCTTGGGATGCGTTTTGAGCAATTATTGATTGGGATGGGGCTTGAATGGGTGTTTGGGAGGGAGAACGGGACGTTTACATGGTCTCGAGGAGCCCAAATTAGTTGAAACAGGGGTGTTCGTGCCTGATTCAGCTCTAGCATTTATACGTATCTGAACTAACTGTCCACCCCAATCCGACGGCTGCCGATTCGGTGCGGTTTGAGACCGCTATTCGGCCTCATTGCGACCGGTGGTACTCTAGTATCCGTTTGAAATCGAGCGAAGGAGTGCCGCTATGGAGCAATCGAGCCTGTTTGGTGACGGTGTGGATATCGATACCGAAACGCCCGCGAGCACGGATACCGCCGCACCGACCGACGCCCGTGCCCAGGCGGCAGCGCGTGCGGCCGAGCTGCGCCACGAGCTCGATTACCACGCCTATCGCTACTACATGCTCGATGCGCCCGAAATCACGGACGCCGCCTTTGACAAAATGCTCGTTGAGCTGCAGGAAATCGAGGCGACCTATCCCGACCTGGTGACGCCCGACAGCTATACCCAGCGTGTGGGCGGATACGTGAGCGAGCAGTTTACGCCGGTCACGCACATGGCACGCATGTATTCCATGGACGATGCCATGGATCTGGACGAACTCGACGCGTGGCTCCAGCGCACCGAGGATGCGCTCGGTGCCGGTAGCGTCACCTATACCTGCGAGCTTAAGATCGACGGTCTGGGCGTTGCGCTTACCTATCAAAACGGCACCTTTGTGCGCGCCGCCACACGTGGCGATGGCACCACGGGCGAGGACGTGTCGCTCAACGTGCGCACTATCAAGGACGTGCCCATGCACCTGTCCGAGCCGGCGCTCGTCCACATGGGCGCCGACCGCGAGCGCACCATCGAGGTGCGCGGCGAGGTCTACATGCCTAAGGGCAGCTTTGTGCGCCTGAACGACGAGGCCGATGCCGAGGGCCGCGACCCCTTCGCCAACCCGCGCAACGCCGCCGCCGGCAGCCTGCGTCAGAAGGATCCCAAGGTCACGGCGCGCCGCGACCTTGCCACCTTTATCTATGCCATTGCTGATACCGACCCGCTGCACGTCCACAGTCAGCGCGAGTTCCTCGATTGGCTGCGTAGCGCCGGCTTTAGCGTCAACCCCAACGTTGCCCGTTGCGCCACGCCGGCCGAGGTCCACGAGTTCTGTGCCCAGGCGCTCGAGCACCGCGGCGATTTGGACTACGACATCGACGGCGTGGTCGTAAAGGTGGACAGCTTCCAACAGCAGCTCGACCTGGGCTTTACCGCCCGCGCGCCGCGCTGGGCCATTGCCTTTAAGTTCCCGCCCGAGGAAAAGCAGACCGTCCTGCGCGAAATTCGCATCCAGGTGGGCCGCACCGGTGTGCTCACGCCGGTCGCCGAGTTCGACCCGGTGACGGTCGCCGGCTCCACAATCGCGCGCGCAACGCTGCACAACATCGACGAGATCCGTCGCAAAAACGTGCGCGAGGGCGACACTATCATCGTGCACAAGGCGGGCGACGTGATTCCCGAGGTCGTAGGTCCGGTGCTCGATAAACGCCCGGCCGATTCGGTCGACTGGCACATGCCCGAGGTCTGCCCCGTGTGCGGTAGCCCCGTGGTCCACGAGGATGGCGAGGTTGCCTACCGCTGCGTGTCCATCGACTGTCCCGCGCAGCTCAAGGAGCGCCTGCTCCACTGGGTGAGCCGCGGCTGCATGGACGTCGACGGCCTGGGCGACGAGATCGTCGACAAGATGATCGCCGCCGGCCTGATCCACGATGTCGCAGACTTCTACCAGCTCACGGTCGATGACATCGCAGGCCTGGATACGGGGCGCGTGTACGCGAGCACCAATAGCAAAAAGGGCGTTAAGAAGGGCGATCCCATTCCGGTAGGCCTCAAGACGGCCGAGAAAATCATCGTCGAGCTCAACAAGTCCAAAAGCCAGCCGCTCGGTCGCGTGCTGTTTGCCCTGGGCATCCGCCATGTGGGCAAGAGCGTGGGCGAGGTCATCGCCGAGCGATTCCTGTCGATTGACAAGCTTATCTTGGCGAGCGAAGAGGATATTGCCGAGTGCGAGGGCATCGGTCCCAAGATTGCGGCGAGCGTCAAACAGTTCCTGGCCGTGCCCGAAAACCTCGCCGTGCTGGAGCGCTTGCGCCAGGCTGGTCTGTCGCTCGAGGTCGACTTGGGCGCCGCGCACGCGCAAGCCGCGGCCGACGCTGGCGTGGCGGGCGAGCTCGCCGACGCACAGCCGCTTGCGGGTCTGACCTTCGTGCTCACCGGCACGCTCGTCAACCGCACTCGCGACGAGGCGGGCGCGGCGCTCAAGGTGCTCGGCGCCAAGGTTTCGGGTAGCGTGTCAAAGAAGACGAGCTATCTGGTCGCCGGCCCCAAGGCGGGTTCCAAGCTCACCAAGGCCGAGCAGTTGGGTGTGCCCGTACTGGACGAGGATGCGCTCGAGCGGATCTTGGCTACTGGCGAGGTGCCCCGGGCTTAGCGCATCGATAACCAAAGTGAAGATCCGCCCGGAAGCACGATGCCTTCCGGGCGGTTCTTACTTTGCTGGGGCAACCGGCACCGTGATCTGCGTTACGTAGGTTGCCGGGTCGTCGCTGATGATGTCGTCGATAAGGGCGATCTCGCGCGAAGGCCCGGTGGGCGCCAGGTTGTGCTCGCGCATATAGCCGAGCAGCTGCTTATAGCGCGGGGCTGCTTGCCCGTGCGTGCCGCGGAAGCTTATGGTCAGGCAGCGCGCGGCAGGTCGCGTCTCAACGTCGCCCAAGTAATCATCGGTGTCATCGAGCAGCAGGAAGACCTCGTCGTAGCCATCAAAGTCGCCGGCGGCGAGGCGTTCGGGCGCGATGCCCACACCCAGATTGCCCAGATAGGCAAAGGTTTCGTGCTGCCCCTGCTGAAGCTGGCGGATATGCCATCCCAGCGAATAGGCGTCGGTGGGATTGACGCGCTCGTGCAGCGTGGCGCAGCGAAGTTCGGGTTCCTCGATTTCGCTAATGGTGTCGAGATCAGCATTCAAAGCGCCATGAAGCAAGGCAAGCCGCTGGTCAATCTTGCGCGACATGCGCTCCAACTCACGCCGCCTGTGCTCAATTAACTCCTGTTGCTTGGTCAGTTGCCGTTGTATCAAATCCATATCGCGCGTAGTGACAAACTCGCGAATCTGCGCCAGCGGCAAGTCGAGAACGCGCAGGTTGCCGATGGTGTTGAGGGTGGAGAGCTGCCGCGATCCGTAGTAGCGGTACCCACTTGCCGGATCGACATATGCCGGCTCCAACAGCCCCATCTGCTCGTAATGACGCAGTGTGCCCACGCTTAAATTGAGCAGGCGCGCCACCTCGCCAATGCGGAGCAGGCCCTCGGTGTGTTCACTTGGCATGTCGGTCACAGGACCACTCCTTTCGGTAAAAACAGGGGAGAGGCGCTAGGCCCGCGTCGCCCCGCTACGCCACCAGCTTGTCAAAAGCCCCGCGCCGGTTGAGCACGGTAAATGCAATCACGCAGATGCCCGCCGACAGAATCGACCCGCACGGTGAGGCGATGCCCATGGGGAACAGCGTGTCGGAATAGGCGTTCGACAGCAGCCATGCGCCGGGCACGCGAATGAGCACCACGGCCAGCACGTTGTGCGCAAAGCCAATGTAGCTCTTGCCATACGCAGCGAAAAAGCTGCTAAAGCAAATGTGGATGCCGGCAAAGATCGCGTCGAAAATATAGCTGCGCATATAGCCGGTACCGGCGGCGACTACTGCAGCGTCCTTGGCAAAAAAGCCGATAAACGCCGGCGCCACCAGCCACATCAGCACCGTGATCAGGCAGCCGTACACCACCGAGATGGTCATGGCGTCCTTGAGTACCTGACGCGCGCGATCGCCCTTGCCCGCGCCGGCATTTTGCGCCGTGAGCGCGCTGACGGTAGCGCCCATGGAACTCGGCACAATGAACAAAAAGCTGATCATCTTTTCGACCAGGCCCACGGCGGCGGTGTCGACCAGACCGCGGTGGTTGGCGATGACGGTGATGAACATAAACGCCACCTGGATGCAGCCGTCCTGCACGGCCACGGGCACGCCGATCTTAAGAATGCTACCGAGCACCTCGGGCTGGGGGCGCAGGTCGCTGCGCTTAACGTGGATGTTCGTGCGGCGGCTCTTGAGCCACACGAGCGCGAGGGCAACGCTGGCCGTCTGCGCGGTCACCGTGCCGAGCGCCGCGCCCACGGGGCCGAGCCCCATGTGGCCGATAAACAGAAAATCGAGCGCGATGTTGATGATGCATGCCACGCCAATCACGTACATGGGCGAGCGCGAATCGCCCAGGCCGCGAAAGATGGCCGAAAGAATGTTGTACGCGGCGATAAAGGGAATGCCGATAAAGCAAATGCGCAGGTAGGCGGCGGTGCCCTCGACCGCCTCGGCCGGCGTGCCAATGAGTGCCACGATCTGCGGGCACAGCGCGAGCAAGATGCCTGCCAGTACCACCGAGACACCCATAAACAGCGTGATGGTGTTGCCGATGGCGGTCTCGGCGCGATCGAAGCGGCGCGAGCCCACGGCGTGGCCGACGATGACCGTCGTTCCCATGGCCAGGCCCACGAGCGTTACGGTAATGATATAGAGTGTCTGCGCGCCATTGCCCACGGCGGTGATGCCGGCGGCGCCGCTAAACTGCCCCATCATGTACAGGTCGGCCATGCCGTAGAGCATCTGCAAAAAGTACGAGAGCATATAAGGCAGGGCAAAGACCGCGATGGTCTTGGGGACATTGCCGCGTGTGAGGTCGTGTTCCATGGGCGGGGCTTTCTGGCTGGGTTTGTTTACGTACCAGTGTAGTGAAAACCCTATAACGATTGTAGAGTCAAGGTTTGTGATGACGACGGGGCGAAAATAGTCACGCTCCAAGCACGATGCTTTGACCCCTCCATGCCCCTCACCTAGCCTCAAACCATCACAACATTCGCCGTTTTTTGCCAAAATCGGGAAAAGCATCGAATGTTGTGATGGTTTTTCTGCCACTCGGCCGGGTGGAATCGCTTTCTTGTGCACGAAGGTGTGCGGACCCGTGGGCAGGGGAATAAGGTTGGTTATCCGACTCCATTGGAGGGCTCATGGACCTGCCGATCGTCTTGTCCCATAAGACTGCCTGGCTGTACCACAACGTGGCGCGCCCGTCCGAGCCGCTCTCGCGGGCAAGCAGCCTATACGATGAGGACTCGCTTGCTAACGAGGCGGAGCCGACCGCGAGCCTGCCCAAATTGGGACTCGATGCCAAGGGGCTGAGGGCTTCAACGGCAGTTGGGATCGTTACCGACTATCTGGTTTCGCTTGGTATTCCACGGGAAGAGCTCGATCATATCGACACGCTCGTCAACTTCGATTTTGAGCGCTCGACGCCGGCTGGATTTAGGTGCCACGTGTTTGGAGCGCCGGTACCTCCAGGCCATCTTATCGAGGTGGCGGAGGGCCTTCTGGTGGTTGATGAGGCCATGTGCTTTGTCCAGGCGGGTTCGTGGATGAGCGAGCCCGAGCAGCTGGAATATGGCTACGAAATCTGTGCCCGATACCATTTGAATCATCTGTCGACAGGCGATTATATCGAGATGGGGCAGAGGTATACCGTTGCCGACTTGATTGCTTATTGCAATGAGAACCGATCTCGCCAGGGGGCTACACGCGCGGCCGCCGTGCTCAAGCGCGTGCACGATGGCACGCGGTCGCCCATGGAGACGGCCACCGCAATCATGGTCGTAGCAAAACGTTCCCAGGGCGGGCTGGGATACGCCAAGATCGAGCTCAACCATCGGGTCGATGTTCCCAACGAGTTCAAGTATCTCGCAAAGGCCGGGTATTTCGAGATCGACGTATATGCGCCTGCGAGCGGTACGGGGATTGAATACAACGGCTCGGACCATCTTGATAAACAGCGCAGCGCGTTGGATGCGGAGCGTATGACCGTGCTGAGCGCGCTGGGCTTTAGGATGATCGTCCTCACCGGGACTCAGTTTGCCCACCAGCTGCAATTGCACCGGGCGATGAACGCCATTGCACTCGCTATGGGTCTCAAGTGCGACCGAAGCGAAGCGTTCCAAAAGCGGCAGAACGACCTGCGAGAATTCGTGATTCGTCACTGGGACGACGGTGGCGCGCGCAGACGTGGTGTAAGAGCGTCCCGAGGTCCGTCGCTGCAAGTC
>URBQ01000021.1 GCA_900546115.1 uncultured Collinsella sp.
CGAGGACGTTCTGAAAAGCAACACCAGGGCGGGCCCGAACGAGAACACCGACTACAGGTCGATGTGCGATTCCTTGATCGGGAACGGCTCCGCGAAGTGACAGGCGCAGCAGTGACCCGGTGCGACTTCCTTAAACTCGGGAAGCTTCTCGGAGCAGATGCCCTGCGCGATCGGGCAGCGCGTGTGGAAACGGCAACCGGTCGGCGGATCCAGCGGCGACGGCGGATCGCCAGCGAGAATGATGCGCTTGCGGGTCTTCTGGATATCCGGATCGGGCACCGGCACGGCAGACAGCAGCGACTGCGTGTACGGGTGGTGCGGCTCACTGTAGAGCGTCTTCCAGTCCGAAACCTCGACCATCTTACCCAGATACATAACGGCAACGCGATCGGAGATGTGCTGCACGACGGACAGGTCGTGGGCAATGAAGAGATAGGCCGTACCGAACTTGTCCTGAAGTTCCTTGAGCAGGTTCAGAACCTGGGCCTGAATGGAAACATCCAGAGCGGAAACGGGCTCGTCGCAGATGATCAGCTTGGGCTTCAGAGCGAACGCACGGGCGATGCCGACACGCTGACGCTGACCGCCCGAGAACTCGTGCGGATAGCGGTTGATGTGCTCGGGGTTCAGACCGACGACGTCCAGCAGCTCACGGACACGCTCAATGCGCTCCTCCTTGGTGCCCACGCCATGAATAGTCATGGGCTCGGAGACGATCTCGCCGATGGTCATACGAGGATTGAGCGAAGCATAGGGGTCCTGGAAGATGAACTGCATCTCACGACGCATGTCCTTGATCTCATGCTTGCTCATCTCGGCAACGTCTTTGCCCTGGAAGAACACCTTACCTGCCGTCGGCTTGGTCAGGCGCATGATGGTGCGGCCCGTGGTGGACTTACCGCAACCAGACTCGCCGACCAGGCCAAAGGTCTCGCCCGGATAAATCTCGAACGAAATGTCATTCACAGCAGAGACGACGCGCTTGGAAAAACGCTTGGCGAACATGCCGGACTCTGCGGGGAACTCCTTAGAAAGATGCTCGACCTTCAGCAGCGGAGTGCGCTCGTTATTGTCTGTCATTTACGCCTCGCCTCCCTTCTTGGATTCCTTGCGCGTGCGGGACGTCTCAGGGGCGTTCTTGAGGAACTCGGGGTCACCGGAATAATGGCACGCAGAATAGTGGCCGGACTCGGTGACAACGCGCTCGGGGCGCTGCTTGCGGCACTTGTCCGTCGCATAGGGGCAGCGAGGAGAGAAGACGCAGCCCTCGGGCAGGTTCATGAGCGAAGGCGGGTTGCCGTGAATCGGCGTCAGCGGCTTCTTCTCATCGATGGCCTGCTCCGGGATGGAGCGAATAAGACCCCAGGTGTAGGGATGGCGGCTCTCGTAGAAGATTTCCTCAGCAGTACCGAACTCGACGGGACGGCCGGCGTACATAACCATAATCTTATCGGCCATATCGGCGACGACGCCCAGGTCATGGGTAATCATAATAATGGCGTTGCCGTTCTTCTCCTGCATCTCCTGCATGAGCTCGATAATCTGAGCCTGAATGGTAACATCCAGAGCCGTCGTGGGCTCGTCGGCAATCAGGATATCGGGATCGCAGGCAAGAGCCATAGCGATCATGACGCGCTGACGCATACCGCCGGAGAACTGGTGCGGATACTCATTGACGCGCTTCTCGGGCTCGGGGATACCCACGAGGTCCAAAAGCTCGGTGGCGCGCTTGAGCGCCTCCTGCTTGGAGTAGCCACGGTGCAGACGAAGGCCCTCGCCCACCTGCTTGCCGATCTTATAGACCGGGTTCAAGGAGGTCATAGGATCCTGGAAAATCATCGCGATATCGTTACCGCGAATGTGCTGCATCTCTTCCTCGGTCATCTCGAGGATAGAACGACCGCGATAGCGAACGTCGCCGCCCTCAATCTTTCCCGGAGGCATCGAGATAAGACCCATGATGGTCATGGCGGTCACGGACTTACCGGAGCCGGACTCACCGACGACACCGAGGGTCTCGCCACGATCGAGCGTGTAGGAGACACCGTCGACAGCGCGAACAACGCCATCTTCGGTGTGGAAATACATCTTAAGGTCATCGACCTCGAGCAGATGCTGGCCCTCGGGAACCGGCTGGTCCTTCAGGTCCACATAGTTCTTGTTCTTCTTCATCCTTATGCGTCCTTCATCTTGACGTCGAGGGCGTCGCGCAAACCGTCACCCAGCAGGGTGAAGGCGAGCACCGTCGAGAGAATTGCCAGACCGGGCATGATCATCATCCAGGGAGCAGTCAGAAGATACTGCTGACCGTCCTGAATCATGGAGCCCCACGAAGGCGTAGGCGGAATAACGCCCATGCCGAGGAAGGACAGAGCGGACTCGGTCAGAATAGCGCCGCCGATGTTCATGGTCGCGTAGACCACGATGGAAGCAACGGAGTTCGGGAAGATATGGCGCATAACGATACGGGCATCGGATGCACCCATGGCACGGGCGGCGTCAACATAGTCGTTCTCTTTGACCGTGAGGATCGCGGATCTAAAGACGCGCGCAATCGAAGGCCAGCCGAGAATACCGATGGCGATGAAAACATTTTGAAGACCACGGCCGATAACGGCGATCATGGCGACGACGAACAGCACGTACGGGAACGCCAGGAAGATGTCCGCGCAGCGCATGATAATCGTATCCCAGATGCCGCCATAGAAACCGGCAAGGGCGCCCATGACCAGACCGATCACCGTGGAGATGGCGGTGGCCATAATACCGACGGAAAGCGAAACACGTGCACCGTAGATAACACGAACGAGAATGTCGCGGCCAAGGGCGTCGGTGCCAAACGGGTGCTCGGCACACGGAGCCAGCAGCGACGTCTCGGCCATGGTGGTCGAGTCGGAAGCCGTCGGCGAACCGAGCCAGGGCTTAGCCCACAGATCTGCGGTCAGGGCAACCAAAACGACGACGATGATCCAGCAGACACCGATAACGGCGAGCTTGTTCTTGCGAAGACGCTTAAAAGCGTCGCCCCACAGCGTGCGGGACTTGGCGGGAGCAGATGCGGCCTTGGTGGCGGTAGCCTGCTCCTGAGACTGAGAATCAGTTTCCTGCATGAGACGTACCTCCCTTAGGCCTTATCCGACGGACCGCCAAGGCGGATGCGCGGGTCGAGGAATGCATAGCTAATGTCGACGAGCAGGTTGATCACCATGACGACGACGACGATGAGCGTAACGCCGCCCATAACGATGGGCCAGTCACGCATGCTAATGGCGCGATAGACCTCATAGCCGATACCGGGCCAGTTAAAGACCGTTTCGGTCAGGATGGCACCCGAAAGCATGCCGCCAAAGTCGACACCAATATAGGTAACGACGGGGATGAGTGCATTCTTAAGCGCATGCTTGATGATGATCGCGCGATTGGAGAGACCCTTGGCCTTTGCCGTACGAATGTAATCTTGGTTCATGACGTCAAGCAGCTGCGAACGCATAATGCGGGCAGCATAAGCGGTCGAAACCGAAGCCAGCGTAATGGTCGGAAGCACATAGTGCATCCAATCCTGATACTGAGAGCTGGAACCGCCGGCACCCGAAATCGGCATGGAGAATGCGCCGCCGGTGACATCCTTAAGGATGACGCCGAAGAACAGCTGCAGCAGCATGCCGAGCCAGAAGGCGGGAACGGCAACGAGGATCGACGTGGTCAGCGTTACCAAAATATCCCAGAAGGAATAACGCTTTACCGCCGAAATGATACCCGCACCGATACCCATGATCGCCTCGAGCACGATGGCGCACGCGGCGAGTTTGACCGTATACGGATACTTCTGGGCAAAGATTTCCGTAACCGGCAGCTTGCGCTGGTACGAATTACCCAGATCGCCATGAAGCAGACCGTTCATGTAATACAGATAACGGTCTACAAGCGACGTCTGAACGGGATCGCCGTTCTCGTCAAGGATCGCGTTACCGTCCTCGTCCGTCTGGACCAGGTGATAGCGTACGCGAAGCTGAAGCTCTACCTCGGGGGACAGAGCCTTGTCTCCACCGATCAGCTTGATCGGATCTCCCGGCACGATATTCTGGAGGGCGAACAGAATCAGCGTGACGCCCAAAAACACCGGGATGAACTGAAGCACACGTTTAACGATGTACTTACCCATACCACTCCCCTATCTAGGGATTAACCTAAATGGGATGCCGATCGCCAGACCGGCATCCCAAAATTACCATCAGCCAGTTTACCCCAGGTTAGGGGGAACTGTATGTTTCCCATGAGGTCTACGTAAATACTTGACCCTCACGGAAGCTGCAAACTCTTAGGCGAGCTCAGCGGTACCCAGCTCGGCGTGCTTCTGCGGATCAACGTAGAGGTACTTGACGCGGTCGGAGCCAGCGATGGTGTGCGTGTAGAACATCACCGGGATGACCGGGCAGTCGGCGGCGACCATGGCGTCGGCCTCCTGCATCTTGGCGATACGCTCGTCGTCGTCAACCGTGGCACGGGCCTCGTCAACCTTGGCGTCAAAGTCGGGGTTGCTGTAACCGGAGCGGTTGTCGCCACCCAGGGAGTCGGAGTGGAACAGCGGATACAGGAAGTTGTCCATGATCGGGTAATCGGCGATCCAGCCCAGACGGCCGAACTGATAGTTGAAGTTCTGATACTGCTCGAGCAGGGCAGACCACTCAGGGGTATCGGAGACGGCGGTGACGCCCACCTTGGCGAGGTCGCCGATGATGGACTCCATGATCTCCTTGTGGCCGCCGTCCTGGTTGTAGGACAGGGTCACATTGATGCCACGATCGCCGTTAGCGCCAGCGGGAGCGACCTTGTCGAGGTACTCGTTAGCCTTGTCGACGTCGTAGGCGCAGAACTCCCATGCGCCCTCCTTGTAGCCGGCGATTCCCGGAGGAACGATGCCGTCAGCGGGGGTACGGGTGCCCTTGAAGATGGTCTTGCAGATGGCCTCACGGTTGATAGCCAGGGAGATGCCCCTACGCAGGTCAGCGTTGTTGAACGGCTCGGCCGTGGTGTTGCAGGTCAGGTAGTAGGTGGAAGGCTCGGCGCCGAGCAGCATGCGCTCGCCGTCGCCCATGGTGTAGCCGTCCTTGGACACGCCGCGATCCTTCTTGGCGGCGTCGATCTGAGCAACGGGAACGTCGCAGATATCGAGGTTACCGGCCTGGAACTCCTTGTAGGCGGTCTCCACGTCCTTGATGACCTGGAAGTGGATGCCATCGATCTTGGCCTTGTCGCCATAGTAATCGTCGAACTTCTTGAGGTTGATCTCCTGACCATCCTCCCACTTGCCGTCCATCATGAACGGGCCGTTACCGATCGGGGCAAGGTAGAAGCTCTTAACATCGGACTCGGCGCACTCGGGAACCGGGGACAGAGCCGGGTGAGAGGCGACGAAGGGGAAGTCGGCGTAAGCGGAAGACAGCTTAACGACGAGGGTCTCATCGTCGGGGCAAGTAACACCGCTGAGCTCGGTAGCGTTACCGGCAAGCAGATCGTCATAGCCCTCGACCATGGAAAGGTGATAGGAGACCTCGGAAGGACCGTACTCGGTAGCGATGGCCGACTTGGTGTTGACCAGACGCTCCCAAGCGAGCTTGAAGGACTTGGAGGTAACGTCGTCACCGTTGTGGAACTTGGCCTTCTTGATCTTGAAGGTGAACTCGGTGGCGTCGTCGTTGGCCTCGAAGGACTCGCAAGCCAGCGGGACGATCTTGCCCTTCTCGGCGTCGTAAGAGGTCAGAGCATCGAACAGCTGGTACTCGACCTGAGTGCCCTGATCCTCCTGGACGTTGTAGGGGTCGATGCAGACCGGGTTGTTGATGTAGAAGTTCAGCGTCGAACCGGACTCAGAACCGGAAGCGTCGCCGCCCTTCTTGCCGCATGCGGCAAGAAAAGCCATGGAGCTCGCAGCAAGGGTACCGCCGACAAAGGCGCGACGACCCATAACGGGCTGGTGGAACATAGAATCAGCCATGCCATCCTCCTTATGAGATAGGACAAAGAAATGTTCAGTCGGACATATGTCGAGACAATCCGATCCGAACCATCAAAACGCCGCCCGCTGCTATGGCTGGTTATGCACAACAGACCAACGTTTTGCAATACAGTAGCGCATTTTATGCACGATTTGGGGCTAATTCCGGTTAACGGTCGAGAATTTCTTTAGTTGGGCGAAGTATGTGGGGATATTTTGACTCTGTTACAAGTCTGTAAACAAAAAGGGCCCCGCACATGCGGGACCCTTTACAAACGTATATACGCCGATGCTTAGTAGCCGACGATACCCTGCGGGAAGAAGAACATGCACAGAACGACACACACGGCAAAAACGACGGCCATAATTACCGTCAGGCGATCGAGGTTCTGCTCCATGACGCCCGTGGCAGAGCTGGAGTTATACAGCGAGCTAGCGATCATATCCGAAACGCCGGTGCCCTTACCGGAATGCATCAGAACGAGAATCGTCAGCGCCACGGCAGAAACAGCCCAAACGACAAACAGAAGAATCTGGAACGGACCCATAGATAAGCTCCTTAATAGAACAACTCAAACTCCAGTACTGTACCACAACCTTCAACACTCCCCCACCTGCCATTTAGGGACGGGGTAGAAATGGCAGAAATACCAAAAAAGGGGGTCGTCCGGTTGTGGACAACCCCCTTACTAGAAAACGGTATTTGTTTTCTATTAGGCCTCGGTGGCGAGCACGCGACCCGTCATCTCGGCGGAAGGCTCAATACCAGCCATGGTGAGCATGGTCGGAGCGATATCCGAAAGACGGCCGTCCTCGATACCGGTGAGCTTGGCCTTATCATCAACGATGATGAACGGCACGCGGTTGGTGGTGTGAGCCGTAAACGGATGCTTGGAACCGTCGGAAGCAACGTCAAACATGTGATCGGCGTTGCCATGGTCGGCGGTAATCAGCGCAAAGCCACCCTTGGCGAGAATCGCCGGGACAACCTTGGACAAAGCATCGTCAACAGCCTCGACGGCCTTAACGGCGGCGTCGAAGACACCGGTGTGACCAACCATGTCGCAGTTCGCGAAGTTCACGATGTAGAAATCAGCGCGATCCTCGTTGATTGCGGCGACGAGCTTCTCGGTAACCTCGGGAGCGCTCATCTCGGGCTGCAGATCGTAGGTAGCGACCTTGGGAGAAGCGACGAGCACGCGCTCCTCGCCCTCCTTGGGCTCCTCGATGCCGCCGTTGAGGAAGAACGTCACGTGGGCGTACTTCTCGGTCTCGGCGGTGTGCAGCTGCTTCAGGCCATTGGCGGCGATAACGTCGGCCAGGACGTTCTCGGGGAACGTCTTGGGGAAGGCGACCTCGACGTCAAACGTCGGATCGTACTCGGTCATCGTCACAAAGTGCGAAAGCTTGATCTGCTCGCGCTCGAAGCCGTCGAACTCCTTGTCCGTGAACACGCGGGTCATCTGACGAGCGCGGTCGGGACGGAAGTTGAAGAAGATGGCCGCGTCGCCCTCGTGGATGCCCTCGTTGTGGGCAGCGAAGGGCTCGACGAACTCATCGCCGCGCGGATCCTTCTCGTAGTAGGCCTTGATACCGGCCACGGGGTCGGTATCGGCATCGGACGCGTTGACCATGACATCGTAGGCACGCTGGATGCGCTCCCAACGGTTATCGCGGTCCATGGCCCAATAACGGCCCGAAACGGTGGCAACGCGAGCGTCGCAACCGGTCTCCTCGGAGATCTTAGCCAGGAAGGCGCAGAACTCGCTCATGTAGCCAGCACCGGACTGCGGGTCAACGTCGCGGCCATCCATGAAGGCGTGGACGCGAACGGTCTTGACGCCATGCTGGGCAGCCATCTTGACCAGGGCCTCGACATGGTTCATGTGAGAATGAACGCCGCCGGGGCTCATAAGGCCCATGAGGTGCAGGGTCTTGCCTTCGGCCTTGACATCGTCCATAGCCTTAACGAAGACCTCGTTCTTGGCGATGGAGCCGTCCTTGATAGCGTTATTGATGCGCGAAAGCTCCTGGAACACGATGCGGCCGGCACCGATGTTGAGGTGGCCTACCTCGGAGTTTCCCATCTGACCGTCGGGAAGGCCCACGTCCTCGCCCGAAGCGCCGAGTGTGGTGTGGGGATACTTCTCGTACAGGCTATCAAGGAAGGGCGTCTTGGCAGCGGCGACGGCGTTCTCGCCATCGGCCGGAGCCAAACCACACCCGTCCATGATGATCAGGAGTGCAGGAAGATGACGCTGTGCCATATGTCCTACTCGCCTGCCTTAACGACCATAGAGGCGAAGTCGGCAGCCTTGAGCGAAGCGCCGCCCACGAGTGCGCCGTCAACGTCGGGCTTGGCGACGAGCTCGGCGATGTTGCCGGGCTTGGCAGAGCCACCATAGAGAACGCGGATGCCGTTTGCGAGCTCCTCGCCGAACATCTCCTTGAGGGTCTCACGGATAGCGCCGCAGACCTCCTGAGCGTCCTCGGCGGTAGCGGTCTTGCCGGTGCCGATAGCCCAGATGGGCTCGTAGGCGACGACGACCTGCTTGGGGCAGGTGATCTCGAGACCCTCGAGACCAGCCTTGACCTGGTTCACGACGTGCTCGACATAGGTACCGGCCTCGCGGACCTCGAGGGACTCGCCGCAGCAGAAGACGGGGACAAGACCGGCGGCAACGAGGGCCTTGGCCTTCTTATTCTGGTCCTCGTCGGTCTCGTGGAAGTAGTCGCGACGCTCGGAGTGACCGATGATGCAGTAGGTGCAGCCAGCGGACTTGAGCATGTCGCAAGAGGACTCACCGGTGAAGGCACCCTTGGCCTCCCAGTACACGTTCTGTGCACCGAGGGCGATGGGGGCAGCCTGAATGCGGTCATGAACCGTGGTGATGTCAATGGTCGGGGGGCAGACGAGCACCTCGACGCCAGCCGGAACCTCGGGCAGAGCCTGAGCCAGCTCGTCGGCGAGCTTGGCAGCCTCGGCGACGTCGTTGTTCATCTTCCAGTTACCAGCGATAAGAAGGGTGCGATTAGGCATCGAGAAGCGCCTCCACTCCGGGCAGGGCCTTACCCTCGACGAGCTCCATGGAAGCGCCACCACCGGTGGAGATCCAGCTCATCTTGTCGGCCAGGTTGAACTTGTTGACAGCTGCGACAGAATCGCCGCCGCCGATGATCGAGGTGCAGTCGGCCTCGGCGACAGCCTCGGCGATAGCCTGGGTGCCATGAGCGAAGTTATCGAACTCGAAGACGCCCATGGGGCCATTCCAGAACACGGTCTTAGCGCCCTTGACAGCCTCGGCGTAGAGCTCCTCGGTCTTGGGGCCGATGTCCATGCCCTCACGATCGTCGGGGATAGCGTCGGAAGCGACAACCTCGGGGACAGCGTCCTCGCCAAAGTGATCGGCAACGCGGTTGTCGATGGGGAGCAGGATCTTGACGCCCTTCTCCTCGGCCTTCTTAAGCATCTCGCCAGCGCGCTCGACCCAGTCCTCTTCCTTGAGGGACTGACCGACGGACATGCCCTGAGCCAGGAAGAAGGTGTAGGCCATACCGCCACCGATGATCAGGGTGTCAGCGGAGTCGATGAGGTGATCGAGAACGCCGATCTTGGAGGAAACCTTGGAACCGCCGACGATAGCGACGAAGGGGCGCTCGGGCTCGGCGAAGATGCCGGTCAGCGTGTCGACCTCCTTCTCGAGCAGGAAACCGGCGACGGCAGGCAGGTAAGCGGCGGGGCCCACAACGGAACCCTGGGCGCGGTGAGCGGTGCCGAACGCATCGAGAACGAAGACGTCACCATAGGAAGCGAGCTTCTTGGCGATCTCGGGATCGTTCTTCTTCTCACGCTTATCGAAGCGGACGTTCTCGAGAACGAGGACCTTGCCCGGCTCGACGGCAGCGACAGCCTCGGCAGCCTTCTCGCCGTAGGTGTCGGCGACAAAGGCAACGTCGAGACCAGAGAGCTCTGCGAGCTTCTTGGCGACGGGCTCGAGGGACAGCTCGGGCTGGAAGCCGGTGCCATCGGGACGGCCGAGGTGGCTCATGAGGATGACGCGAGCGTTGTGCTCAACGAGATAGTTGATGGTGGGCAGGGCAGCCTTGATACGGGTGGTGTCGCCAACGACGCCATCCTTGATAGGCACGTTGAAGTCAACGCGGACGAGAACGCGCTTGCCGTCGACATCGATGTCGCGGACGGTCTTCTTGGTAAAGGCCATGTTTGCTTCTACCTTTCGTACGTGTCTGCCTCCCATTACGGCAGACGATTTCCTATAAAAAGGGCGCGACCCTAGGGTGTAAGCCCTATAAGGCCGCGCCCTTCTTTAGACGCTCAACGAGCTATTCGCTAAAAGCTAAATTAAGCAACGAACTTCTCGAAGTACTTGATGGTGCGGACCATCTGAGAGGTGTAAGAGTTCTCGTTGTCGTACCAAGAGGTGACCTGAACGAGGGTCTGGCCGTTGCCGAGGTCAGAGCACATGGTCTGAGTGGCGTCGAAGATGGAGCCATGGGTCTCGCCGATGATGTCGGTGGAGACGATGTCGTCCTCGTTGTAACCGAAGGTCTCGGAGATGGTGGCAGCGTAGGCCTTCATAGCGGCGTTGACCTCGTCGACGGTGACCTTCTTGTCAACGACGGCGTAGAGGTTGGTGATGGAGCCGGTCGGCGTCGGGACGCGCTGGGCGGCACCGATGAGCTTACCGTTGAGCTCGGGGAGAACCAGGCCGATAGCCTTGGCAGCACCGGTGGTGTTGGGGACGATGTTGACGGCGCAGGCGCGGCTACGACGCTTGTTGCCCTTGCGCTGCGGGCCGTCGAGCGGCATCTGGTCGCCGGTCCAGGCGTGAATGGTGGTCATGATGCCGGACACGATGGGAGCGAAGTCGTTCAGACCCTTGGCCATCGGGGCGAGGCAGTTGGTGGTGCAGGAAGCAGCGGAGATGATGTTGTCCTCAGCGGTCAGCGTCTCGTGGTTGACGTTGTACACGATGGTGGGCAGATCGCTGCCGGCCGGAGCGGAGATGACGACCTTCTTGGCGCCAGCGTTGATGTGGGCCTGAGCCTTAGCCTTGCTGGTGTAGAAGCCGGTGCACTCGAGAACGACGTCGACGTCGAGGTCGCCCCAAGGCAGGTTGTTGGCGTCGGCCTCCTTGTAGATCTTGATCTCCTTGCCGTCAACGGTGATGGAATCCTCGCCAGCAACGACCTCGTGATCGCGAGCGTAGTTGCCCTGCGTGGAGTCGTACTTCAGCAGGTAAGCGAGCATATCGGGAGAGGTGAGGTCGTTGATAGCGACGATCTCGGAGCCCTCATGACCGAACATCTGACGGAAAGCCAGACGACCGATGCGACCGAAGCCGTTAATAGCAACCTTTACTGCCATTGTGTCTCCTTTCGTAAGGCCCCCGCAAGCTACAGCGCCCGCCGTTGAGGCCCACAAACTAACCACTCGCCTAATATACCTTTTTTTTGACTTGAATTTCACGAGAATGCTCGAAATTGAAAATCAAATTTACGTTAAAACGTTTTAAAGAATAAAATAGCAGCTAAATCCGTATATAAGTCGATACTTTAAACTACCTGTTTGCTTCAATGAGCTTTTCAAGTCTCAAAACTCGATGGTAGAGGGCCGACTTCGACAAGGGAGGGTCAGCCATCTCCCCCAAATCGCGCAGTGACAGATCGGGATAGCGCTCGCGCAGGTCGCAAAAGACCGCCAAGGCGTCCGGAAGCGTGTCGCGCAAACCCCGCAGTTCGAGCTCATCGATCAGCGCAAGCTGATGCTGGGCGGCACCCGCGCTTCTGGTCTGATTGGCCAGCTCGGCATTCACGCGACGGTTTACGTCGTTCTTAACCAATTTGACCGCGCGCGCTTCCTCGATCTCGGCAACGCTGCGCTTGGCTCCGACCAGCTTTAGGAGCTGCTCGATCTCCTCGGCGCTCTTAATGTACACGGCATAGGACCCGCGCCGCGCGTTGACGCGCGCATGGACCCCAATCTGCTCCAGCAGATCGCAGAGCCCCTTGGCATATTGCTCGCCCTGCACCGCGATCTCCAAATGAAAGTCGCCGCGGGGATCGGCCACGAAACCGCCGGCGATGAGCGCGCCGCGGATGTAGGCAAGCCTGCAGCAGGGGCGGGCAACGATGTGCCGGGGAACACCGGCGACGAGCCCTCCCCTGCGGTCGAGAATGCCCAGCAGCACCAGAGCCTTGTCCAGGTCGGGTTGATCGGGCAGGGTAATGAGATAGTTACGGACCTTATGCAAGACCGATTTACGAACGGTGAATTCCGTTTTGAGCTTAAGGATGCGATGCGTCAGTGTGATCATCGTGCGCGCGACGGCGCCCGTCTCGGTCGCGACCGTCAAACGATACCGCCCGGAGCCGGCCAGCGAAAGTGTACCGCTCACACGCGTCAGGGCGGCAAGCGTCGACAAATCGCAGTATTCACATTCGGGTTCGCAGCGCGCGAGCTCGTCACGCACCTCGGCGGTAAACGACATGCAGGCCTATGCTTTCGTGTTGGCGCGTGACAAGTCGCGATGGGAAATGCTCACGTGATACTGGGCACCTTCCAAATAACGTGCCGTGGCCTCGGCGATGGCAACGCTGCGGTGTTGACCGCCCGTGCAACCGATGGCAATAGAAAGCTGCGGCTTGCCCTCCGCGATATAGCCGGGCATGACCGTATCGAGCAGCTGCGTCCAGACCTTCCAGAACTCCTGGGTCTTGGGATGGTCCAGAACAAAGTCGGAGACTTTCTTATCGAGACCGGTCATGGTGCGCATCTCGGGATCGTAGAACGGATTGGGCAGAAAGCGAACGTCGATCATAATGTCCGCCTCGACGGGCATACCGTGCTTAAAGCCAAACGAGAACACGTGAACGTCCATGAGCTGCTGGTCGGACAGCTCGGAGAACGCCATGCGCAATTTGTTGCGCAGCGCAGAGGTGCGCAGACGGCTCGTGTCGATAATCATATCGGCTCGATCGCGCACGCCCTGCAGCTGAAGGCGCTCGCGCTGAATCGCATCGGCCGTAGTCTCCCCCGGCTTGGCAATGGGATGACGGCGGCGATTTTCGCTATAACGACGGATCAGTACCTCGTCAGAGGCCTCGAGAAAAACGATGTCGCAGCTCATCTCGCGCTCCTCGAGTGCGGCAACGGCATCGAGCAACTCATCGAACAAGCCTTGGCTGCGCAGGTCGCAGGTGACGGCAAGGTGCCTACCCACACCCGTATTGATGCCAACGAGCTCAGCAAGCTGGGCAATCAGACGCGGGGGCAGGTTATCGATACAAAAATAGCCCATGTCCTCGAACACATGCATGGCCTGCGTTCGGCCCGATCCGGACATTCCGGTGATGATGACGATATCGGGGATGCGCTCCGAGCGCTCCGCCGCATCCATGGCATCTCCCTTTTGCATGTGCTGCCTCCTAAAAACAAGCGCGGGACCCAGCAACCCGGATCCCGCGCGGTCAATTGCCTTTAATGAGTATACCGCCCTGAGCGGATACAAGGTCCGTCTTACGCCTCAAGCGCGGCTTTGAACCAACTCGTAATACTCGTGGGGTGCGTGATGGCAGTGCCCACGACAACTGCCCAGGCGCCCGCATCAATTGCGGCGCGGGCCTCCTCGGGCGTATGCACGCGGCCCTCGCAGATGATGGGAAGGCCGGGAAACTCCTCGGTCGCCTGGCGCAGGAGCGGCAGATCGGGACCGTCGGCCATGGTGCAATCGATAGCGGCAACACCATGGGAAAGCGTGGTGGACACCAGGTCGAAGCCCATGTCGACAGCACGGCGAATGTCCTCGATGGTGGCACAGTCGGCCATCAGGAGCACGCCCTCCTCGTGCAGCGGACGGAAGGTGTCCTCGACGGTCTTGCCATCGGGACGCGGGCGATCAGTGGCGTCAATTGCCACGATGTCGGCACCGGCGGCAACGCAGGCGCGAGCATGACGCAGCGTCGGCGTGATGTAGACGCCCTCGTGTCCATCCTTCCACAAGCCGATGACGGGAACCTCGCAGCGGCCCTTAATGGCGGCGATGTCGGCAAGACCCTGGCAGCGAATAGCGGCGGCGCCGCCAAGCTCGCAGGCGCGAGACATCTGAGCCATGGTTTCGGGCGTACGAAGCGGCTCGCCCATATAGGCCTGAACGCTCACGACGAGCTTGCCCTTCAGGGATTGAATCAAAGGATCAACGGTCATGTTCGACTCAACCTTTCTCAAAATAGCCTTCTGAGACACCGCACCTTGACGTTCAAACCGTCGCTCGCGTACCGAAGTACGCTTCGCTCCTCTTTCACGTCAATCTGCGGCACCTCAGAAGGCGCACTTGGTAGTTATGTTTACTTCAACGACGCAAGAAGATGCTCAGCGGCACCGATGAGCGGCGCGTCACCCTCCAGAGACCCGATGAGGATCGGCGTGTCCTGAAGCGGGTCGAGCGCCTGGCTGGCATAGCCCTCGTGCACCGAGTCCTTCCACGTCTGCGAGCGCCAATCGGGACCCTGGTGAATCACACCTCCCGAAAGCACGATGACCTCGGGATCCAAGATGTTGGCAAGCGAGCCCAAGCTGGCGCCCAGCGCAAAGCCGGCGTCATGGATGACCTCGGTCGCCTTTGCGTCGCCAGCACGGCACAGGTCGTTCACGTCGCGACCGACCGAAGGACGGCTGGGGTCAACTCGACCGAAGCGCTCGTCGTACATACGGCCAATCGAGGTGCCCGAGGCTACCGACTCAAGATGACCAGAACGCCCGCAGGCGCAGGGAATGCCGGCGGCAGCCGAGCACTCGATGTGGCCCATATGGCCGGCAGCACCATGGAAGCCCTGCATCACGCGGCCGTTCTCGACATATGCGCCGCCGATACCCGTACCGATGCCAAGACACAAGACGGAGAACTTGCCCTTGCCGACACCCCAGTGGGCCTCGCCCAGAGCATGAGCCTGCACGTCGCCTACAACGGCAACGGGAAGACCGAGATCCTCGCGCAGACGCGGCCCCAACTGAACGCCGGACCAGCCGGGCATGATCTCATTGGCATACGCGATGGCGCCCGTCTTGGGATCGACGACGCCGGCGGCACCGATGCCGACGCCAAGGACCTCGACATCGGGATTCGCCTCGAGAGCAGCCTTGATGGATGCCTCGATACGCTGGAAGACGGCCTCGCCGCCCTCTTGGGCCTCTGTGGGAACCTCGGCCTCAAAAACGGGATGGGGCACACTACCGTCAGCCGGGTACTCCATGATGGCAGTCGCGATCTTGGTTCCGCCGATATCGACAGAGCAGACGTACTTGTTCTCCATGTCGCTCTCCTTCGGAGATAAAAACAACTACAGGAAATGCGCCGTCAGGCTAGCCGTCACAGCGCAGTAAAGGTTATCCAGGTGCCCGAGATCGCCGAGAAACCGTGTGGCCATTGACCTAACGGGTCATGGCCACACGGTTGAACGGCGAGGTCGGGTGCCTGGGAAAGCTTTACAGGAGACCGTTGTCCTGGAGGACCTTCTTAATAGCCTCGACGTTCTCGCCAGTCATGGCCTTCACCGGGCGCGGCATGGTCGGGCTGTCGAAGATGCCCATGAGGTTCATAGCGGTCTTGAAGGCGCCGACGCCACCGGCATAGCCCTGGACGCCCGAGGTGACATCCCAGATGTGGGAGATCTCGTTGAGGCGATCCTGCTCGGCCTTGACGGTAGCCCAGTCACCGGCCTGAGCGGCCTTCCACTGGCGCACGTAGCCCTCGGGCTCAACGTTGGCAAGGCCCGGGACAGAACCGTCGGCGCCACCGAGGTAAGCGCCGTCGACAACAACCTCGTGACCGGTGAGGATGCTCATCGGATGGCCGTTCTTCTCGTTCTCCTGAACGAGATAGCGGAACGAGATGTCATCACCCGAGGAATCCTTGACGCCAGCAAGGACGCCCTCGGCGCCGAGCTTGGCAAGGAGCTTCCAGGGGAGCTTGGTGTGAACGCAGACGGGAATGTCATAGGCAAAGATGGGCAGGTCGAGCTCCTCGTGCAGGATGCGGAAGTGCTCCTCGACCTCGGTCATGCCCTGCAGGGCATAGAACGGGCAGGTGGCGACAAGCGCATCGGCGCCCAGCTCCTGAGCGACCTTACCGTGCTCGATCATGCGCTCGGTCTCGGTATCGATGATGCCGACCAGGACGGGCACGCGGTGGTCGACGATACGAACGGCCTCGGCGATGATCTGGCGACGACGCTCATCGGTGGAGAAAACGACCTCGCCCGAAGAGCCCAGGAAGAACAGGCCATCGACGCCGGCATCGATCATGCGGTTGATGCTGCGCTCAAAGGAGGCAACGTCGAGCTGGTGGTCTTCGGTATCGGGAACAACGACGGGAGGGATAACGCCGGTGAATTTCTGAGTTGCCACAAGAATCTCCTTAGTTGTCTGGCGGGCGGCCCTATGCCACCCACTCTTGTTGGCAGTGTCCAGGCCGTCTAGGCCAAAGAACACGGGTAGAACGTTTGGTTAAAGAAGTCGACGACTTCGTTTTCGAACGCATTGATACGCTCATGAGCGTATTTGGCATAGATGATATGCCTCCGGTCACACTCAAGACCGTTGAATACGGCAAACTGATCCTTGGGATCGCTCACGGTATCCATAAGCGATGTGCCCATGAGCACCGATCCGCGCACCCGAGACGACAGCGCCTCGAGGCCGCCAGGAAGCGGATTGGCAACCGCCGTGCAGGCGAGGCCCCGCTCGTCCAGAGCAGAAACCGCCAGCGCGACTCCGCCGCCAAGACCCTCGCCCCATGCAAAGATGCGGTCGGGGTCCATGCCATCAAGATTGCGCGCCACCTTCGCCATCGCGCAACCCCAACGGACGCGCTCGACAAAAGCGGGCGAAGCAATCCCCCGCTGCAGGTCGTCCGCACCAGCGACATCGTCATCCAGCGCGAGGACGGCATACCCCATGGCGGCAAATCTCGTCATGTGATGCCAGCCGCGCACAGGCCGATCGATGTCGTGGAACATCAGGCACAGCGGCACGCGCTTAGATACTCGGGCACGACCAACAGGCTCAATCAAGCGAGCGTGGACCGCATCGTCACCGAGCTCAAAGGAAATCTCCGAGTAACGAGCGCAGGGGTTAACAAAGTCAATCGCCGTAATGGCCTGGCCTTGAATCTCAAGATTCGAAGCGCATGTCTCTAAATCAGAAACATCTGCTTGGACATCGCCGTGCCAGTCCCGATATTCTGCGAGCCTTGATGAAACCGTTCCGGGAATTCCCACGAGCCCGGGGACTATCAGCTCGTCAACATTGCTCTCGCACTTAGACATGAGCCTCCCCTCCCTCACAGAAAAACGGAATGATCAGATCGTCAAAATCCTGAATCTCCTCGTGGCCAAAGCCCTCAAAGAACTCATGACGCTTATCGCAGGACAGGTTGTTGTACACCGCAAACTGCGTTGCCGGCGGACAGACGGTATCGGCCGTGCCCGTGCCAAACAGCACGGGGCACTTGACCATGGGGGCAAAATTCTTGGAATCGAAGTACGCCAGCTTGGCATAGGCTTCCTCGATACGAGTCGAGTCCTCGTCAAACCAACGCGACCAATAGCGCAGACCCTCGTAGGCAATATCGTCGGCGTCCAAATCCCAGACCAGGCGGAAATCCGACAGGAAGGGATAGAGGATGGCGGCGCGATTGATAAGCTCGCCGTTAAGCGCACAGGTCGCAATGCCCAAACCGCCGCCCTGCGACGCGCCGTTCACAAATACGTGGGCAAGATCGATGCCCTCAAGCTCGCGAACGATGCGGCACAGGATGCGAATATCTTGGTGCAAGCGGACATAGTAGAGGTTGGCCGGGTCGCCGTCGATACCGGCGACGATATGGCCCGCGACCGTTGTGCCCTCAAATCCACCAATGTCCTCGGAGGGACCTCCTTGACCGGGGCAGTCGAGGGCGATGAGCGCCATGCCCATGCCCGCAAACGACGCCTGCTCAAACCAGCTGCGGCTTGCACCCGGATATCCATGGAACTGAAGTACCAATGGCACGGGCTCATCCGAGACGGGTTTAAGGTACTTGGCATGCAGGCGAGCGCCACACATGCCGGTATACCAGAGGTCGAAAAGCTGGCAGGTCACGGCATCGGTGACCGATGCCGTCTCGATCGCATAGTCAAGCCCGACGGCGTCGGCCTCGGCCATGCGGTCCTTCCAAAAGAGATCGAAATCCGATGGACGGGGCATAGCGCCTCGATATTCACCAAATTGCTGTTGTAGCTCCTGAGCACTTGGCATGGCTCGTGAACCCAACCTTTCGAAATCGCAACGGAGGTGCGCCCGGCAAGGGAACCGGGCGCACGGGAGGGAAAGCGAGACTACTCGCCGAGCTTGGGATGCAGCAGCGACGGCGCAGCGCCGAGCAGCATCTTGGTGTAGGGGTCCTGGGGGTGCTGGAAGACCTGCTTGGCCTCGCCCTGCTCGACGATCTTGCCGCCATTCATAACGATGATGTCGTCAGAGATATAGCGGACCGTCTGGATGTCATGGCTGATGAACACCATGGCCAGGCCGAGCTCCTTCTTAAGGTCGGTCAGCAGGTTCAGAATCTGCGCGCGGACCGAAACGTCCAGAGCCGAGGTGGGCTCGTCGGCGATGATGGCATCGGGGTTCAGCGACAGGGCACGGGCAATTGCGACGCGCTGGCGCTGGCCGCCCGAAAGCTGGCCGGGAAGAACCTCGGCGGCGGAGCTGGGCAGACCGGTGAGCTCCAGGAGTTCCTTGACGCGCTTCTCCTGCTCGGCCTCGGTACCCAGGTTGTGGACGCGCATGGGGTCGAGCAGCTGCTCGCGAACGACCATGCGGGGGTTGAGCGCCGTGGCCGGGTTCTGGAACACGACCGAGATGACGCGACCCATGTGGCGACGGTCCTCGGCGGTACGCTTGGTAACGTCCTTGCCCTTAAAGTAGACCTTGCCGCTCGTGGGGGCCTGCAGGCCGCACATGACGTTGGCGGTGGTGGACTTTCCGCAACCGGACTCGCCGACGATGCCGATCGTCTGACCGGGCATGAGCTTAATCGTTACACCCTGGACGGCGTGAACCAGGTTGGGGTGCAGAATCGAGCCGGTACGGGTCCTAAAGGTGACGTGGACGTCATCAAGGAAGATGATCGGCTCGACGCCGTTGACTGCGGTCTCGCTCATCTACATCACCTCCGCGTGAGGGGTCAAACCATTTGCCTTGAGCACCTCGTCGGGGAGCTCGGAATAGAAGTGCTCGGTGCCGGGCACGCGCTTGAAGACCGGACGGGTGTCCAGGCCAATACGCGGATGGCTCGAGCGGGGCGCGAAGCGATCGCCCTTGGGGAAATCGCGCGGGCTCGGAACGGCGCCGGGCACCTGGTGCAGGCGGCCCGAACCGCTCTCGATGGACAGAACGGAACCCAGAAGACCGCGGGTGTACTCGTGGATCGGGTTGGTGAGCAGCTCCTTGGTGGGCGCCTGCTCGATAACCTGACCGGCGTACATCACCGTGATGTTATGGGCGACCTCGGCGACCAGCGCCAGGTCATGCGAGACGAAGATCATGGCAAAGCCGAGCTTGGCCTGAAGGTCGTTGAGCAGCTTGATGACCTGCTTCTGGACGGTAACGTCCAGAGCGGTCGTGGGCTCGTCGCAGATGACCAGCTTGGGGTCGCGGGTAAGGGCCATAGCGATCAGGACACGCTGACGCTGGCCACCGGAAAGCTCATGCGGGTAGCTCTCGAGCGTACGCTTGGGGTCGAGGCCCACGAGCTCCAGGAGTTCCTCGGCGCTGCGGGTGCCGCCGCGCTTGGTGAGCTGCTTCATCTGGGCAGAGATGAGCATGGAGGGGTTGAGCGAGGACAGGGCGTCCTGATAGACCATAGCGATATCGGTACCGCGCAGGCCGAACCACTCCTTCTTGCTCATCTTGAGCAGGTCGCGGCCCTCCCAGAGGACCTCGCCGGAAAGGTGCTCATCGTCGTCGGTCAGGCCCATGATGGCCAGCGTGGTGATGGACTTACCGCAACCGGACTCGCCCACCAGGCCCATGGTCTGACCAGGACGGACGTCAAAGTTGACATGGTCGACGACGTTGATATCGCCGTGATGCTCAAACTGGATGCAGAAATCGCGGACCGAAAGGATCGGTTCGACAGACTCGTCGGGCACATGGCGATCGTCACGCTTGAGCTCGACATCGCGCAGGGCGCCAAGGCGAGCGGAGAGGGACTGGGCCTGCTCCTTGTAGGCGCGAACGGGGTCGGAGACCAGCAGGTCGGCCTCGCGACGCTTGGAGGAATCGGTCGGATCCAGGGCGGCGGAGGGAGCAGCGGCCATGGCGTCGGTAATGCCCTCGGAGAGGATGTTGAGCGCCAGGCAGGTGATCATGATGGCCAGGCCCGGGAACAGCGCCTGCCACCAACGGCCGGCGAGCACGCCGCCGCGGGCGTCGGCGAGGATGTTGCCCCAGGTAGCGGTGGGCTCCTGGATACCAGCGCCGATGAAGGTCAGCGAGGCCTCGAAGATGATGGCGTCGGCGACCAGGGTAACGGTGAAGACCATGATCGGGGCGATGCAGTTACGCAGAACATGCTTGATCAAAATCCACGGAGCCTTGGCGCCGGAAACGATGACCGCGCGGACATAGTCCTCGCCGTACTCGGACACGATGTTGGCGCGCACGATACGGGCAATCTGCGGAGTGTACATAAAGCCGATGGCGAAGATGATCGACGGCACGGAGTTGCCCAGGATGGAGACGAAGACGGCCGCGAGGGCGATGCCCGGGATGGACATGATGATGTCCAGGATACGCATGATCGTCTCGGAAACGGCCTTGCGCGAAACCGCCGCAAGGGCGCCCACGACCGAGCCGCAGACCAGAGCCATGGCAGTGGCGCCAAAGCCGATAATCAGCGAGTAACGACCACCGTAGAGCATGCGCGACAGAATGTCGCGACCCTTATCGTCGGTACCGAAGATAAATCCGTTGCCGGGAGCCTGGCGAGCCGTAAAAATCTCGACCGGGCTATAGGGGGCAAGAAGGGGCGCCAGAATCGCAGTCAGGGCGACCAGCACCAACACGACGGCGGCAATCTTAGAAGACAGCGTCATCTTCTTCCAGCCACCGAGCTTGAGCCCCTTGGAGGCAGCCTTCTCGAGCTGCTCGGTTTGCTTCTCTCGAATCTTTACCATAATCTACACCGTCCTGATGCGCGGGTTGATGAGCAGGTAGAGCATGTCAACCACGATGTTGATGATGATGAAGGCAAGAGCAACGACGATAACGACGCCCTGAACCAGGTTCGCCTCGTTGCCCTGAACGCCCTGCAGAATCGCGGTGCCCATGCCGGGGAGGTTGAAGATAACCTCGATGACGACGGCGCCGCCCATGAGGTAACCGATCTTAAGACCGAGGGTGGTGACCGGGGTGATCAGCGCATTGCGAAGAACGTTGATGCCGACGACGACCTTCTCGGGAACGCCGGCGCCGCGAGCCATACGGACATAATCCTTATCGAGCTCCTCGACCATGGCGGTACGCACGATACGAGTCATCTGGCCCGTCAGCGGAAATGCCAAGGCGATAGCGGGCATGATCATACGTCCCAGATAGCCAGCCGGATTCGTGGTGAAGTGAGGCAGAGCACCCGATGCCGGAAGCACCTTAAGGTAGGAAGAGAACAGCAGGATCAACAGAACGGCAAGCCAGAACGACGGGGTTGCCAAGCCGGCGATGGAAAAGACGCGGATCACTTGGTCCGGCCATTTGTCGCGATACAGTGCCGCGATGACGCCGAGTAAAAACGAAACGACCGCACCGATGGCAAGGCCGATGAAGGTCAGCTGCATCGTGACGGGCAGGGCCGTGGAGATGCGCTTGGCAACGGAGTTGCGAGCAGCACCATAGGTGCCCATGTCGCCATGGATCAAATCGCCCATATAGCGCACGTAGCGCACAGGCCAGGGGTCGTCCAGACCATACTTCTCATGGTACTCGGCAACCGCCTCGGGCGAGGCACCGTCACCCAACGCCGTGTAGGCGGGGTCGGTCTTGGAGAACGACATAAGGAAGAACACCAGGACGGTGACGCCCAATGCCATGATCGGCAGCGCCACAAGACGCCTTCCAATCAAACGTAGCAAGTTGTTCACGTTCTCTCCCCTTTCTTTTGTCGGTAGGACCAACTGGTATATGAGTACGGATACTCATTACAAGACCCGAGCGACATCGAGGTCGCCCGGGTCTTTGTTTCAACTATGAGGATACGGTCCCAACGACCGACATCCTGCATACAGACTCAAGCGAGTCTTACGCCTTGACGGTCGCAACGCCCCTGAAGGACATGCTCGTCGTGCCGATGCCCTTGAAGCCATCGAGGGCCTCGCCGTTGGGCGCAGTGGACGGATCGTCCCAGGAAGCGGAGACGGTCTTGACGTGGACAACGGGGTACAGAACGGCGTTGTCGGCAATGATGTCGAAGCACTCGTTCCACTTCTTCTGCTGCTCATCGCCCTCAGCGGCAAGAGCCTCGTCCATGAGACCGTGGAGCTTCTGCCACTCAGCGGACTCCTTCCACGGGCAACGGGTCTGCATCCAGACGTTGTCGCCGTACCACCAGTTGAGCAGCAGGTCGGGGTCGGCGCCGAAGCAGGAAGGATCGCCAGGGGCAAGGAGGATATCGTAGGCCTCGCCGCCGTCGATGGCAGCGTAGGTGGCCGGCGAGGTATCGGTCTGGATGGTCACATCGAAGCCGAGAGCGTCGAGGTCATTCTTGACCTGGGCGGCCATGCCCTTAATCTGCTCGTTGTCGGTGGTGCGCAGGGTGATGGCACCCGGGGTGATGCCAGACTCCTCGATGAGCTTCTTAGCCTTCTTGGCGTCGGTCTTGTACACCGTGGAAGCCTCATGATAGTTGGTGAAGCTCTTGGGCAGGTAGCAGCTGGCAGCGGTGGCAAGGCCGGCGAAGGTGTTGCTGACCATCTTCTCGGTGTCGAGCGCATACATGACAGCCTGACGGACCTTGACGTTGTTCCAAGGCTCCTTGGCGACGTTGAACATGATGAAGCGGGTGCCGAAACCCTGAACGTTATCGATCTTGCAGCCGGCGCTCTCGAGCTGGTCGACGGCGTCAGCGGTAACGAGCTCCATAACGAGCGTGGAGCCCTCCTGCTGAGCGGTAACGCGAGCGGTGGGGTCGGTCAGGATGCTGTACTGGATCTTCTTATCCTCGGCAGCATACTCACCGTTGTACTCGGGGTTGGGAACCAGGGTGATCTCGGTATCGGAGATAGAGTCGTACATCCAGGGGCCGGAGCCGATCGGCTGCTTGGCGCGATCCTCCTCGGTCTGGGTGGCCGGGGTAACGCGGACGATGGCCAGACGATCCTTGAGCAGGGAGAAGTTGGGGACCTTGGTCTTGACCGTCACGGTGCTGGCGTCCTTGGCCTCGATGGACTCGAAGGGCTGGAAGAACGGAGCATAGGTAGCGGAAGCGGCGCAAGCGGTGTAGGAGGCAACGACATCGTCAGCGGTGACCTCGGTGCCATCGGAGAACTTGGCGCCCTTGCGGATGGTGACCTCGAAAGTGGTGTCGTCCACAGACTTGGGATCGTCGGTGGCGAGCTCTTTGAAGGTGCTGTAGTCGTGGTAATCGATGCCGTAGAGGCCCTCGACGACGTGCCAGTTAGCACCCAGGCCCACAGCGGAGCCGGTGCTGGCGGGATCGAAGCTGGATGGAGCGTAAGCGGAACCAGCGGTGATCACGCCGCCGCCACGGTTGGCGGAATCGGTGGAACCGGAAGCGGAACCCTCGTCGCTAGAGCTGCCACCGCAGCCGGTGAGACCAAGCCCTGCGACAGCAGCGACGCTGCCGGTGAGGCCGAGGAACGAACGCCTGGACATACCCTTGTTGATGATGGCCATGTCTTCTCCTATCAATAGAGAATCTTACCCGGGAGCGCCTAGACGTGCCCCCGCGCAACTTGCGGACGATATATACCTTACCTACCGACGAACCCAACTGAGGTGCCGCGCTCGGCGACCGATACATACATACGCTTGAACGGTATTTGCTACCGTTCACCGAATTCATTGACAAACGATTCGCCAGACAGTATGTATCGACGAGGTGAGATATCAGTCTTCGTCAACCCGCAGGATAGCAGGGTTGTTCACCATGGCTAGTCAAACGTTTTAGCGTTAATTAAACCCGAAATCGGCTGGTAATCGCCGTGAAATAAATGATTGAAAATCACGCAATCATGTATATCAGTTGTTTAGAGGCGTGTTTAGTTTTCGGATTGCTTTGCCGCCGCCTCGGCGCGCTCGGCATTCCATGCAACGAGCGCCTCGTGAACCGCTTTGGCGACATCGGCAGGAATGCCTCGAACTTCCGCGATCTCTTGCTCGCTCGCCGCGCGCAAACGCTTCATCGAGCCAAAATGGCGCATAAGGGCACGTTTTCTGGTGGGTCCCACGCCTGGAACGTCATCGAGTACCGAAACCGTCATGGCTTTATCGCGCAATTCGCGATGGAACGTGATGGCAAAACGGTGCGATTCATCGCGCACCTGTTTAATTAGATAGAGCGACGCGGACCCGGTCGGCAGCACGACGGGAGTCTCGTCCCAAGGCACGAAAACCTCCTCATCGGCCTTTGCCAAGCCACAAACTGGTATATCGAGCCCAAGAGCCTCAAGTTGCTTGATCGCAGCGGTCAATTGCGGCTTACCGCCATCGACAACGAGCAAATCGGGGCGCGAGCCAAAGCGCTCGTCGGCCATGCGCTCGGGAGCATAACGTCGTCCCAAAACCTCGGACATCGACACGAAGTCGTTTGCCTCGTCCAATTCGGCCTGAATTTTAAAACGACGATACTGACTCTTGTCGGCGCGCCCGTTGGTAAACACCACCATCGAGGCGACCGTAAAGGTGCCATGCAGTGTAGAGATATCGAAGCACTCGATACGCAACGGCGGCGATGGCAGCGCCAACGCACTTTCGAGCTCCAGGAGCGCTTGATTGGTGCGGTCGTCAGCGTACCCCGTTCGCATCATGTAGCGCATGAGGGCATGGCGCGCATTTTTGGATGCCATATCGAGCAGACGGTGCTTTTCGCCACGCTGCGGCCTATGGAGATGGCAGGAACGCTCACGCTTGCCCGCAAGCCACTCCCCCAGCGCTTCCGCATCCTCAAGCTCGACGGAAAGGTTGACCTCAGCTGGAATATCAGCCGTCTCGTCGTAATAGCGCTTAAGAAAGCCCGACTGGAGCTCTTCCTCGTCAACATCAAGACCCTTGTCGAGAATGAACTCGCAGGTGCGAACAGTTCGGCCCTCGCGAACGACGAAGACGCAAGCGGCGGAGATGGTCTCCTCGCGATAGAAACCGATGACATCTATATCGACACTGGAGGGAAAAACGACTTGCTGACGATCGTCCAGACCCCTGATGACCTCCAAACGACGTTTGACGCGTGCCGCGCGCTCAAAGTCGAGCGCCTCAGCGGCATCCGTCATCTCGGAGGTCAGCTCATCGACGACATCCTTGCGATGGCCCGACAAAAAGCGCTCGACACGCTTGACGTTCTTGGCATAGTCTGCCGGGGAAATCGCGCCGACACACGCACCCGGGCCGCGCCCGACATGGTAGTCAAAGCAGGGGCGCCCGTTTTGCGCGCAAATCATATTGACGATGTCTTCCTCGCCCTTGTGGGACTCGACGATACGGCGACAACGACGCCACTCCGCACAGGATGCGGAGCAGATGGGGATAACCTTGCGCAGCGTATCTATCGTCTCACGTGCCGCGCGGCTATCGGTATAAGGTCCAAAATAGCGCGTTCCCGGCTTATGACGCTCACGCGTGTATTTGATAGCGGGATACAGGTCGCCCTTTGTAATGGCGATAAAGGGGTAGCTCTTGTCATCCTTGAGGTCGACGTTAAAGTACGGATGGTACTGACCAATCAAATTGCGCTCGAGCACCAACGCCTCGTGCTCGGTCTCCACCACGATATAGTCAAAGCTCGCCACCAGCTGCATCATCAGCGGGATCTTCTGGCGCTCGTCCTGCAGCGTCACGTACTGACGCATACGGGCGCGCAGGTTTTTCGCCTTGCCCACGTAGATGACATCGCCCTTGGCATCCTTCCAAAGGTAGCATCCGGGCTGCGTGGGAACGCGCGAAACCTGCTCGGCAAGCGTTGGAATGTTGTCGTGACCGGCCACGCGCACCTACTTGCGACGAAGCAGCGCCGAGACCTCGGGCATCTTAAGGACGACGGCAAGGCCAAAGGTAACAGCAAGCGAGACGACACCCGCAACGCAAACATAGCCAAGAGTAATCAGAATCGAGCCGCCAAGTGCCCCGACAAAGTGTTCAAGCGCCCACATGACGCCGGCGCCTGCGGCAGCACCCAGGCCACCGAGCAAAAGGCCAAAGAAACCGCCATGTAGGATAGATTTGACCTGAAGGCCACGCAGGCGACGACGCAGCCACCACAGCGAACAGCCGACCAAGATCACGTAGTCGACGACATACGAAAGCGCGATTGCCGGCATACCGAAGCCCAGCACAACGCCAAACAGCAGAACCGAGCCGGCCTGGCCGATGGCGGAATACAGGCAATAGCGGCTATAGGGCTTCATGTCGAGCAAGGCAGAGAAGCTCTTCTGCATCAACACGACCACGCCGTAGAGCGGCAGCGAGAACGCCAGGTAGACAAGGAACTCGGACACCAGCGCCACGCCGGATTCATCGAACTTGCCGGCACAGTAAATCATGTTGAGCGGACGCGCGAAGACAATCAGGTACAGCGCAAACGGAATCAGGAAGAACAGCATCTGGGCGACGCCACGCGAAATGCCCGTGCGAACGCTGTCGTAATCCTTCTCCTGTGCGTCGTGAGAGAGCTCGGTATAGAGCGCCGTCGAAAGCGAGGCGGCAATCAGCGCGTAGGGCAGCGTGTACCACAGGCGCGCATAGGCGATGACGGAAGGGCCAGTCTCGGGCTGGACCACCAGCGCGGCAGCGTTGGTGATAGAAGTCGAGACAAACATGCACACCGTGGCGAGCAGCGTCGGGATACCGAGCGCAATCGTCTGGCGCAGCGCGGGGTCCTTAAAGTCGATATGGATATGGGGATGCACGCCGTGCTTGCCAAGCGCGGGAATCTGACATGCCATCTGAACAAAGACACCGAGGGTCGTACCGGCCGCAATCAAGATGATGCCGGCACGTTCGCCAAACTGTGCGGACACGGGCGCAAAACCCATAAAGCTCGCAATGACGATCACATTGTTGAGGACCGGGGCAAACGTCGACCAGAAGTAGTCGCGGTGTGCGTTGAGAACGCCCGAGAACACCGAACCCAAACCATAAAACAGAATCTGGATGGCAAAGAAACGGAACATGAACGCAGCGGTATCCATGCTGCCGCCGTCACCCGAAAGGAACGATTGCGTCCAGATAAAGCCCGGGGCGAACACGGTCCCCAGCAACGAAATGCCACCCAGCACCAAAAGCAGAATGCCGAGCAGGTTGCCCACGTACTCGTTCGAGGCCTCGCGACCCTGCTCACGCCTCACGCCCATGTACACGGGCAAAAACGCCGTCACGAGCATGCCGCCCATCACGAGTTCGTAGAGCATATTGGGCAGGTTGTTGGCGACCTGATAGGAGGACGAGAGTAGCGACATGCCGATAGCGGCCGCCATTGCCCACGTGCGGATAAAACCAGTGACGCGAGACACGATGGTCAGGATGGTCATAAGCCCGGCGGAACGACCAACCGTGGAGTAGTCCGACGAGCCCATGTCGTCAGTGTCATCTCGCGATGAAGAAGCTTCGGATGAGGGTGTCTGAGGCGCAGATTCTTCTGCAAAATGAGCTCCGCGCTTCAATTCTTCCTGCGGCATCGCTCAGTCCTCTCTCGTAATCGCGGCAACTGTCGCCCCGCAAAATGCAATTAAATCATCAGGTGCAAGCTCGAGCTGATAACCACGCTTGCCTCCCGAAATAAAAATGGTATCCCAAAGGACACATGTCTCATCAATGAGCGTCCGGTAGCGTTTTTTCATACCGACCGGACTGCAGCCGCCGCGAACGTAGCCAGTCGCCGCAAGCAAATCCTTCACATGCATCATGGCCAAGGACTTCTCCCCCGCGGCACGCGCGGCGGACTTTAGATCGAGCTCGTCGGCAACAGGGATGCAGCACACGACGTGGTCGTTGGACGGCGTCACGCAGACCAAGGTCTTAAATCCTTGACCGGGCTCCTCGCCAAGCTGCTCCGAAATCGCGACCCCCAGGCCCGCCGACTCATCACCATCGTCTTCGTACGTATGTAGAACATAGGAAATGCCGGCGCTTTCCAGCTCGCGCATCGCATTGGTTTTTGGCGTCTTTACAGCCTTTGCCATGGCATATCCTTTCCCTCGCATTCGGACGCAAGGATTAAGTATATGTCCAATTCGGCTGCATACGTCACTTCGACACAGCAAGCGCCATCGAATCACAAGGAGTCGATGGCGCCCATAAACTGAATCGCCTATTTATTGAGCATCAAGTTGAGCCTGACGCTCCCGGTCACGCCTGAGCAACGGCGCCAAAAACTTGCCCGTATAACTCTGCGGACAGTCCGCAACCTGCTCCGGTGTGCCCGAAACCACGACGGTTCCGCCGCCGTTACCGCCCTCGGGGCCTATATCGATCAGACGGTCGGCAACCTTGATGACATCAAGGTTGTGTTCAATCACCAGCACCGTGTTGCCCGCATCGACCAAGCGCTGCAGCACATCGAGCAGCTGGCGGACGTCCTCAAAATGAAGGCCGGTCGTCGGCTCATCCAAAATATAGAACGTCTTGCCCGTCTGGCGTCGATGAAGCTCCTTGGCGAGCTTCACACGCTGCGCCTCGCCGCCCGAGAGCGTCGTAGCGGGCTGGCCCAGGCTCACGTAGCCCAAGCCTACATCGTACAGCGTCTGGAGCTTGCGCTTAATCTGCGGGATATTCCCAAAGAAGGCCAGTGCCTCGGTGACGCTCATGTCGAGCACGTCCGAGATGGTCTTACCACGGTAGGTGACCTCAAGCGTCTCGCGGTTATAGCGTTTGCCGCCGCAGACCTCACAGGGGACATAGATATCGGGAAGGAAGTGCATCTCGATCTTAATTTGTCCGTCGCCCTTGCATGCTTCGCAGCGACCGCCGCTCACGTTAAAGGAGAAACGTCCCGGCGAGTAGCCACGCGCCTTCGACTCCGGCGTACTCGCAAACAGCGCGCGAAGATCATCCCACAGGCCAATGTACGTAGCAGGGTTGGAACGCGGCGTGCGGCCAATCGGCGACTGGTCGATATCGATAACCTTATCGATACACTCGATGCCCTCGATTTTCTTATACGGACCCACAGGGCGCGTCGAACGGTGAATGGCATTCGTAAGGGCAGGTGCGATAGTGTCGGTAACCAGGGAGCTCTTACCCGATCCCGACACGCCGGTAACGACCGTAAGCGTACCGAACTCAATCTTGGCGGTAACGTTTTTGAGGTTGTTGGCGCGGGCGCCCGTGATCTTAAGGCAGCCGCGACCGGGCTTGCGGCGTTCATCGGGAACCCGGATCATTCGTTTGCCGGTCAGATAAGCGCCCGTCATCGACTCGGGACACGCCATGATATCGGCAGGCGTTCCCGCCGCGACTACGTGTCCGCCGTTCACGCCCGCGCCGGGGCCCATGTCGATCACATAGTCGGCAGCACGAATCGTATCCTCATCATGCTCGACGACGATGACGGTATTGCCGATATCGCGTAGGCGCTCAAGCGTCTTGATCAGGCGCTCGTTATCGCGCTGATGGAGGCCAATCGATGGCTCGTCCAAAATGTACAGCACACCCATGAGGCCGGCGCCGATCTGCGTTGCCAGGCGAATGCGCTGGGCCTCGCCTCCGGAAAGCGTCGCCGAGGCACGATCGAGGGTCAGATAGTCGAGTCCGACATCGACCAGAAAACGCAAGCGCTCCAGGATTTCCTTGACGATGCGCCCACCGATAAATTGTTGGCGCTCGGTAAGCTCCAAGCCCTCAAAAAACTCGAGCGACTCGCGGCACGATAGGCAGCAGACCTCGTAAATGGACTTACCGCCTACGGTAACGGCGAGCATCTCGGGGCGCAGACGAGCACCATGGCAACTCGAGCACGGCTCCTCGCGGATGTACTTCTCCAAGCGCGCCTTGGTGTTCTCATTCGTCGTCTCGGTATAGCGCTCGTACAGGATATTGCGCACGCCCGAGAACTTGGTGTCCCACTGGCTGCGGCGCCCATCGAGCTTTTGATAGTCGACCGAAATCTTCTGGTCGCCCATGCCGTCTAAAAACGCGCGACGCACCCGCGGAGGCAGATCCTCCCACGGCGTATCGACGCTCACCTTAAAGTGTTTGCAGACCGCAGCGAAAATCTGCGGATAGTAGTTAGAGTTGCCAAACAGGCTGCCAAAAACCCCGTCGGCGATCGACTTCGAGGGGTCTTCGATTAGGGCCTCGGCATCGACCGTCTTCTTAAAGCCCAGGCCATCGCACTCTGGGCACGCGCCATAGGGCGCGTTGAACGAGAAATCACGCGGCTGCAGGTCATCGATGGAGTGTCCATGCTCCGGGCACGCTAACGCCAGCGAATACTCCAGCAACTCGCCTTCGGTCCCCTCGGGAGCGTCGCGGTCGGGCAGCAAGTATACGTTCACATTGCCGTGCGCCAACGCAGTCGCCTGTTCAACGGACTCGGCAATACGGCCCAGCGAGTTCTCACGGATCACGATGCGGTCGACCACGACCTCGATATCGTGCTTGAATTTCTTATCCAAATCGATAGGGTCATCAAGCGAGCGAACCTCGCCGTCGACACGCACGCGGCTAAAGCCCTCGGCGCGAAGGTCCTCAAACAGCTTGGCGTACTCGCCTTTTCGCCCGCGCACTACCGGTGCCAGCACAAACGCGCGGCGGCCCTCCCCCGCCGCCAAGACCTTGTCGGCAACCTGGTCGGTCGTCTGGCGCTCAATGACGCGGCCGCATTCGGGACAGTGCGGGGTGCCCACACGGGCGAACAGTAGGCGCAGATAGTCATAAATCTCGGTTACGGTGCCAACCGTCGAGCGAGGGTTTTTAGACGTCGTCTTTTGGTCGATCGACACCGCCGGCGAAAGGCCGTCGATTGAATCCAGGTCGGGTTTGTCCATCTGGCCCAAGAACTGGCGCGCATAGCTCGAAAGGCTCTCGACATATCGACGCTGGCCCTCGGCATAGATAGTGTCAAATGCCAGCGAACTCTTGCCCGAGCCAGAAAGACCGGTAATGACCACGAGTTGGTCGCGCGGAATGGAAACATCGATATCACGGAGGTTGTGCTCACGAGCGCCGCGAATAACGATAGAAGAATCAGACATGGAAGCTCCTTGCCTCCTATTGCATCGAATCATACTGTCGATGAGTTTAGCGCACTCGACGCGCACAGATGTTCGTAATACAAGATTCGCAGACCTTTAGCCTTGCGTATCGGGCGCTTTGTTTCTCGAAATGCCGTGGAAAGGTTACAGTAATCTAATACTGAACTTAATTTGCTGTAACAGAGGAACGTCCATGACCGAAGATATCCCCCTTGAAATCACTTCGAGCGACATGGCCAATCTGCCCATATTCATCGCCGTCCTTATCGTGGCCACCGTCGTCGTGCGCGTGTATTTTTCAATCAAACACAATGAAAAGCCGCCCATTGCCCGCGTCTTTTGGTGCGCGACGCTCCTCATCCCGCTCGGCGTGGTAGCTGCATGGATTACGAATCAATTGCTCGTAAATGAGGACAGTTCCCTATGGGTCCTTTCTTATTCGGCGCTCGGTGCTGCCGCCGTCATACTTCTTGTCGAACCCTTGGTTTCGGGACTTATCGACCAAACCGATCTTGCGACGGGAACGGTTGCCTGTATTTGCCGTGACATCCTTGTCATCGCCGCTGTTTCAGCGCTCTCGTTCGTTTCACTCGAAATTGCCTGCAACGAAACGTTCTATCGCATTCCCGCCAACTCATTCGGGTTTTCCGTCGGGCTGCTCGCAACGGTTCTGCTCTCCCTTTATTTGCTGGGACAGCGTCATGGAGGCGTCATGGCCCTCGTGCCCGTCGTCTGTTGCATCCTTGGCATTGCCGAGCACTTCGTCATAACGTTTAAAGGCGAGGCCATCCTGCCAAGCGATATCTTGGCCCTTGGCACCGCAATGGAAGTGAGCGAGGGATACGAGTTTACCTTTACCGCCGGAATCGTAACCTCTCTCGCCCTGCTGGAGATTTCCCTGGGGCTTCTTTCGCTTATCCGACCGCGAAAGCTCCGTACGCCCACCCATGTCTTCCCCGCAATCGCCGCTAACCTCTGCGCTTTTCTGCTCGTGACCGTTGTGGGGCTCTCGGGCTTTTCCAGCATCGACTTGGAGCAGGCACTGAATTTTGGATTTGACCGTTGGCAGCCCATCACCACGTATGCGTCTCAGGGTTTTATCACTTCGTTCACCGAAATGGTCAACGAGTTGCCCATTGAGAAGCCCGAAGACTATACGCCCGATGAGGCGCAGAGCATCGAGCAGGAGCTCGCCGCCGCCTACGACAGCACGTATGGCTCGAGCGAGCAGCGCGCGGCGGCCGTTGCCCAGTTCAATGAAATCAAGCCGACGATTGTTGCCGTCATGAACGAGAGTTTTAGTGACCTTTCGTGCTTTGAGCAGCTCCAGGCGGCCGGGTACACCGGCCCCGCATTCTACAACTCGCTTCCCGACACACTTGTTCGCGGCACCATGCTCGCTTCGGTCGCCGGTGGCGGAACGGCGAACTCCGAATTCGAATTTTTGACCGGAGCGACAACGGCCTTTGTCGGATTAGGCAAAATCCCCTATCAGCTGTATCAGATGAATGGCGTCAACAGCCTGGCAAAGAACCTCAAGGAGCTTGGGTATACCGCTACCGCTATGCACCCGCAAAACCCCGTCAACTACCATCGAGATAAAATCTATCAGCAGCTGGGCTTTGGAGACTTTCTTTCAATCGGCGATTTCGAAGGTGCGCCCTGTTACCATGCCGGCGTATGCGACTACGCCACCTACGACAAGATACTCGACCTGCTTAGAACCGACGAAGCCCCGCAGTTCATCTTTGACGTCACGATGCAAAATCACGGCGGCTACGACTATGGCACCGTTCCCGCCGAGGAGCTGACAAACTATTGGGTCGAGGGAGCCAGCGAGGGCGCCAATAGCGCGCTCAACACCTATCTTACCTGCATCAACGCATCCGACCGGGACCTCGAGTACTTTATCAACGAGCTCCGCAATATCGGCAGACCGGTTGTCCTTGTCTTTTTTGGCGACCATCAGCCGAGCGCCGCAACGACTCTCAACGACGAGCTGTACCCTCAGGAAGATACGGCAAGCCACGCTTTCCGTATCTATCAGTCAACATATTTCGTCTGGGCTAACTATGAAATCGCCGGCGATACCGAGCTCAACGTCTACGACACCGTCGGGGCAAACGAGATTGCAGCCATTACCCTTAATAAGATCGGCGCCCCGCTCACCGACTATCAAAAGGCTCTGCTAGCAACAAGGTCAGATGTGCCCACCATCAATGTCGCCGGCTACCTCGGTGCCGACGGGCTGCGCTACGACTTGGAATCTGAAGACAGCCCATACGCCTCGACGATCGACAAGCTGCAGCGCATGCAATACCTCGAGTTCGCCAGCAAAGTTCAGTAAGCCCGCCCATTCGCTTGGACCCATCGTATTGCAAGCACGCTCGGCCCAAATGAATCGCAAATGACTCCCGCTCGCAAACGAGGGTACAATGACGCTCGTGTCACACCACGGGGCCCCGGCCCCAACATATACAAAGGAGTCATACATGGGTTGCGAGCACGCACAGGCCGCCGGCGGACAAACGTCGCCGTCGCAATTTGAGGAGAACACGCTGTCCGAGGTCAAACGCGTCATCGCCGTGCTTTCCGGCAAGGGCGGTGTCGGCAAGTCGTTTGTCACCGGTGCCATCGCCACCGAGCTTGCCCGTCACGGCCACAAGGTCGGCGTCCTCGATGCCGACATCACCGGTCCCTCTATCCCCAAGATGTTCGGTATGAGCGGACGCCACGTCCATGCCCTTGGCAACCTTATGCTGCCCGAAATCTCCGAACACGGCGTCAAGGTCATGAGCTCCAACCTGCTGCTCCAAAACGAGACCGACCCCGTCCTTTGGCGCGGTCCGGTCATCGCAGGCGCCATTAGGCAGTTCTGGAGCGAGACCTCGTGGGGCCCCATCGACTACCTGCTGGTCGACATGCCTCCGGGAACAGGCGACGTCGCGCTCACCGTCTTCCAGTCGCTGCCCGTCGACGGCATCGTCATCGTCACGAGCCCGCAGGATCTGGTCTCGATGATCGTCGCCAAGGCGGTCAACATGGCCGAGAAGATGAACGTCCCCATTCTGGGCATTGTCGAGAACATGAGCTATATTGAGTGCCCCGACTGCGGCAAGAAGATCGAGGTCTTTGGCAAGAGCAAGCTCCCCGAGGTCGCAGAGCGCTATAACCTCGACATCTTGGGCCAGCTTCCCATTAATCCGGCACTCGCCGAGGCCTGCGATAAGGGCGAGGTCGAGACCGCGCTGCCCGATGGCATGTTGCCCAAGGCAGTCTCTGCCGTCGAGGCTATTACCCCGCACGAGACCGACGAGGCCTAAGTGAACGCGAGCGCCCTCTATGACGTCTTGGTAATCGGCGGCGGGGCTTCAGGCCTCGCCGCCGCCATTACGGCCGCACGCGCTGGCAAAAGCGTCTGCATCGTTGAGCGCGATGTCGCCTGCGGCCTCAAGCTCCTTGCGACCGGTAACGGCCGTTGCAACCTCTCCAACGAATCGATTGATCCTCAGCGGTATAACCACCCCGCATTCGTCGAATCCGTCATGGGCCCCCAGCCCGAACAAGAGCTTATGGGTTTCTTCTCCTCGCTGGGCATCATGACAACCTCCGAGGAAGGCCGGCTGTACCCGCGCTCCCTTCGCGCCGAATCGGTGCGCGACGCGCTTCTCAGCGTTTGCGACCGCCTAGGTATCACCTTAATCTGCGGAGCCAACGTTGCCTCGGCGTACAAAGCTTCCGAAGGCTGGGCACTCCAAATAGACCGTCCAGCGCGGGCGCTCAAGGCAAAAAAGCACGACGACCGAAAATCGGAGCTCCGCTCGCTTCGGAAGGCGCTCGCCGATGTCCCTCGCAAGAACGAGGCCCTGCAGGCACATGCCGTAATTATCGCTACGGGCGGCAACCCCACCGGTATCGCCGATACGTTTCGCCTTCCCCTCACTTCGCTGCGCCCCATCCTCTGCCCCATATCGGCAACGGTCGTTGGCGATCGAGCGGCACTCAAGACGTTGGATGGCCTGCGCGTCCGTGCCCGCTTGACGCTCGCCCGCAATCATAATGAGCTCTGGCACGAAGACGGTGAAGTGCTGTTTCGAACCTTCGGTATCTCGGGTGTCGCTGTCTTCAACCTCTCTCGTCGTATCCAGCACGGCGATACGATCCTGCTCGACGTTTTCCCCGACCTCTCCAAAGACGAGTTGCTCGATATGCTCAACCGGCGCGTTGAGCTGTTCGGTGACTTTTCACCCCGCGATCCCCGTTGGCTCGACGGCATGCTCGCCCCGCAACTCTCCCGCGTCGTCTGCACAGCGTTCGAGCAGTGCCATCCAGGCTCCAACGATGTCATCCATCTGGTCTCGATCCTCAAGCACTTTAAGTTGCTCGTCGAGGGAACAGCCGAGGAGCGCTCAGCGCAGGTCACGCGTGGTGGCGTATCTGTCGAGAGTATCTCAACACCCAGTCTACGCGCGCGCAGCGTTGTCGACGCTCCGCTTTACGTTTGCGGTGAAGCGCTCGACATCGACGCCGATTGCGGAGGCTTTAACCTTGCGTGGGCCTGGATCTCGGGCATTCGCGCTGCAAGCAGCCTGTAGCCGCGCAGTCTATAATCAAAAACACATTCGGGCCGTCTGGGATACCGGACGGCCTCTTTCTTGCCTCTAAGGAGACCTCGATGATCGAAATCACCCAAGTCAACGCGTCGCTCGATGAAGCCGGCGATGAAAATGCCTGTCTCATTGTTGGCAAGCGAGTCGCCAAGCGCGTCCTACGTTGCAAGGACTCCGAGATCAAGTCCATCGAGCTCCACCGCAAGTCAATCGACGCTCGCAAAAAACGAGACGTCCATTTTATCCTGAGCTTTCGTGTTGAGCTGACTAGTCCCCACCTCGAGCGAGAAGCGGTCGACAGCGTTGCCGAGCGTGACCGCTCGCGCGTACGCGCGATAGAAGACGATGAGCCTTCATTCCCCTCCCCCGCCTCCGACGCGCCTCAAGAACGCCCTGTCGTTGTCGGCGCCGGATGCGCCGGCCTTTTCGCTGCGCTTACGCTCGCCGAAGCAGGTCTTAAGCCCTTGCTCATCGAGCGCGGCGACCCGGCATTTCGCCGCTCGCAGGCGATCGACCTCTTTCTAAAGGAGCGCATCCTCGACCCCGAGAGCAATATCCAGTTTGGCCTGGGCGGCGCGGGAACCTTCTCGGACGGCAAACTCAATACGGGAACCAAAAATCCCGCCCATCGCCTTATCCTCGAAACCTTCGTCGAGGCGGGCGCGCCCCGCGATATTCTGTGGGATGCCAAGCCGCACATTGGCTCCGACATCCTCCCCACCGTCGTCACCAACATTTCCCAGCGTATCGAGCAACTCGGCGGAACCGTCCGCTATCGAACAAAGCTCGTCAATATTCGAACCGATGGATCTGGCGCCATCACCGGCATCGATGTCCAAACGCCCCAAGAAACCACAAGCGAGGCAATCGCCACAAAACACCTCATTCTCGCCTGCGGCCATTCCGCCCGCGACGTATTCGAGCTTCTCAAGGAACATAACGTTGCCCTCGCGCAAAAGACCTTTGCCATGGGCGTGCGCATCGAGCATCCACAGCGCGACATCGACCGTGCCCAATATGGCCCTTCGGCGGGGCACCCGGCACTCGGAGCAGCCCCCTACAAGCTTGTCGCCCATCTTCCCAACGGCCGCAGCGTGTTCTCGTTTTGTATGTGCCCCGGCGGGCAGGTTGTCGCTGCCTCTTCCGAGCAGGGCCACTTGTGCGTCAACGGCGCCAGTCTCAATGCCCGCGACGGACACAACGCAAATGCCGCCCTGCTCGTTAACGTCACGCCAGAGGACCTTCCCGACGATGACCCGCTCGCCGGCATCGAGCTCCAGCGTGCCTGCGAGGCGGCCGCCTATCGCCTGGGCGGTTCCAACTGGAACGCACCGGCACAGCTCGTCGGAGATTTCCTCGCAGGACGCGCCAGCAAGGCGCCCGGAAAGGTAAAGCCCACCTATCCGCTCGGTGTGACCTGGACGGCAATTGACGAAGCCCTGCCGCAGCATATCGTCGAGTCGCTCCGCCTGGGACTTCCCCTACTCGGAAAAAAGCTACGAGGCTACGACCGCCCCGATGCCGTTCTTACCGGCGTGGAGACTCGTTCGAGCTCACCGGTCACTGTCACCCGAGACCGAACGTGCCATGCCGTGTCGACCCCGGGCCTCTACCCTTGCGGTGAGGGAGCTGGATATGCCGGCGGCATCATGAGCGCGGCCACCGACGGCATACGTTGTGCCGAAGCCCTGATCGCAGACCTCTAACGCACGAATTCCAGCGCGCAAAAGACACAGGCCCCAAGCTCCACAGGGAACTCGGGGCCTGTTCGCTATTTCTTAAACCGTGCACCCTGGCGTTTTCTGCCCGATGCGAACGTGGAACCCTTGCGGGCCTGCGAACGTAAGCGCTCGATCGTCTCGTCCTCAGACGCACCCTCGAGCATCGCTCGAATCTGAACGACGGCATCGCGCAGGCGCGCCGCCTCCTCAAAGTCCATGGCGGCAGAAGCGTTACGCATATCCTCTTCCATGGTTTCGACGATCCGCACAAGCTCGTCATGCGGCGGTTCTTTCAACTGCTCCGCAAGTGTCTGCTCGGGCGCCACCGTTTCCGGCACGCCACCCTCGCCCGACTCATCGGGCGTATAGAATGCGCCATGTCCAAGAGAGTCGCCCTTCGAGCGCCCCTTGGAACCCACGGTTTTTTCGGCCTCGGCAATAAAACTTGAGATGTCGTTGATGGCCTTGCGCACCGTCTTGGGCACAATGCCATGCTCTTCGTTATATGCCATCTGAATCTCGCGACGGCGCTGCGTCTCCTCGATGGCCTCTTTCATCGAATCGGTCACAACGTCCGCATACATGATGACTTCGCCATCGGCGTTACGGGCCGCGCGGCCAATCGTCTGAATCAGCGAACGGCGGTTGCGCAAGAAGCCTTCCTTATCGGCATCGAGAATTGCCACCAGTGAGACCTCGGGAAGGTCTAGGCCCTCGCGAAGCAGGTTGATGCCAACGAGAACATCGATCTTGCCCTCGCGCAGCGTTCGCAGGATCTCGACACGGTCCATCGTCGCTGTATCGGAGTGCATGTAATTGACCTTAATGCCGGCATCAAGCAGATGGTCGGTCAGGTCCTCGGCCATGCGCTTGGTGAGCGTGGTCACCAGCACGCGCTCCTTGCGGGCAACGCGCTCGCGAATCTCGTCCTCAAGATCGTCAATCTGCCCACGAACCGGACGCACATCGATCTTGGGGTCGAGCAGACCGGTTGGACGAATAATCTGCTCAACGTCGTTTTGGCTCACCCGCAGCTCGTAGTCGCCCGGTGTGGCCGAAACATAGATAAACTGGGGTATCCTTGCCTCAAACTCATCGAAACGAAGCGGGCGGTTATCGAGTGCCGAAGGAAGGCGAAAACCATGCTCCACCAGCGTCACCTTACGCGAGCGGTCACCTTCGTGCATGCCGCGAATCTGCGGCACCGTCACATGGCTCTCATCGATGATGCAGAGCATATCCTTGGGAAAGTAATCGATTAGGGTAAACGGCGGCTCACCTGGCTTGCGACCGTCCAGATGACGCGAGTAGTTCTCGATGCCGTTGCAAAAACCCATCGTCTCGAGCATCTCAAGATCATAATCGGTGCGCTGCTGCAGACGCTGCGCCTCGAGCAACTTATCAGTCGCCTTGAGCTCCGCCACGCGCTTCTCGCACTCTTCGCTGATCGATTTCAGAGCCGCCTTGACCTTCGGCTTCTCGGTCACGTAGTGCGATGCCGGCCATACGGGGATGGCCTCGTACTCACGAAGCATCTCACCGGTAACCTCATCGATCTCGGCAATCAGCTCGACCTCGTCGCCAAAGAACTCAAACCGCAACGGATGCTCGGCATAAGGCGGATACACGTCGACAACATCGCCGCGCACGCGGAACGTGCCGCGCGCCAGGTCATAGTCATTGCGATCATATTGAATGTCGATAAGTGCATGGATAAAGTCATCGCGCTCGAGCGGCACCTTCTTGTCGACGTTTGGAGCCAGACCCGCATAGTCCTCAGGAGAGCCAATGCCATAGATACACGAGACCGATGCGACAACGATCACATCGCGTCGAGAGAGCAGTGACGCGGTCGCCTGATGGCGCAGCATCTCGACCTCTTCGTTAATCGAGGAGTCTTTCTCGATATATGTATCGCTTTGCGGCACATACGCCTCGGGCTGATAGTAGTCGTAGTACGAGACAAAGTAGACCACAGCGTTGTTGGGAAAGAACTCTTTGAGCTCGCTCGCAAGCTGAGCGGCGAGCGTTTTATTGGGAGCCATGACCAGCGTCGGCTTCCCCAGGGCCTCAATAGTCTTAGCCATCGTGAAGGTCTTGCCCGAACCAGTCACGCCCAGCAAAACCTGATAGCGATCTCCGTCCCTCACACCCTGCACAAGCGACTCAATGGCCTTAGGCTGGGAACCAGCGGGCTCGTATGGAGACACGACCTCAAACGGCACCTCAGAGCCCTCAACGCCAAAACGTTTGAGCTCTCCTCCAACACGCTCAACTTCATATTCCGCCATGGATACTCCTAACTCATATATCTGCAGTATACGCAGGCGGCAGGCATAGTCCTATACGAACCGATCGGGATAGAGGGTCTTGTAGCGAACCCAGGCATTATTGACACGAATCAGATACGCCTGCGTCTCGGGAAAGGTGATTGCATTATGAAGCGACGTGCTCTGCTGCGCCCATCCGTCGACATTGCCCATGCCGGCGTTATAGGCGGCAATGGCGCTGTCAGTCGACCCGTTAAAATACGTTAGAAGATACGAAAGATACGCACAGCCAAACTCGATGTTCGTAGCGGGATCGTTAAGGTTGTCGGCGGAATACTCGCTACCATCGACAAGACCCTTGGCAATCATATCCTGGGCAGTCTCGGGCATCAGCTGCATCAATCCCCGAGCGCCTTGATTCGACTCAGCCTCGGGATCCCAATTCGATTCCGACTTTATGACAGCACACACCAGATATGGATCAAGATTGTGCGAAATGCTCGATTGCTTTACATACGCCTCGTAGTCAATTGGATACAAAGGCTTAAAGAAGGCGGCAGGAGCATACGAGTAGACGAGCGAAATAAAGCCGAAGACGAGCACAACGGCAAGTGGCGCAACGCGATACCACGTAAAGAAACGTGTCTTAGGCATCGGCCTCCTCCTTATCCGTTACATCCCCGAAGCCATGGCGCACAAGCCATGCGTCCAGTTGTTCAAAGAGCGAATTATCGCCTCCCGCATTATCGATTACCGTCGTAGCGAGATTGCAAAGCGAAGCCTCATCAGGTTGGCATGCAGAGCGAGCATCAAAATCAGAGGACTCCATACCACGATGAATGGCACGCTCGCGACGAACTGCCAAAGGAGCACTTATAACCAGAATTTCATCAGCCAGGCCAAAAGCATCCTCAAAACCAGCCGGGGCAGAAACCTCGACAACCGCAAAGGGATAACGGGGGGACGAAACCGTACAACAAACCGGATCGAGAATCCTAAGCGAAAGCTGTTCAATGAGAACGGGGTGCACAAGGTCATTGAGCCGTGCGACCGAATCAGGAGAAGCGAAAGCTCGTGAAGCGAGGATGCTGCGGCGAATGCCGCCCTCCTCATCCAAAATATCCCAGCCAAATTCTTCCGCGAGGGCATTGACGATATCGGAGCCTGGCACATACAGCGATTTGGCAAGCTCGTCCAAATCGATAAGCATGGCGCCATGAGATTCGAGATAGCGGCAGGCAGTCGACTTACCCGAAGCAATATTGCCCAAGACAAAAACGGTAAACATCAAGTCCTCCCTAACGCCAATGGGAGTTATTATCGCGCAAATACAAAAGAAGGACTCAAAATACAGCCAAACAGTAAGACAAGCTAAAAGAAGGCGAGTTCTTGTATTACAGCTCTTTATAAAACGCAAAAAAGGGGGAGGCCGCGAGGCCTCCCCCTTCTTCAAGTCAAGCGTACGGCTCGGTGCCGTCCACCGGTCAGCGGCGCCCTGGCCTCCCACGGGCTGGCCCCGCAGTACTCTCGGCGCGATGGGGCTTAGCTTCCGGGTTCGGAACGGGACCGGGCGTGCCCCCCATGCTCTGGCCGCTGACCGGTGGGCGGCGCCCACCGTTACGGTGTCCGGTATCGCATACACGTGCCCTGGGGGCCGCATGGCGCATAGGGGAGGTGACTCGGGGGCATCCTCGTGCCCGGACCGCGCGCATGAGCGCTGGGTCCCGCGGGCCGCGAGGTGCGGTTCCGGAAGAGCTCGGGCGATTAGTGCGGCTCGGCTGAGGACGTCGCCGTCCTTGCACCTGCCGTCTATCGACCAGGTAGTCTACCTGGGCCCTTACCGGAAGGAGAACTAATCCCTGGAACGGCTTCCCGCTTAGATGCCTTCAGCGGTTATCCGCGCCGCACGCGGCTACCCGGCCGTGCCGTTGGTCGACAACCGGTTCACCGGAGGTGCGTCCACCCCGGTCCTCTCGTACTGGGGGCAGCCTCCATCGATTCTCCTGCGCCCACGGAGGATAGGGACCGAACTGTCTCACGACGTTCTGAACCCAGCTCGCGTACCGCTTTAAACGGCGAACAGCCGTACCCTTGGGACCTGCTCCAGCCCCAGGATGCGATGAGCCGACATCGAGGTGCCAAACCTTGCCGTCGATGTGGACTCTTGGGCAAGATCAGCCTGTTATCCCCGGAGTACCTTTTATCCGTTGAGCGACGGCCCACCCACTCGGGGCCGCCGGATCACTAGAGCCTGCTTTCGCACCTGCTCGGCTTGTGGGCCTCGCAGTCAAGCCCGCTTGTACTCTTGCATTCAAAAGGACGGTTGCCGACCGTCCCGAGCGGACCTTCGCGCGCCTCCGTTACCCTTTAGGAGGCGACCGCCCCAGTCAAACTGCCCGCCTGGCACGGTCCCCGAGCCGGTTGACGGCCTCGGGTTAGGACGCCGGTCGCGCGAGGGCAGTATTCCAAGGGCGGCTCCCCGGGGGCTGGCGCCTCCGGATCTGTGCCTCCTGCCTATCCTCTACACGCGGGACCAGCGGCCAATGCCAAGCTGCAGTGAAGGTTCACGGGGTCTTTCCGTCCTTCCGCGGGTAGTTCGCATCTTCACGAACAGTACAATTTCACCGGGTCCACGGTCGAGACAGCGCCCAAATCGTTACGCCATTCGTGCAGGTCGGAACTTACCCGACAAGGAATTTCGCTACCTTAGGACCGTTATAGTTACGGCCGCCGTTTACCGGGGCTTGGCTTCGGGGCTTCGCGCGATGCGCTAACTCCTCCGCGTGACCTTCCGGCACCGGGCAGGCGTCAGACCCTATACGTCGCCTTGCGGCTTCTGCAGAGTCCTGTGTTTTTGGTAAACAGTCGCTTGGGCCTCTCCACTGCGGCCCGCCTCCGCTCCCGGAGCAAGTCCGTTCACGTACGCGCGGGCACCCCTTCTCCCGAAGTTACGGGGCCATTGTGCCGAGTTCCTTGACCATGGTTGACCCGATCGCCTCGGTATGTTCTACCCACCCACCTGTGTCGGTTTGCGGTACGGGCGCGCACGCGCCTGCCTAGGGGTTTTTCTAGGGACCTCGGGCTCACTCGCTTCGCTTAAGTGCTTCGTCCGGAGCCTCGCCCTCGTGCGGACCGGATTTCCCTGGTCCGCGGGCCGCGCTCCATCACGGGGACGTCCAGAACCCCGCCGAGCCACCCCCATCCGTCGCCCCGTCGGTCGTAGCGCCGCGTGCGCGGTGCAGGAATGTCTGCCTGCTGCGCGTCGGCTACGCCTCCCGGCCTCGCCTTAGCCCCCGACTGACCCTGGGAGGATTAGCCTTGCCCAGGAAACCTCGGGTTCACGGCGGACGAGTTACTCTCTCGTCTCTCGCTACTCATGCCAGCATTCTCACTCCCATGCGCTCCACCGCCGGTCGCCCGGCGGCTTCACCGCCCATGGGAAGCTCCCCTACCGATTCTGAAAATCAAAATCCCGCCGCTTCGGTGTCCAGCTTAGCCCCGTGTATTGTCGGCGCATGTCCACTCGACCAGTGAGCTGTTACGCACTCTTTGAATGCATGGCTGCTTCTAAGCCAACATCCTGGTTGTCTGGGCGGACGCACATCCTTTGCCACTCGGCTGGAACTTGGGGACCTTAGCGGGCGGTCCGGGCTGTTTCCCTCTCGAGCACACAGCTTAGCCCACATGCTCTGACTGCCGCGCTCTGGGCCGCCGGCATTCGGAGTTCGGTTGGATTCGGTAGGCGGCGAAGCCCCCTCGTCCATCCGGTGCTCTACCTCCGGCGGTGAACGCGCGACGCTAGCCCTAAAGCTATTTCGGGGAGAACGAGATATCTCCGGGTTTGATTGGCCTTTCACCCCTATCCGCAGGTCATCGCCGCCGTTTTCAACCGACGTGCGTTCGGCCCTCCACGGGGTCTTACCCCCGCTTCAGCCTGCCCACGGATAGCTCACCCGGCTTCGCGTCCGCGGCGCGGGACTCAAGTCGCCCTGTTAAGGCTCGCTTTCGCTCCGGCTCCCTTTCGGTTAACCTCGCCCCGCGCCAGCGACTCGCTGGCTCATTCTACAAAAGGCACGCCGTCACACCGTATAGGTGCTCCGACTGCTCGTGGGCGCACGGTTTCAGGTACTGTTTCACTCCCCTCCCGGGGTGCTTTTCACCTTTCCCTCACGGTACTGGTGCGCTATCGGTCACAGGGTAGTACTCAGGCTTGGATGGTGGTCCACCCAGGTTCGGACCGGGTTTCACGTGCCCGGCCCTACTCAGGGACCGCGTCGCGCCGTCCGGTCTGGGTTCGCGTACGGGGCTGTCACCCGCTGCGGCCGGCCCTCCCATGCCGTTCCGCTCCCCAGCCGGACCTGCGCCCGGGGGCGGCAGCCCCCGGATGCGCGGCCCTGCAACCCCGTCGGCGGAACCCCTGCCGGGTATGCCCGCTCGACGGTTTGGCCATCGGTCCCCTTTCGCTCGCCGCTACTCGGGGAGTCTCGAGATTGATTTCCTCTCCTCCGGGTACTTAGATGTTTCAGTTCCCCGGGTTGTCCTCCCGGCCCCTATGTGTTCGGGGTGGGGATATCCACACTGCTGTGGATGGGTTCGCCCATTCGGAGACCCCCGGGTCGAAGGATGTGTGCTCCTCGCCGGGGATTATCGCAGCTTGCCGCGTCCTTCATCGGCTCCCTGTGCCAAGGCATCCGCCGTGCGCCCGTGGTATCTTGCGGGACCGCATCGGGCCCGCGGGATATCCACGTGTCGCTAATAAAAATTAATCGATATCATGAATAGCGCTCGTATGTCGCAATTCGGGTATCTCATACCGCGGCACAGTAGTTGACTGTGCTCGCGATCAGATGCTCCTCACTCATATATAAGTGAATTCTTCTTGTTTGGATCGGATGAATGATTGCTATCATTCTGTCTGATAAATCGCAGAAAAGAATCGAGTCTGGAAGATTCGGATCTTCCATCTCTCTCCTATCGCTATGCGGCTCTCAAGGTACGCGGGTGCGACCCCGGGGACCGGGTGCTGCGGGGAATCATCCTGGCGGACATCTACCGGACGGGCTCCTGCCCTCTATTCGAGTTAAAGTGTTTTCTCTCTAAGAATGTTTCTCCCTAGAAAGGAGGTGATCCAGCCGCACCTTCCGGTACGGCTACCTTGTTAC
>URBQ01000022.1 GCA_900546115.1 uncultured Collinsella sp.
TCGACCGACTCACATACTTTCCCTCAGCCAATGGTCCCGAGAGGTTATCCGAAGGCCCGCCCGCCGGGAGGGGTTTCTTCTGAGTGATCCCGCAGCGCGAAGCGCGAGGACCAGCGAAGAAGAAACCCCGCAGGCGGGCGGGCCCGGACAGGTACGTTACTCTTTCTCCACCGCGCGCATGATCGCCTTGTAGATCTCCATCAACGGGATGATCAGGAAGGCCAGGCCCAGCGCGGCAAGAACGCCCTTGAGCTCAAGCGTCACAGGGCCAAAGAACATCTCGGCAAGCGTCGGCTGCACGGTCACGATCACCGTCAGCACCAGTGCCAGAGCGGCGGAAGCCCACAGCCACTTGTTCTGCTTCTTCATGGTGAACAGCGACGCACGACGGCTGCGCATATTGAAGCAGTGGAAGATCTCGACCATGTTGAGCGTGATGAACGCCATCATCACGCCTTCCTCGTCGGCATTGCCGGCGATCATATCGGCGATGTGGATGTAGCCCATGTCAAAGTACACGCCCACAAAGAAGCTCGCCAGCACCAGCACGGTGATGATCAGGCCCTGGACCACGCAGTCCAGGCCCATATTGCCGGCAAAGACACCATCCTTGGCGTTGCGCGGCTTGCGCTTCATGATGTCGCCCTCGGCGTCCTCCATGCCCAGCGCGAGCGCAGGGAAGCAGTCGGTAACCAGGTTCACCCACAGCAGCTGCACCGGCTGGAAGATGGTAAAGCCGATGAGCGTGGCGATAAACACCGAGAAGACCTCGGCAAGGTTGGCCGAAAGCAGGAACTGGATGACCTTGCGGATGTTGTCGTAGATGCGACGGCCCTCTTCGCAGGCACCGATGATGGTGGCGAAATTGTCGTCGGCAAGCACCATGTCGGCGACGTTCTTGGTGACATCGGTACCGGTGATGCCCATGCCAACGCCGATGTCGGCGCGCTTGATGGACGGGGCGTCGTTGACGCCGTCGCCCGTCATGGCCACGATCTGGTCGCGCGACTTCCAAGCCTCGACGATGCGTGTCTTGTGCTCGGGCTGGACGCGGGCGTACACGCCGTAGTCCTCGATGTGCGCGTCGAGTTCCTCGTCGCTCATGCGATCGAGGTCGGCACCGGTGATGGCATGGCTGCGATCGGTGACGATGCCCAGCTGCTTGGCGATGGCCACGGCGGTGTCGATGTGGTCGCCCGTGATCATGACAGTGCGGATACCGGCGTCGTGGGCCTCGCGGATGGCTTCGGCGACCTCGGGGCGGACCGGGTCGATCATGCCGGACAGGCCGCAGAAGACCAAGTCGTGCTCGAGCGCAGCGGGGCTGCAGTCGCTCGGGACCTCGGTGTAGGTGCGGCTTGCCAGCGCCAGCACGCGCAGAGCCTCGTCGGCCATGGCCTTGTTGGCGGCCACGAGCTCGGCGCGACGCTCCTCGGTCAGCGGGACGACCTTTTCGCCCTCGTAGATATGGGTGCACAGGCCGATCACCACGTCGGGCGCGCCCTTGGTGTACTGCTCGTACTCGCCATCCAAGGTCTCGACGATCACGGACATCATCTTGCGGCCCGAGTCGAACGGGGCCTCGCCCACGCGCGGATGCTCGGCAGTCAGGCCGGTGAGGCCAGCCTTGCCGGCGTCGTTGACGAGCGCGCACTCGGTCGGCTCGCCCACGGCCTCGCCCAGCTCCTCGTCCCACTGAGCATCGGAGCACAGCGCCATGCCGGCCAGGAACTTCTCCTTGGGCGCAGCGAGCTCGTGCTTGACGACGGTCATCTTGTTCTGGGTAAGGGTACCGGTCTTGTCGGAGCAGATGGTCTGTGTGCAGCCAAGGGTCTCGACAGCAGAGAGCTTGCGGATAATCGCCTGGCGCTTGGCCATCTTGGTCACGCCAAGCGAAAGGACGATGGTCACGACGGCAACAAGGCCCTCGGGGATGGCGGCGACGGCGAGCGAGACGGCAACCATAAAGGTGTCGAGCAGGGCAGTCGGATCGGTAAGGACGTTGCCCACGCCGTGGCGGAGGATGTCAACGCCAAAGATGACGACGCAGATGACGATCACCATGATGGTGAGGATGCGGCTGAGCTCGGCGAGCTTCACCTGCAGCGGCGTGAGCTCTTCCTTGGCCTCGGCCAGGGCGCCGGCGATCTTGCCCATCTCGGTGTTCATGCCGGTGCCGACCACGACGGCGCGACCACGGCCGTACACGACGGTGGAGCCCATATAGCACATGTTCTTACGGTCGCCGAGCGGCACGTCGTCGGTGCCGGCGGCGAGCTCGATCACGTTGGCATGCTTCTCGACGGGCACGGACTCGCCGGTGAGCGCGGCCTCTTCGATCTTCATCGTGGCGCTCTCGAGCACGCGGCAGTCGGCCGGGACGGAGTCGCCCGCCTCGAGCATGATCACGTCGCCGGGCACGAGCTCGGCGCTCGGCAGGTGCACGAGCTTGCCGTCGCGTAGCACCTTGGACTGCGCCGCACTCATCTCCTGCAGGGCCTCGAGGGCCTCCTCGCTCTTGGCTTCCTGGACCACGCCCAGCACCGAGTTGACGATAACGACGAACATGATGATGGCAACATCGGCAAAGTCGGGCTCGCCCTTGACCATGCCCGTGAGCGCACTGATGACGGCGGCAACGATCAGCATGATGACCATAGGGTCAGCCATCTGTTCAAAGAAACGCTTCCACAGCGGCGTCTTCTCAGCTTCCTCGAGCTTGTTAGGGCCTGTCTTGGCGAGGCGCGAAGACGCCTCGTCGTTGCTCAGGCCGAGGTTCTCATCGACACCTTGGTCGCTGAGCACCTCCGCCGCGGCGGACAGGTATTCCTTTTGCATATAGAGTCCCCTCCTGGGATTCGGGCCACTCAGCAGATTGATGCCCGATCATAATTCCCAGGAGAAGGGCAAGGGCTCATCAAGGCTGCCGTGCTGAGCGGCAGTTGATAGTGGAGCTATGGTACCCCAAAGCGACGCGTCTAGCCAAAACAATCGGTTTGGAAATATGGTCCGCACGCAACGGTGCAGACCGTGTGATGCTCAACATTGGTAAAACGTTTTTTCTTCGGCACATCGCCAAACTGACATATCGCCCAGATAGCAGCGGTTAGAGCGGTTGGTAAAGATTTTTCACATACCGTTTTTCTCGCAAAAAATGAACTTCCATTTCGGCATACGGTCGATTTTTTGGGGTATTCGGTCGGCATTTCGTTATAATCATTTCGGTTTTATTTCTTATGGTTTATCTATCAGCGCAAGACGATGTCAGATGGAGGTCTGAATGTACAAGCGCACCAAGATTGTATGCACCATGGGTCCCGCCTGCGATAGCGACGAGACCATCCGCGAGATGATCAAGGCGGGCATGAACGTCGCCCGTTTTAACTTCTCGCACGGATCCTACGACGAGCACCACGGTCGCATCGAGCGCGTCCGTCGTATTTCCAAGGAGCTCGGTCTGCCCGTCGGCATCCTGCTCGACACCAAGGGCCCCGAGGTCCGCACCGGCCTTCTGGTCGATGGCAAGAAGGTTGCCGTCAAGACCGGCGACAAGATTGTCGTCACCGCTCAGCCCACGTCCGAGGATTTCCACGGCACCGCTGAGCACATCTCCCTCGACTACCTGGCTCTGCCCTCCGAGGTCGAGAAGGGCTCCCTCATCCTGATCGATGACGGCCTGGTTGCCCTCGAGGTCGAGTCCGTCAGCGGCCAGGACATGACCTGCGTCGTTAAGAACGACGGCCTGATTGGCGAGCGCAAGGGCGTCAACATGCCCAACGTCAACATTTCGCTGCCCGCCATCACCGAGCGCGATCGTCAGGACATCCTCTTTGGCCTGACCGAGAACATCGACTACATCGCCGCTTCCTTCATCCGTGACGGCGAGTCCGTCCGCGGCATCCGCAAGCTTTGCCGCGAGAACGGTGGCGAGCACGTGACGATCTTCCCGAAGATCGAGTGCGCCCTGGGCGTCGAGAACTTCGACGAGATCCTCGAGGCTTCCGACGGCATCATGGTCGCCCGTGGCGACCTGGGTATCGAGATCAAGCCCGAGCTCGTTCCGCACATCCAGAAGGAGATCATCGCCAAGTGCAACGCGGCCTACAAGCCCGTTATCACCGCTACGCAGATGCTCGACTCCATGCAGCAGAACCCGCGCCCGACGCGCGCCGAGGTTGCCGACGTTGCTAACGCCATCTACGACGGCACCGACGCCGTTATGCTGTCCGGCGAGTCCGCTGCCGGTAAGTACCCGGTCGAGGCCGTTAAGATGCAGGCCAGCATTGCTCTCGAGACCGAGAAGTACCTCCCGGCCCACGCTCCGCTCGAGGTTCCGGCCGACGCTCACGGCACCCGCGTCGTCAACAACGTTGTGGGTATGTCCGCTGTGAACATGGCCACCACCGTTGGCGCCAAGTGCATCACCGTGCCGACGACCACCGGTCGTACCGCTCGCCTGATCTCGCACTTCCGCCCCAACATGCCGATCTGCGCGTTCTCCCGCCACGAGTGGGCCGTCCAGCAGATGATCATGTACTGGGGCGTTATCCCGCACCAGGCCGAGATTACCCAGGGCACCGTCAACGGCACGATCGTCAAGGCGATCGAGACCGCTAAGGAGCTCGGCTACGTCGAGGCTGGCGATTTGACCGTCGCTACCGCCGGCGATCCCCGCATGAGCGTCCAGCTCGAGGACAAGGTCTCCTCGACCAACGTCGCTTACGTCGCTCAGGTGCGTTAAGTCGTACTTGCAAGCATGTTTGCATTGCAAAGGGCCCGGAAGGCTTCGCCTTCCGGGCCCTTTTTCTGTGTCAATGCCGGCACACGGCAAAACACGCACCCATTTCTTTACCAAAAGCGCGAAATCCACCTTTCGAGGCCCAAAAATAAAGTCCCAAGCGCTAAAAGTGTTCGCCCGATGGCGAAACCACACCTTACCCGACGCTGCTAAATCGTTTTAGCAAGAGCCAGATCGACCGCGTTTTCGGAAGTATGCGGCAAATTCTGAGACCTCCGAGCACACCCCGTTTTTTCGCAACAAAATGCCTGATAAACTGGCCTCAAAAGCCAGGTCTGCTCACAGGGTTCAGATTTTGCCGCATACTTCCGAATTGACGCTGGCATCGCACGGTCCAAAAGCACATTTCGACCAGGAGGATATCATGGACCTGACGCTATGCGGTCAATCCGCTTTTTACTATCACTGTATCCCGCCGCAGGTATTAGGGCTTTACCCCGCCATTAGCCTTGGCAATATGGATCGCAGATGTTGCGGCCTCGGAAGTCATGCAGTTGTAAAAGACCTACTTCACGCACCGCTTCACAGGTTTGTATTCACTCGAGCACAATCCGGGTCGCGAAGCCTGTTTAAATCGCACCTCCTGACCCAAGAGCCGCCTCCCGGGTCGTTTAGGCAAACTGAACATGGATTTGATGTCACGTCGCCCGAGTTTACGCTGCTCAGCCTTGCTACGCAGGTCTCACGCAACCAGTTACTCATGGCTTGCCACGAGATGTGCGGCTCCTTTGCAGTGTTTAAGCCCTGCGAGCGAACGCAACAACAACTCGATGAAGCCATTTCGCTTAAGCTCATTCCACCCAACTGCGGTTGGGAGCGTGTTGTCGACACCAAGGGCAATGACACCAATTTGTGGAAGCGCCCGCCGCTCCTCAGCGCGGCGGATATCGCCGCGTTCGCCAAGCAGGCTGCAGGCCTGCGCGGCGTTAAACAACTGCGCTGGGCGGCCGAGCACATGACGGGGCAGACCGCCTCGCCCTTCGAAGTACAGACCTCCATACTTGTCTCGCTCCCCCGCAACGAGGGCGGCATGGGTATCAACATCGCAAACAACGTGCGCATCCCACTCAGCGACGCCGCGCGCTCACTGTATAACAAAACCTGCTGCTACGCCGATATCCTCATCGAGAGCAACAGCGACAGCATGGGCGTCATCTTGGAATGCCAAGGCCGCTCCGCCCACGATGGCGAAGCCGCAAGTCTCTCCGATGCCGAGCGCACCACCGCCCTCACAAGCATGGGCTATGACGTTATCCAGATAACCTATGAGCAAATCAAAGACACGAAGAGCTTTAACAACATCGCCGAACTCATCCATAAAAAGGCAGGGCTCCCCTACATCCCAAAGACCGATCAGGAACGCACCACCGAAGATGCCCTGCGGCGGGAGCTATTGGTCGATTGGGATGAGCTGTTCGCCGTCAAGCCGGCCAGCTAGCAGCTAGCGATCAGGGGGACTGCGGGAACGTCAGAAGCAGCAACGCGAGTCGCAAAGCCCACCTCGGTCAGCTCGATGACCTCGGTAAACGTTGCATCGAAAAACTCCTCAGTTAGCAGGCGGTATGGCGGATGATCGGGCTCACCGGGGTTTTCGCGCACAATCTCGTGCATAACGCCGATGGTCTTGAGCACATACTCCTTATGGATGGGATACTGCCCAAAACGCGTCGCCGCAGTATACAGACGATCGGTCGCACGCGGGATGGAAACAATGCCGAGCGTCTTACCAAACCAGTCAAAGTCACCTTGCTTTTTAATGCGGAATTCCTCGCACGGCTTGCCGCCGTGCGCCTCCAGGTACTGATTCACGCGCGTATTCCATACGGTATCGGCCACCAGATGCGACCAGACGCCCAGCGTTAAATCGAGCAACGACTGCGCCACATCTTCGGACGCAAGCGAGAACTCACAGGCGCCGGGACCGACAACCGGCTCGGCATCCCTGTAGCGCTGGGGATAGTGCACGCGATTCAGTCGCTCGCGTTCCTCGATAATCGAGGTCGCCGCGGCCGGAGCACCGGTGGGCAAACTTTTAAGCAACGGTGCCACATAGGTATCCCAGAACTCATGCTCACGAGGCTTAGGGATAGGCTCGGGCTTGGCAAAGTGCGTAATGCGGTACGGGATGGGATCGGCAATGCCGGGAACCATATAGCCCACAAAAATGTCCGGAACCACGCAGCCAAACAAAAAGGCATTGCGGTCGCGCACGCTATTGGCTAGCGCACCGGTGCGCTCCAGCAAACGCTCCGTCTGAGCGATATGAATGTTCCAGCTTGGCATAGCCACCCCCATAAAAACCTGGATAACTATACCATCACGGCAAAGCCGCGCGGGCGGCTACGCACGCTCTACGCAGCAACTATTCCGCAGCGCCGCTCTCGGTTCCATACGACGACACCGGCGCCTCGACCACATGGTGATATCGATCGATATAGATGGCGCGGGCACCCAGGCGCCGCACCAAATCCTGATGATGCGTACTCATCAAAACCGTCTTACCGGCAGCAACGTAGGCCAGCAAAAAGTTGACTACGATGTCGCACGAGTCCTCATCGAGCCCGTTGGTGGGCTCATCGAGCACTAGGATATCGGGGTTCATCGATACGACCGCCGCCAGCGCAACGCGTTTCTTTTGCCCGCCCGAAAGCTGATAGGGCGAGGCATCGACCAGATCGGCAACCTGGAACAGCTCCATGGCATCGCGGACGCGGCGCTCGAGCTCGTCTGTCGGCAGCCCCATCTGCGCGGGACCAAAAGCAACTTCCTCGCCCACCGTGGCACAGAACAGCTGGGCGTCGGCATTCTGGAACACAAAGCCCACGCGCTGATGAAAACGCTGAGCGGCTGCGGAATCCTTGAGATATGCCGCATCGACCACGCGCCCATCGAACAGGTACGCACCCGCGTCCGTAAGCTCAAGGCCGTTAATAAGGCGCATGATCGTCGTCTTGCCACAACCGTTAGGACCAAGCAGGGCAACGAGTTCACCACGATCGACCTGCAGCGAAACGCCGTCGACCACCGTATGCCCCGTATATGAGAACACCACGTTGCGCAGCTCGATGAGCGGCGCGGCCTCGCCGCCCGCACCGTTCGTGCCCGCCGCACTATTCATATCGATCGTCAAAACGTCGCCCTTCCCTATTTGCATCCCCAGCAAGAACCAGCAGAGCCTACAGCACGGCGCACAACACTGCCAGCAGTGCCACGCCGGCCGCATAGACCGCATCGCGCCAGCCAAACCCGGCGCGCGCGGGCGCCGGATACGCACCGGCAAAGCCACGGCAAAGCATAGCCTCGTCCATCGCGTGGCTACATTCCATCGCCTTGATAAACGTCATGCCCATGATACCCGCCAGCGAGTCGGTGCGCGAAAAACCCGCAGGCGCACGACCCACACTGCGCAGCATGACCGATTCGCACAGATCGTGCGCCGTGCGACCCAGCACCTCGATGTGCTTGAGCGCTATATCAAACGTAAAGATAACTTCGTCGGGCAGACGTAGCGTCTTGAGCGCCGCCGACATGCGGCTCCAGGTAAGCGTCCACGAAACACCCAGCACCAGCGACACATTAATGAAAGTCTTGAGCGCGATCTTGAGCATGGCGCCCGCGGCAGACGCGCCCAGCAGCAGGGCAGGCAGTGCCAGAACCACCGCAAGCCCCGTGGCGCCGAGCGCCGGTACAAAGGTCGCACGCAGCCCGCGTGCGGGGCGCACCGCGACCAACACCAGCGCGATAGCCGCCATCAGCATCAGGTACAGCGGGCTTTGCGTCAGGCACACGCACAGGACGCAGACGAACATCCCCACCAGGCGCACCGGAGCCGAAACGCAAGAAAGGGCGCAGTCGACCATCGACCCGCCCTCGTGCGCGCCTCCACCCAGGCGAACCCGCTCAAGCAGGCTCGCCAGGTGCAGGACGTTCTTTTGCATCACACGATGCCGAGCCCCCGCGGGCTCGTAACGCTGCTCGACCGCAAGCCAGCTAGGCAGCTCGACCATCTGCATGCGCTCAGTTTTCCTTAACCGTCAGCGCGACCAGGCGAAATGCGATGGTGAGCACCGCCACGCCAATCACACCGGAAAGGATATACATGGCAGCCTGGCCGGCAAAGCCAAGGCTTTGCTCCTCGGAATAGGCCTGCAGATAATCGCCCGTGGGCAGGGCATCGGCAAAGGTCGGGGTATCGAGACCGACCGAAGCCTGCAGGCTGTCATCGCCAGCCTCCTGAACGGCGGTCGCGGCGCCCTCGGCGTCCCACTCACCCCAGGCGTCACCCGTGGCCAGCAGGCCCAGCGGTGTTGCTACGACAAGCACGGCAACCAGGATGAGCGTGGGGACCAGCGAGGTCTTCTTGGCGGCAACGCCCTCGGCAGCAAGTTGGCCATCGACGGCCTCGGGCCCGACAATGATGCTCGGCGCCGTCTTCTTAATGAAACCGTAGATGGCGGCCGTCGCCACGCCCTCGATCACGCCGGCAACCAGCATATGCGGAATCAACATGGCCGGAATAGCCACGGACAGCGGGAAGGGGCAGTACAGCGGCGCGCCCGAAGCGTTGGTAAAAAGCATCGGCTGAATACCAAACTCGATTGCCGCGCACAGGGCCGCCAGGCACAGGCCGACCCAACCGCTCACGACGGCAGAAACCGAGGTGCCCCAGCTCTTGTCGTGCAGACGGCTGTTGAGCGCACGGAACACGATAGCAGCGACAAACGGCAGCACAAAGGCCATGTTAAAGCAGTTGGCGCCAAACGACAGAACGCCGCCGTCGCCAAACAGCAGCGCCTGCAGCGCCAGCGCGACCGAGACAGCGATAGCCGCAGCCTCGGGGCCCAGCAGCAGCGCGATGAGCGCGCCGCCAACGGCGTGACCAGTGGTGCCGCCGGGCAGCGGCACGTTGAACATCATGAGCAAGAAGGAGAACGCGGCGCAGATGCCCAAGAACGCCATATGCTCGCGATCGAGCGTGGCGCGCACCTTTTTGATGCAGTGGACCCATACGGGCACCATCGCCACCGCCATAACGGCATCGGTCTGCGGGGACAGGTAGTTATCTGGAATGTGCATATACGCCTCCCGGTTGCCGGCACATGGGATTGCAGCGCCGCTTGAACCATTTCATCAGTGTTACGAGCTAGATGATTCGTAACACGCCGCAGGCTATGATAGCAAAACGGCGCGCCGCCACAAAAGCAGCACGCCGTTTTGTAATGCGCGTGTCATATATGCAGGGTCAGCGATGCCTTATTCCGAACACCGCGGTCGCGCAGAGCTCCGCAGCAACCGCCATCAGGCCCTACGCCCCCCATCGCAAGCCCTAGCCGCGGACCTCGCCGTTTACGCCTTTGCATACCTTGGTGACAATCTTCTGGTGCGCTTTCTCGACCTCTTCGCTGGTAAGCGTGTGGTCGTCGGAGCGATACGTAAGCGCGAAGGCCATGGACTTCTTGCCCGCACCGATGCGGATGGGATCGCGGTAGACGTCGAACAGGCGCACGCCCTCGAGCAGCTTGCCTCCGGCACTCGTAATACGACGCTCAAGATCCTCGCAGGTCACAGTGTTGTCGACCACGATAGCGAGGTCGTGCTCAACGGCCGGGTACTGCGAGAACTCACGGTAGTTCTCCTGGTTGCGGGCGCCCTTGATCAGTTTGTCCAGGTCGAGCTCAAAGGCGACGACGACCTCGTCAATGCCCATAGCCTCGCGCGCCTCGGGGTGGATCTCGCCAACCCAGCCCAGCACGGTACCGCCCGAGAGCACCTCGGCAGCACGACCCGGCTGCAGGAAGGCATAGCTCTCGCCCTCGACGGGACGGAAGCGAACCTTCTCGATGCGCAGCTGGGCGAGCAGCTCCTCGACAATACCCTTGCCAAAGAAGAAGCGCAGCTTGCGGTACTTCATGTTCCAGGACTGCTCGCTCCACTGGCCCGAGAGCACACCCGCCACGGACTTGGTCTCCTTGGGCAGGCTGGCGTTCTCGCGACCGTGGAACAGGCTGCCGACCTCGTACAGGTGCACGTTGGGCGTGCCGTGGGCCTCGTTATAGGCCACGGATTGCAGCAGGCCCGGCAGCAGCGAACGACGCATCTCGGTCTGCTCGGCTACCAGCGGATTCATGAGCACCACGGGGCAACCGCGGCCCTCGGTGGACATGCCGATCTTCTCCAGGTCGCCCGGGGCGGCAAAGCCAAAGGTCGTGGTCTCGTTGAGGCCGCAAGCGCGCAGGATCTCGCCGACCTTGCGGGTGAGCTTCTGCTCGCGGGTCAGACCGCCGATGTGGTTCTTGGCAGCCGGGATGGTCGCCGTCACACGGCCCATGCCCCACAGGCGCAGGACCTCCTCGATCAGGTCAATCTCGCGCGGCAGGTCGGGACGGAAGCTCGGCGGGGTGACCATAAAGTCCTCGCCCTCGCGCTCGACGGTGCAGCCCAGACGGGTGAGCGAACGCTCGATAAAGTCGGGCTCGATGTCGGCACCGCAGATGGCGTGCACGCGGGCTAGGCGCAGCTTAATGCTGTCGATGGTCTTGGGCGCGGGGAACACGTCCACATAGCCGGGAGCAACCTCGCCGCCGGCAATCTCCTCGATGAGCGCGCAGGCCACGTTGGCCACATCCACGCAGCCGGTCTCGTCGACCTGACGCTCAAAGCGGATGGAGGCGTCGGAGATCAGCGACAGATCGCGGCTGGTGTGCGAGGTGCGACCGGCGTTGAAGCAGGCGCTCTCGACCATCACGTCGACGGTGTCGTCCTCGATCTCGGAATCCATGCCGCCCATAACGCCGGCCAACGCCACGGGGCGCTCGCCGTCGGTGATGAGGCCCATGCCGGCGTCGAGCGTGCGCTCCTCGCCGTCGAGGGTCGTAAACTTCTCGTCCCGCTGGGCAGCGCGAACCACCACGCGACGCCTGCCCTCGCGCTCGGCAAAGGTTGACAGATCAAAGGCGTGCAGCGGCTGACCGGTGAGCATCATCACATAGTTGGTGATGTCGACGATGTTGTTGTGCAGGCGCACGCCCAGGGCGTTGAGGCGCTTGACCATCCAGTCGGGCGACGGGCCGACCTTCACGTTGCGCACGATGCGAGCGACATAGCGGTCGCACAGGCCCTCGTCGGCAATCTCAACGGAAAGCTCGTCATCGGTCGCGCGGCCGGCCTCGGCCTTGATGGCAGGCAGCTCAACGTGGAAATCGCGGTCGAAGATGGCACCGGTCTCGCGGGCCATGCCGATCATGGACAGGCAATCGGGACGGTTGGGCGTGATCTCGCAGTCGAGCACGGTGTCGCTCGAGCCCACGTACTCGGCAAACGGCATGCCGCAGGGCGTATCCTCGGGCAGGATCATGATGCCGGAGTGGTCGCCGCCCAGGCCAAGCTCGCGCGCGGAGCAGTTCATGCCCATGGACACGACGCCGCGAAGCTTGCTCTTCTTGATCTTGACGTCGCCGGGCAGAACTGCGCCGATCATGGCCGTGACGATGTGGTCGCCGGCCTCGAAGTTCTGCGCGCCGCAGACGATCTGCAGCGGAGCGGGATTGCCGTCGGCATCGAGGTTCTTGTCGCCCACATCGACCGAGCACACATACATGTGGTCGCTATCGGGGTGCGGGGTCTTGGTGAGCACCTTGGCGGTCACCACGTGGTCGAAGGACTCGCCCACGGTGTCGATCGCCTCGACCTCGGTGCCGGTACGGATATATTCGTCCGAAAGGGTCTTGGGATCCTCCGGAATATCGATCATGGTCTTGAGCCAGTCGTAAGAAACACGCATCTAGCTCTCCTTTCATACTGAAAGCCTGCGAAGAGATGCAGGTGGAAACTTCAACTTTGTGAACATTCCTTACAAAGCGAGGGTTGTCCAAGTGCGGCAGATCGGCCCGAAAGAGGAGTGCCGCGTACTTTGGTACGCAAGCGACGAATGAGCGCCGAGGTGCCGTGCTTGGGCAAGCCGCAGCCTAGAACTGATTCAAGAAACGCATATCGCCAGTCATGAGCGTTCTGAGGTCGGGCAGGTCGTAGCGCAGGGCCGCGACGCGCTCGGCGCCAATGCCAAAGGCGAAGCCGGTGTACTTCTCGGGGTCGATGCCGCAGTTGATCAGGACGTTGGGGTCGACCATGCCGCAGCCCAGGATCTCGATCCAGCCGCTGTGCTTGCAGAAGTTGCAGCCCTTGCCGCCGCACACGTGGCAGCTCACGTCCACCTCGCAGCTGGGCTCGGTGAAGGGGAAGAAGTGTGGGCGATAGCGCGTCTTGCGGTCCTCGCCAAACATGCACTTAACAAAGTAGTCGAGCGTGCCCTTAAGGTCGCCAAAGGTAATGCCCTCGTCGACGACCAGGCCCTCGATCTGGTTGAACTGCGGCAGGTGACAGGCATCGGCCGTGTCGGGACGGTAGACGGTGCCCGGGCAGATCATGTAGATGGGCGGCTTCTGCGACTCCATAGTGTGGATCTGCACGCCCGAAGTCTGGGTGCGCAGCAGCACGTCGGACTCGCCGTGGGCGTGAGCCTCGGGGTGCGCGACGCTGCCGGGGTTGTTGTCGACCACGTAGAAGGTATCGCGGGCCGAGCGGCTCGGGTGATCCATGGGGGCGTTGAGCGCGGTGAAGTTGTAGTAGGAGGTGTCGACCATGGGGCCGGACTCGACGGTGTAGCCGATGCCGCAGAAGATGTCCTCGGCCTCCTCGATAATCTGCTTGATCAGGTGCTGGTGGCCGATCTGCGGACGGATGCCCGGCAGCGTGATGTCGACGGCGTCGTGCTCCAGTGCGCGCTTGAGGGCGGCGGCCTTCATCTCGGTGGTGCGCTCGTCGAGCATGCCCTCAATCAGCTGGCGCATCTCGTTGGCTCGCTTGCCCATCACGGGACGATCCTCGGGGGCGAGCTTGCCCATCATGCGCATCAGGCCGGTGATGCGGCCCTTGCGGCCGAGCAGCTCAACGCGCGCAGCCTCGAGCTTGGCTGCGTCGTCGGCGCCTGCGACGAGCTCCTTGGCCTCTTCCTCGAGTTTGACCAGATCATCAATCAGACTCATGTCTTCCCTTTCGTCTCTCGCGCTCTCCGTTTGCCGAGGCGGCTGCCGCCGTCTGGCGTTGTGAAAACGCGGCCCGGTTCGGTAATAAAAAAACCGTCCTCGGGCATGTGCATTGCCCAAGGACGGTTGAATTCCGCGGTACCACCTTGTTTGACGCGGCGGATGTCTGGCCCGCCGTGCCCACTCTGCGCCCCTTATCGCGAGGCTCACGGCTTCCCTACTGGGGCTTCGCCGCCGCTAGCCGCGTGCCCGTTGAGGTCGCTGCTCGGGAGTGAACGCTTGGCCCTTGTCACCGCAGGAAGGCTTGCAGCCCATGACCTTCCCTCTCTTGCCGGCGACGCGGCGGGCAAAACCCTCTCCGTCAACGCATTGGGCTACAGGATACCACATTGTGTGGTCGTATCGCCGCGTTCCGTTTTGTTCGTGCTGGGTACAAGGCGGGTAGCTGTGCAAACTGGCCGCGCGCCCACCCGAGGCGCTCGGCTCACGAGATCAAGGATATGGTATGGGAAAGAAACTCGATAAGAAGGCCGAGCCTGCAGCGGGCAAGACATCCAAAGGCATGAAGGTCGATAAGGCCGTCAAAAAATTCCGCAAGCTCGAAGGCAAACTGTGGACCCGCGAGTACCTGCTCAAGATTGCCGAGTTCGATGGCGCGACGATTGCCCCCGCCAACGGCGCCGCGGCCCGCGCCGACGCCATGGGCACCCTTGCCGGCGAGCATCACAAGCTGCTGACCAGCGAAAAGTCTGTCGAACTTGTGCGCTCGCTGGCACGCGAGACCGTCACCGGAGGCAAGATCGACGACCCGCAGCTGCTCGACGAGATCCGTGTGCTCGGCCGCGACCAGCGCGAGGCAAGCGCCATTCCCACCGAGGAGGCCGAGGCCTGGACCAGGCTCACCTGCGAGGCCGATGCCGTGTGGCACAAGGCCAAGACGGCCAATGACTGGGCGAGCTTTGAACCCTATGTGGATAGAATCGTCGCCCAGCTTAAGCATCAGGCCGAGCTCATGGACCCCAAGCGCGACCCATACGACGTTTGGCTCGACCAGTACGAGCGCGGCCTTTCCACCAAGAGCTTCGACGCGTTTTGCGATGAGGTCAAGGCGACGGTCGTGCCGCTCGTGCACGCCATCGGCGAGCGCGGCCAGCAGCCCGCTGCCGACTTTTTGCACGCCCGCGTGCCCGAGGCCGCCCAGCGCGCCATGAGCTTCGACCTTATGAAGCTCGTCGGCCTGGACCTGAACGACACCACGCTTGCCTTTACCGAGCACCCGTTTAGCGAGGGCTTTGCCGTGGGCGACGCGCGCATCGCGACGCACATCTACGAGGACGACTGCATCTCCAACGTCTACAGCATCATCCACGAGGCGGGCCACGCCATGTACGAGCTGGGCGTCAATCCTGCCTATGCGCGCACCTGTCTTGAAGGTGGCACCTCCATGGGCATCCACGAGAGCCAGAGCCGCTTTTTCGAGAACACCGTGGGCCGCAGCCGCGCCTTTATGGGCCCGCTGCTTGAGGTACTGCGCCGCCACGCGCCCGAGGTCTACGGCGACGTCGACGAGGACACGCTCTACCGCGCCGTGAACATCGCGCAGCCTTCGCTGATCCGCACCGAGGCCGACGAGCTCACCTATCCGCTGCACGTTATGGTGCGCTACGAGATCGAGCGCATGCTGTTTGCCGGCGAGGCCACAGCCAAGGATATCCCCGCGCTTTGGAATCGCTTCATGGATGAGTACCTGGGCATTCCCGTTCCCGACGACACGCGCGGCTGCCTGCAGGATACGCACTGGAGCGGCGGTTCGTTTGGCTACTTCCCCACGTATGCGCTGGGTAGCGCCTACGATGCCATGTTTGTGCCGGCCATGTGCCGCGACGGTGTCGACCTCAACGGCGCCTGTGCGAGCGGCGATTTGGCACCCGTCCGCGCCTGGCTGGGCGAGCACATTTGGCAGTGGGGCCGCGCCAAGGACGCGCCGGAGCTCATCAAGGGCGCCTGCGGCATGGCGTTCGATGCCCGCTACTACTGCAGCTACCTGCAGGACAAGTTCACCACACTGTACGAGCTGTAAGGATTGACCAGCACGCCATCGCCAACGCCAACTATGTTGACGCCAATGTCTTGGCAACGTCAGCGAAAACGACCCTAAGCGAGCAAGGTGACGTGAAATGAAAGGGCGCTGACCTTCTGGTCGCGCCCTTGAAATTGAACGTCAGATTGCCGCTTAGGGGCGTTTGCAGCGTCGAGTAGTTACGCGGTTTGGTAAAACCGCGTAACTACAGAGACTCGAGCGCGTTGGCGATGCGCTTCATGGCGGCGTCGGCGGCGGCTTGGTCGGGGGCTTCGGCCAAAACGCGGATCACCGACTCGGTTCCGCTCTTGCGCACCAGTACGCGGCCATCGCCTGCCAGCGCAGCCTCGGCCTCGGCGATGGCGTTCTGCACGCCCATGTTCTCGAGCGCGGCGTCCTTGTCCGCCACGTGCACGGCCACCTGCGCCTGCGGCAGCAGCTTGCACGGAGCCGTGAGCTGCGAGAGCGTCTCGCGCTCGGCACGAATCACTTCCATCACGCGCAGCGAGGTCATAATGCCGTCGCCCGTGCGCTCGATATCGCCAAAGATCGTATGGCCCGTCTGCTCGCCGCCCAGGCTGTAGCCGCCCTCGCGCATCTTGGCATACACATGACGGTCGCCCACGCCGCTGGTCACGGCACTCAGGCCGGCAAGCTCCAGCGACTTGACCAGGCCAAAGTTGCTGGCGATCGTCGGCACCACGGTACCGCCCGAAAGGCGACCGTGCTTGTTCAGATACACGCCGCACACGTACAGGATTTGGTCGCCGTCGACCACACGGCCGCGCTCATCCACGGCCAGGCAGCGGTCGGCATCGCCGTCGTAGGCAAAACCCACGTCCAGGCCCTGCTCCACCACGTGGCGCTGCAGGCGCTCCATATGCGTGGAGCCACAGTCGACGTTGATGTTAAAACCATCGGGCGCGGCACTGATCACGCGCACGTCGGCACCCAGTGCGTCGAACACCGGCTTGGCCACCGAGGATGCCGAGCCGTTGGCGCAGTCGATGCCGATCTTAACGCCCTGCAGCGAAAAGTTCGCGCTTGCGATGAGCGAGGCAATATAGCGGTTGCGACCCTGCATGTAGTCCACCGTGGCGCCGATGTGATTGCCCGTTGCCAGCGGCACCTCGCTCTTGCCATCGATATAGTCCTCGATGAGCTCCAGCACGTCCTCGTCCATCTTAAAGCCGTCGCTGTTGACAAGCTTAATGCCGTTATCGCAAAACGGGTTGTGGCTCGCACTGATCATGATGCCGCAATCGAAGCAGCCCTCCACGGTCTGATGCGCCACGCCCGGCGTGGGGATCACGTGCAGCATATAGGCGTCCGCACCGCTCGCGACCAGGCCGCTCACCAGCGCCGCCTCAAACATATAGCTCGAGCGACGGGTGTCCTTGCCCACGATGACGCGCGCCTTGCGCTCGCGGTTGGCGCCGTAATACCAGCCCACAAAACGGCCAATCTTATAAGCGTGCTCTACCGTCAGCCCAACGTTGGCCTCACCGCGAAAGCCGTCGGTGCCAAAGTACTTCATGCGCTCTCCTTACAAAATAGGGGCGGACAGATTGCCTGTCCGCCCCAAAATGGTACTCGATTATCTGCGCTACCAGAAAAACCCTACGCCGACGCGCTGTCGCGAGCCGCCTGGCATGTAGGAGTCTGACGCAGCGTAAGCGGCTTGTCCCCCGCCTCGGCCGACGTGGTCAGCGTATACGTGATCGTCGTCGTCTCGCCAGCATGCAGGTCAACGGTACCCGAATAGAAGGGGATTCCATGCCACGTAGCGGCGCCAAGACCAAACTGGGTGCCCTCAACCGTAAGGTCACTGATGTTGCCGCCCGTCGGGGCAAACAGTGAGACATTCAGACGCTCGTCGTCGCGCGCGGCATCGGGCGCGCTCGCCGCGACGTAGTCGGGCAGCTTGCCGGCCTCCTCCTGCGTCATGATGTTCGTCAGGGTAACGGTGATGCGATAGGAGCACGTGCCGTCGCCGTTCTTCACACCCTGGCCAATCTGCGTGTCGGCGTTCAGATACCAGTCGAGCTTGGAGAAGCTCAGGTTGTTAAAGTAAACGCCGGCAACGGGATCGGCACTCGGATCATCCGGATCGGGCAGCGAAGCGTCAATGCCCGTCTCTTTGATGGCATTCTGCTCATCATCGTTTCTCATCCAAGCGATCAGGCGGCCTTCTTCGGCACCGCGCTCAACGGCGCTGACAAGCTTCGTAACATCGACATCGCCGATACCGCCAAGGATCTTGTCGAAGGCAGCGCTGGCGACGGATGCAAAGATGCCGTCAGACTCCTCGACCGGATAGTTCCAGTACACATCGTGCATGAGGACCTTTGCGGCGTTGGTGCCGTCGACAACCGTTCCGTCGGGCAGCGACACGTTACCGACCAGGCCCAGCAGATACTGCAGGAACACCGGGTCGATACCGATGACGCCATCAACGTCCTGTCCATACTGGGACTTCCACAGCGCGGCGACACGCTGCGAGTTGCGGGGCCAATCAGGCGAATAGGTATTGCCCGAGTTGTACAGGTTACTGTGGTTGCCGAACAGCGCCTCATCCTCTTCGTCGACGCTCTCGACTGCCTCATCCTCGCTGAGTCCAATGCGGGGAACAAACTCGCCAATCGACATCTGGCCGTCAGTGACCGAAATCAGGCCCTGTGAACCGCCAAAGCCGCCGCAAGCACGAATCTCGACGTTGTTCATGGCGTACATAAGGTAGTTGCGCGTCTGGCCGTTGGCGCCGAGCATCTGGGGAAGGACGGGGGCGACCTTCTCCGCCGCGTCAACCGCGCCGTTGAGGGTGGCAAAGCCGTCCTTGGCCTTATCGACCAGCTCGGTCACCTGGGAAATATGAGTATCGCCAATGCCCTGGACCTTCTCGTTGGCGCTCTTGAACACCTTGGAGCTATCGGAAAGCGAATCGGCAACGGCCTGCAGCGCGGACACGTTAATCATGCCGTCCTGAAACAACTTGCCGGGCGTGGCCTGCGAAAGGTTGTCGGCCATGGGAACCAGCGCGTTGCTCGAGACATCGGACAGGGCATCAATCATGGTGCGGGCCGCATTGATATCGCTGCCATACACCGGGATAAACGAAGCCGCCGTCCACAGCGGGCTCGAAGTCTCCGCCTTCATGCTGTCGCAGAGCTCATCGATCTTCTTCGCGTCGTCAGGCAGCGTCGAAAAATCGCCCGACGTGACCTTGTCCTTAAGGCCACCGACGATCTCGACAGCCTCCTTCGCTTCGCTCTTTACGGTCTTTGCCGAGTTAAGCAGCATAAAGCCGCTTGCGCCAAGCGCAACGAGAAGCACCGCGACTACAGCGGCAATAATGGCGCCGGTGTGACGCTTTTTGCGTTCGCCCTTGCGATGGCGATGACGGACCAGACCGTCAGAGGTCGAACTCGACGAAGCGTCGCTACCGTAGTTCAAGCCAAAATCGTAATAATCTTCCTTGGAACCCGAGCCCGCAAACTGGGCACCGCTATCATCCAGGCGGGCGAACGTGCCAGTCTCGGAGGCACCGGTGTAAATCGTGCCAAGGTTACCCGTAAGCCCCGCGCCACCGGCAGAGGGAGTATTGTTGGCGGCCTTGCCGGCATTAACGTTGCCGGCGGCATTTGCGGCGTTGGCAGCGCCTGCGTTGTTCGCAGGTGCCGAAGGAGCCCCGCTCGGCTGCGACGTAGAGGTTGCACCGCCCGCAAAGACATTCCCTCTTGCACGGCCGGTCTTTTTTGCCTTTTGAGACTGCTCGTACAGAGCGGTAAACATCGCCGTCTCGCCCGGGGACACGCGCTTACCGGAACCGCCCTGTCCAGCGCCGCCCGGCGTGCCGGCCTTACCAGCCCCGTTCGGGCGCGGCGGAACTGCAGGACGGCCGCTATCGCTGTCCTTAAAGTGATTACCAGCCATAAAGAAATCCTCGCAATTGAGTCGCAATGAAAAAGTCCATAACGTTACTAGTTTATGGCATTTTGGGCATCGACAGCTAAACTCCAGACACGGACATCAATTGGCGAAAATGTGGCACAACACCTTTTCCGTCTTGGCGCCAGCTACACCGTCAAAAACACCATCGCGATAATCATGGCAAAACCTGCCAGGTCGGTGGGCAAAAACACCGTTCCCAGCATAAGGGCGCTGGTGATGGTGGCCGAAACCGGCTCCATGGTTCCAAGAAGGCTCGCGCGCACCGAGCCAATCTCCTTAACGCCCTGCATGTAGAACATATAGGCGAAGAACGACCCCACCACAATAAATATCGCGAGCGCGCCGACACCCGAGGGGCCGAGCGCCGGCATGTGCGCCCACGGCTGGGTAAAGATACTCATCACGATTCCCGCCGAAAGCATGGCCGAGCCCGTGACGACCGAGCTGCCGTATTTGTTGAGGATTCCGGCAGGGATGATTGCTATGCAGGCACCGCCCACTGCGCACAAAAGGCCCGCGAGCAGGCCCATTGGCGAGATACTGAGCGTACTAGGGTCGCCGCCCGTGGCAATTAAAAACGTTCCGCCCAAGGCGAGCAAAATGCCAAGCGCCTCGCGCGTGCGCGGCAGTCGATGCGCGGTGACGCAGGCATACCCCATGACTACCACCAGCTGCAGACACTGAAAGACGGTCGCGGTGCCCGCGTTGGTCAGACGCACGGCTGACAGATAGCAAAGCTGGTTGAACAGCAGGCCAAAGATCGTAAATAGGATGAGCTGCTTGCGATCGGCAGGGGTGGTCCACAGCCTGACCAGGCGGTCGCGATCTTTTCTGAGCACGACGAACATAAAGAGCAGGCCAGCGATAACTTGGCGCACGCTCATCAGCCAAAATGTCTCGATATGGCACACGTCAAAGAGGTAGCTGGCACTGGTGCCAGAAAAACCCCAAAACGTACCGCCGGCAAACGCGGCGAGCGTGCCCAGGGCCATCTTGCGCGTCTGGGCATCGTTGAGGCGGTCGCGCCATGCGCGGCGGGTGCTGCGGCTCAGCTCGTCAGTTCCCTCGGGCACGACAAAATCGGCCGCCGCCGTCATCGGCACCGAAGCCTTTTTACGTGCACGCTGCGCTGTGCGCTCCTGTTCCATTCCACTCCCCAGAAATCAATTGGCAACAAAGCGCTCAAACTGTAGCACGAATATTGATACGGAAATGCGGTCGATTCGGAACATCTACGAGCATCCAAATTGCAGGGACGAAAGGCACCGAAGAGCTATGCCGAGCGGTTGGGATCGTCTGGGGCGCCGGGGTCGGCCTCCGCGCTTCCCTGGGCATCCTCACCGTCGACCTGCTCCTTGGCGCTGTCCTGGCTCTCCTGCTCGCGGCGGCGCTTTTCGCGAATCTGCTCCACAGCCGCGCGCAGGGCAGCCTCGTCTTCAGCGCGCGCCACCTCTTGCGTGGTCTTGACCATATGGCGAATTTCGAGCACCAGCAGCACGATCAGCGGCACCACGATGAGCGGAAAGAACAGCAGCGGATTGGTGAGCAGCGACACCACAACGCCCAGGCCTGCCGAGACAAAGACCACGCGGCCCACCACGTCGGCGGCGGGCACGGGCGCGGCATCCTCGACCGGATTGGCATCGCCCTTGGTGCGGTAGATCGGGGCGCCGTCGGCGGCGGCCTCCACGGCAACGATGCGGTGCGTGTTGAGCGAACCCTCCAGCGCGTCATCGGACGAATGGAAGGTGATGATGTCGCCCACCTGATAGGCCTGGCCGTCGCCGGTATCAACGACGATAAACGAGTGCACGGGAATCGCCGGCTCCATCGAACCGGTCAGCGTGCGCATAAAGCCATAGCCCATGATGGTGGGGATCTCGCCGGCGGGCGTGAACACCGTGCGCAGCAACACCACAAAGGCGACCAGGATCACCACGGTCGCCAGCACGTTGATCACGCGGAGCACGTGCTTCATCACTTGTCGTCGTCCTTTGCGGAAGTCTCGGGGTCGGCAGCGACCTCGCCCTCGGTGGCATCCGCCGCAGAAGCGCCATCCTCGTCAGGCGCGGCGACCACGCCCTCGCCAGCCTCGCCGCGCAAGCGGGCCAGCAGATAGCGCGACAGGCTGTTGCCCTCGGCACGGCGCTCGGCACGCTCACGGTTGCGCTCGGCCCGCTCCAGCTCTTGCGCCAGCGCGTCCAGGCGCTGCTGCATCTCCGCGCGAGCAGCTTCGACCTCGCGCTCGCAAGCGGCACGGACGGCGGCGACTTCCTGCTCGATGCGCTCCCCTGCCGCAAGCTCGGCTGCGGCGGCACGCGCGTCGGCGTCGGCACGAGCCTCCTCGGCGGCACGCACGGCGGCATCGCGCTCGGCAGCGGCTGCGGCGACCTTCTCGCTGGCGTCCACCGTAGCCTGCTCGACGGCAGAATCGGCGGCCGCACGCGCGGCGTCGATCGCGGCATCGGCTGCCTGCTGAGCAGCGGAAACCTTCTCCTCGGCCGCGGCAACGGTGTCGGCGAGCTTCTGCTCCGCCTCGGCCGCGGCGACGTCGGCAGTCTCCTGCGCGGCACGGGCATCGCGCTCGGCCGCCAGCCGCACTTCCTCGATCTGCAGCTTGGCGGCGTCCAGCTTGGCATGCACCTCGGCGAGCTCCTTGGCAGACGCCTCGCGCACACCGGCAAGCTCGGCTGCGGCGGCGTCCTTGGCGGCCTGCAGCTCGGCGGCATCGGCGGCCGTCTTGGCGGCCAGGGCTGCGGCGGACTCGCTCTTGACCCGCGCGACTTGCTCGGCAGCAGCCTGCTCGGCAGCCGCGACCCTAGCATCTGCGTCGGCGCGGGCGACTGAGACCTCGGCATCGGCCTCGGCGCGCATCCGCTCAAGCTGCGCCGCCGCGGTCGAGCGTGCCTCAACGGCAGCATCCTCGGCAGCCTTCTTGCCGGCCTCGACATCCTCCAGCGAGCCACGCAGCTCCTCGGCATCGGCCTCGGCAATCTGTGCGCGCTGCGTCAACGCCAGCTCACGCGTCTTTGCCTCGTCCAGCTCGTCGGCCAGGTCGTCGCGCTCGTCGGTCAGCGCGTGTGTCTGCACCTTCCAGGACTTCAGCTGCCCCTGCAGCTCCTCAATCTGCTCGCGAGCCTCGGCCAGCGCCTGCTCGGCGTCGAGCTGGGCCTGCGTGACCTCCTCCACAAACACGCGCCGGACCTCAACATCGGGCAGATCAGGACTATCGACCTGCTCTTCCTTAATCTCCTTAATAAACTTGGGCGCCACCGGCGCGTGTTGCACGCTCTCAAGCTCCTGCAGGTTGCGCTCGTCATCGGTCAGGCTCTTAAAGACGGTGTAGTTGTTGATGAGGTTGGTGTACATCTGCACCATGTACTCGTCATCGAACGCCAGCGCCTGCTGCTGCACGTCGATGTTGTATCCCACCTTGTCGTAGCGCTCCATAAACTGCCACAGCTGGTAGCACTTGCGGTAGTTGGGGTCCTTCATGATGAGGTTGGTGCGCTGAATGGGGCTGCGGACCGCGCTGCAGCCGTTCATGATCTGGCAGAACGACGCACCGCGCAGCGCCATGACCAGGCGGCGCACGCGGTCGATGCGCATAAAGACGTCCATGTTGTCGGCATCGTTCTCGGCAAAGCTCTGGTGGTTCTTGACCGTCATCTCGACGTTGTACTCGATCTCTTCGTACGCATCGTCGATCTTGCTGTGCATCTTAAAGCGGTTGCGGATCTCGTTGCCCGTCGACCAAAAGATCACGTCGGTGCGCTTGTCCACAAACGTCAGCAGGCGCTGAATCAGGTGGTAGATAAAGCGGTTCTCGTACAGGTCGTACGTCTCAACGGTATTGACGTTGAGGATGCGCGTTGGATGGACGCCGCCGTCCTCGCTCGGCGCCAGGAACTGCGTGTTCTGGCTCAGATGACGGACGCTGTCGGCGCTGATCTTTTTAGCGAGCGAGACCGGCACCACCTCTTCCTCGGTGGTGATAAAGCGGCGCGGCTTTTCAATGATGGTGTTGATGGCGTCGAGCGAGTCCTCGATCATGCTGATCCACTCCTCGTCCACCACCTTGACGAGCTCCTCGCGCTGCTGCTCGATCGTGGTGCCCGAGGCCTGCGCCATCTCAAACAGATAGCGGAAGTAGCGGCTGTCCTCCTGGATAGGCTCCATCTGCTCGGAGAAGCTGGTATAGAGGTCCTGAATGGTCTCGGACATGGGTTACTCCATAGATTGGATCGATCGGGAAAGAGCGGGGAGCGACGCACCTGCGCCCCGCACCCCGTGCTTACGGCATTAGTAGAAATTCTGGATCCGCTGCAGGTACATGACGGAATCGGGCAGGCCGCCCTCGCCAAAGGTCTTCTCGATGTACTCGATCAGGCCCTTCATCTCATCGCGCACAAAGCTCACGTTCATGGACTCAAACTTCTTGAGCACCTTGCGGGCGATGATGTAGTCCATGCCGCCCAGCTCGGTGCCGCCGCACGCCACGTACACGGGGATAAAGTCGTACATCTGCTTGATGATACGGTTACCAAAGGCCAGCTTAAAGCGAGTCTGCAGGTACTGGTCCAGCTTGTGCATCTTCTGGAGCAGCTCCTCGTCGATCACGTACTCGACCTTGGCCTTTTGGAACAGATACTGCAGGTGGTCGGCCGTCACGTGCACGCGCTCGTGCGGCTCGCACTCAAACGCATCGGCGCGCTCGTTGAGCTCGATGGGGATCGCGCGGTCGTATACCTTGTCCGTGATGGTAAAGGTGGAGTCGTCGTTGTTGGCCGTGCCGATGAACCACAGGCTGTCGGGGATGGTGAGCTTGCCGTCGTGCAGAGCCTTGGGGTCGGCGGCCCACTGGGTGGGGACCAAATCGAGTACCCACTCGTCGTGGCTGGGCATCTCGAGCACCGACAGGATCTCGGCAAAGTAGTACTCCACGCGGGCGAGGTTCATCTCGTCGAGCACGATCATAGATGGGTCCTGGCGAAGGCCCGCCTCGTACACGGCGCGGAGGAACTCGGTCTCGTTAAAGCGCTTGGAAAACTCGTTAAAGTAGCCCAGCACCTCGGTGCGATCGCGAAAGCTCGGCTGCACAGACACGATGGTCGCGGGGTTGTCCAGGTAACGGCTAAAGCTGTAGGGCAGCGACGTCTTACCGGTACCCGAGATGCCCTCCAGGATCAGCAGCTTGGAGGCGGCCATGCCGGCCACAAAGCGGCGGATGATCTCGGGCGTGTAGTAGAGCTTCATCTGGCTGCACGCAAACGCGCGGAAGCTGTCGACAAAGTCCTCCAGCGAGATGGCATCGTCGTAGACCGGCGATTCCCAGTCGCGGTACTTAAGGTCCACCAGGGACAGCTTGGGGAAGCGGTTGGCCTGGGCGATTTCTTTTTCCTCGGCAAGGGTCTTGGCCTCGACGGTCGCCTTGGCCATGGCGGCCGCGGCATCCTTGACGCCCGCACCGTCGAGCGCGAGCGACGCGTTGCCCGACATGACGGCCGTCGCCGCGGCGCCCTCGCCCGCAGCGGCACCCGTAGCGGCGCCCACCACGTTGCCCACCGTGGGCAGATGGTCGTCGGCCAGGGCCGAGGCGCCCACGTACGGAATCTGCTTGGTGCCGCCCATGGCATTGACCTTGAGCGCCAGCAGTTTGTTCTTCTCGTCCATGAGGTCGAGCACCTGCTTGTTCAGGCGACCGATCTCGCGATAGAGCGCCTTGTTGGACGTATCGTCGCGATGCAGACGGCGGTTGATGCGGTAGCGGTGGACCAGAATGGCCACGATCAGCACGGGAACCGCGATGAGCATGGCAAACAGAATGATCGCGCCGATCTTGCCCACCAGGTCAAACGTGGTGAAGTAGGTCATAAAGATGTTGAAGTACTCAACCCAGCCAAACACCAGCAGGTTAAGGATGGAGCTCACAACGGCAACGACGTTGTAGACGACCTTTGCCAGCAGCTCCCAGGCAAATCCCAGAAACTCACTCACCGTCGGTATCCTCCTGCTTGGTCGCGTTCATCGCCGCCTCGGCCTCGGCCTTCAGACGACGGGCCTCCTCGAGCTTGGCCTCGGCCTGGGCAAGCTGCTCGGCGGCGTTATCGGCCGTGACGGTAGTGTCGCCCTTGCCCTCGGCGTCCACGATGGCAGCCGCGGCAGCCAGGCGGTCCTCCTCGGCCATAGCGCGCTTGAGGTTCATGCCCACCACGATGAGGTGATACACCTGGTAGATAAAGAACAGCAGCATGGGCAGCACGATCACAATGAGGAAGCCCATGGAGCTGGACAGGAAGTCCATGACCTTGCCCATCTGCGGCAGCGCGAACACGTACTTGCCCACGATGTCGCCGTCGCTGATGATGTGCGAATCGGCCACGTCGTTGTTATCGCCCTTGGTGGTAAAGCTGCGCATGCCGTTGACCTCGTCGATGGCGGCGATGCGGTGCGTGTTGAGCGCGTACTCGTTGTCGATAATGGTGTGGAACGTCACGATGTCGCCCACCTCGAGCTTGGAGGTGTCGCACTTTTTGATGACGATGAGGTCGCCCTTGTTAAACGTGGGCGCCATGGAGTCGGACTGTACGGCGAGCGGGGTGAAGCCGGCGATGTCCGAGACGCTGCCGTCCTCGCGCGTGGCGAGCGTGGTAAACGCGTACAGGGCCGCCACCAGGATGATGATCCACATGACGACGCTCAGTGCGATGGATGCGGCCTTTTTAACAGATTGCATGATGTCCCTTACTACCGTGTCTGACTAGGTCGTGCGCGGCCCGATGGCCGCCGTGCATATCTACTGTTCCTCGATGCCCTCAAAGCGCATCGAAACCGAATAGTTAGCTCCCTTTAGCATATTAGTGCAATTTGGGTCCGTTCCCTCGAGCCATATGCGAACGGTTACCGGCTTGTCCGTATCTTTTATTAGGTCGAACATGTCGCTGGCCGCGTTCGCTACTCCCGAGTCGAGCCCAAAGACGGTGGCCGAACCGGACGAGCCTCCGCCTCCGTTGGGGTTGTAGACCCAGGTGTGGCCGTCGGCGGTAAAGCTCATGCGCATGGCGCTGGCCATGCCCTGCGTGTCGGAGCTAAATCGCGTGCCGGACGCGCCACCGTCGCCGTCCTGCCCGGTCAGGCGAACGCGCAGGTCCGTACTGCTCATAAAGTGCAGCGTGAACTCCAAGTAGGCGCCGGTCGCGGGATCGGCGGTGGAGCCGTCCTCGAAGGTAAAAGTCTGGTAGTCGCTCGTGGTGACGGGCTTGAGCCTGGATGCATCGATGTCCACGCCCTTTTCGCTGGCGATGCGTGCCGAGATCTGGTCGAAGCCCAGGCTGTGGACGTATTCGTCAAACGTGGAGTGCTCGTCCAGGTCAAAGCGCAGCGAGCCGTCGGCGTTGGCATCAATCATGAGCATGCGGGTCTTGGCGCTATCGGCGATGGAGAACCAGGCAAAGGTTGCCATGACTATCGCCACCAGGGCAAACAGCACCAGCACCACGGTGGTGGTGAGCTTGCGGCGCAAGTCGGTGTCGGCAGGTGCGGCGGCGCCGGCGGGCTTGCCGGTGGCGGGCGTGCAGCTGGCGGCGGGTTGCTTACGCGTCATGGCTACTCACCGTCCAGGGTCGCAAAGAGCGCCAGGTGCAGGGTGCCCGGGTCTTGATGCAGGTAGTCGGCGCTATCGGGGTCGGTTCCCTCGATGTAGTAATAGATGTCCAGGCGATAGGTCTGGCCCAGCGCCAGCGTGGCGAGCGAGTTTTGCGGGCGCTCGGCCGTCTCGCTCGTGTCCAGCGTATAAGCGGCCGGGTCCTGCGTCACGTTGGCACCGCAAGCGAGCTGGCCGTTTTGCCAGCCCAGGAGCATGCCATCGGCGTAGCCAGCAAGGCCAGCCGGGGCGGTCGTGGGATGCTCGCCGCGATGGCCGCTGTCGGAACTGTCGAGCTCAAAGATGTTGGTGGCAAGCACCTGGCTGCCGCTCGAGATCTTAATGCCCACGCGAGCCGCGCGCAGCAGCTCGGCGTTGGCGCCCTGCGGGACCAGCGATTCGGCCAGATACAGGCTCACCTTGCCCTTAACCTTGCTGGCGCCCGTGCCCGTAATGGTGGGACGCAGGTCAATCCAGCCGTGATAGTAGGTGGAGCCGTTGTCTTTTGCCTGCTCAAACACCGCGGCATCGCCGGCCGAGTTGTTTTGCGCGCAGGCCGCAAAGCCGTTGAGGTCAAAGGTCGAGACCGGGTAGAGCGTCACGGCCCCGCTCGCGGTGGAGGCCAGAGATGCATCGCCCTGCTGCGACCAGCTGCCGCGATCGGCGTCGCCCAGCTCTAGCACCAGCTTGGACGTGTCGCTGTGCACGCTCACCGAGTTGGTGTTGACCTTCATGTTGTTGGTAAACCAGGCGTAGGTCGCGACGCCCAAAGTGGCGGCGAGCGCCACCATAACGAGCGCGATGTAGGCACGCGCGCGACGGGCGTGACGGCGGACGGCGGCGCCCTCGAGGACCTGGCGATCGACGGACGCACTGGAGGGGGCCGCGGAGCTAGCGCTCTGGGTTTTGGCCTTGCGGTTATCTGCTGGCATGCGCTTCTTGTCTTCCATGTCGCTTCGCCCCCCTTATGCCTTGGCCGCGGCAAAGGCAAGCTGCAGCACCACATCGCGGGCCTGAGCCTCGTCGATGCAATTGGCGTCGCAGCCTTCCATGTACACAACGTAGCGAACGCTTGCCACCTCATTGGCGGCCAGCGTGCAGATGGGTGTGGCGCCTGCACGCGCCGTGGGCGTGTCGCCGGTGCCGTCCATGCTGTAGGCGCTTATGGCACGCGCGGGGTCGGCGGTGTAGGTCCAGCCCGAGGCACCGGGCGCCACGACCACGCCGTCTTGCGCGGTGGTACGCCTACTGGTGGCGCCCGAGGTGTCGCCCAGATCGTCGCAGGTAAAGATATGCGTTTGCGTGCCCGACTGAGTTGTAATGACCAGGCCCAGACGCAGCGCGGCCAGCAGCTGGGGGTCGTTCGTCACGCTCATCTGGCCCTGATACAGGTACACGTTGAGAGCACTATCGCTGCCCTTAAGGTACAGCGTGCCCGAAAGGGCGTAGTCGTCCAGCCGCGCGGTGCAGTCGGCGTAGTCGGTCGTGATGCCGGAGGCGTTTTGGAACGTGCCGCGCCAAAAGCGGGAAAGGTCTGCCGTCGAGATGGGATAGAGCGTCTTGTCGGCGGCGGCAAGCGTTGCCGTTGTGTCCCAGGGCCCGTTGGCCGAAAGGCCAATCTGCAGGTCGGAGCCCTCGTCGCTTACCGTGTGCGCCACGGGCGTCACGTTGGTGTAGCGCGAATTGCTAAACCACGCGTAGGTGGCAGCGCTCAGGGCGGCTACCAACACCAACATCCATGCAGCCGCGGCAACCATGCGACGACGCGAGTTTAGGATGTCTTTGATGTTCGAAGCACTCATGTCCAGCCCCCTTACGAACGCTTGCCGGCAAAGCGCAGCGCCAGCGATTGCAGGCTGGTGGCGGCCAGATTGTTGGTACAGTCGGGGTCGCAGCCTTCCAGCCACACGTACACGTCCACGCGCACGGGCGTGCTTCGGTCGGCGCCCTTGGCAGCGGCGGGCAGGCTGCAGATCTTGGTCGTGGCCTCCTTGAGGCCCACAATGCCGGTGTCTTCATTGTAGTCGCAGAAGTTTGCGCTGGTCAGCTGGTCAAAATGAACCGTTGTTCCATCGGAGCGGGTGCTGTCGAGCACCAGGTGATTCTGCTCGTTCTCGCCGGCATCCTTGCCGTCGAGCGTGTTGTAGCGCGCCTGGGGATTGCGCTCGCCCGAGACCTCAAAGACGTACTGGCCCGTAACGGTATCGCCCTGCCCCGGCGCATAGGTAACCAGGCCCACCCGCAGAGCGGTAGAGATGGGGTTTGCCGGGTCCTGCTCGGTAAAGTCAATGCCCGACAGGTACACGTCGGTCGCGGCAAAGTTGGTGGCCAGGTACAGGGAGGTCTTGTAGTAGTCGGAATGCTCTGCCGCGCCAAACATGCTGGCAAACAGCGAGTCCTGGGTGGTTCCACCAGTAAAACCCGTTACCTTTTGGAAGCCGTTGAGCACGTTGTCGGTCGAGACGGGATCGAGCAGGCCTGTAAAGCTCAGGCCGGCGTTGGTTTTGTATTCGCCGTCGTACTCGTTGGAGATAAGGAAGGTCACGCCCGTGCCCGCGGCCATCTTAACGTCGGTGATGTGGCGGTTTGCGTTGTAGATGTACCAGGCATACGTTACGGCTCCGGCAGCAGCAAGCGCCACCAGCAACGTGGCGAGCATGCGATTGAACTGTTTTCGCAACGAGCGTGCGTCCGACATGCCCCTCCCCCAAATGCCGTGTTGTAAACTACCTGGACACCATTTGCCCATAATGGGCATTATTTTACGCGAACGTGCAGTTCATCGGGGGTACAAACGCGACTTTTCGCGCGCCGCTCGCACCCCATCGGGGGCCGATAGGATCGCAAGTTGCCACTTTTTAAAAAATAGTTCTTGCCACCGGGTGGGAGCTCCGTTATATTATTCCCTGCGCACTCGCGCACCCTTGATCGGGCGTTTAGCTCAGGGGGAGAGCGCTTCCCTGACACGGAAGAGGTCAGAAGTTCAAATCTTCTAACGCCCACCAAATGTTCGCAGCTCAGAGGCTTCGTCTCTGAGCTGTTTTGTTTTACGCTGCCAAGCCAAAAGGACGCCGCGGCACCCAAAGCGCCCAAACAGCCCCGGTGATTGCCCCGATCAGGCGCGGATGGGTCTCGCAGCCATATATAAATAACCCCCTATAAATTGAGGTCTAATACTTTTCCCGAGAAGTGAACGAGCTTATTTGGACCCCTGGAGCATCCACACTTTTTGACGTCAAAACCGCAGGATTCCAGCAGCAAAACCGCAGGAAACGGGCCCCTAAAAGTGTCGATGTTTCGGGGGTCCATTCTGGCTCGTTCACTTCTCGGGAAAAGTATTAGACCTGGATATATGGCCGCTAATTCTAACCCCCTGTTACCGCCCCTACCAATACTGATGCGCATCGATAACGGCTTGCCAGAGCCAAAATCGCTTCGTTTCGGCACGCGCATGGGCAAAATATCGCTGCTCTGCACTCATCGCCTTGTTAAAGATGGGGCGCTTATTCCGATGCAGCTTCCGTCGGATGCGTTCGCACAGCCGAACGAGCTTGTCGTAGTCAATTGCTTGGTCGGTTGTCACCGTAAAATACGCTACTCCCTCAAGCAGTTCCAACTCGTTGCGGCGCTCGGCATCCTTGTGGATCTTCTCGCTTCCATCATGAATGGCATCGCTGTCGTAGTCGACCATCGCGGTCAGCACCTCTGGCAGCAGCCCGGCCTTTACTTTATCCCTGCCCACCTCGACTTTAGCCGTAAGCGTAATGTCGGGCGTGCGCTCCAACACGCGCAGTTTGCGCTCGCGCCCATCGTTGAGTCCATCGCGAATGAAAGCCTTCTTGTTGAGTTCGGCCTTGCCCAATGCATACCCGCCGCAGCGCGCAGGCAGCGACATAAACATGCACAGCCCCGACTCCCTCGGAGAGCGCGATCCCTCGATCACATACGCAAGCAGCGCCTTTGCCTTCGCGAGACCCCTTACCTTTGGGGACGCCTCGATACACGCCGCAATGAGCTCCTTCGTCGTGAGCCTGCCATCGCGCATGCCCCCATCCCTGCTTGTCACCCCACCGGGAGCAAGGTTATCCAACCGGTAGTTCGATGTCATGGCATAGCCGGCATAGATGGCCTCGGCCGCAGAGCTGTCGTGCGCAACCTGCACAAACGCCAGCTCGGGGGAGCACACATACGCATCCAGGCCGCCCATCCAGTGGCCCAGCGAGATAAACGAGCCCGCCGGGAGCTCGTTGGTGCACAGGTGCGTCTTAACATGCTTGCTCTGCCGACGGTCGGCACGCGATGGCACCAGCAAATCCAGCGTTTGGATCCCCAGATCATAGCGATCGATAAAATCCTGCGCCTCTTGGTCCAACAGCGCACAGGCACCTGCAATCGACACGACCTCTGGTTCCGAATCCCCAAAACGAGGGTTCGGCAGGTGCGCCAAAAGCGCCAACGCAGCGTTATGTGAAACGATAAAGTAACCCATGGCGCGAAGATAGCACGCGCGTCGGCGGCCGCTGGCGGTCCTGGCGAGTTTTCGGCAAACGACCAGCAGTTTTTTGCCGCGGCGCAACCAAAGTGTTCATTCGTCGACGTCTAAATGCAAATCCGTCAAGCTTTTGGCAAGGTTGCCGCTCAACTGACCAAAAGCTGACCATTTGCTTGCCCATTTACTTGACGGTGCACCCTCGCCAAAATGCTCCGCGGCTTCTCGGGCGGTCGAAGTGCTCGTTTAGCGACCACACACTCGCCGCTGGGGTATCCTTGGAGCACATGCACCGCAAGCCGCACAAAGGAGCCGCCATGCGCACCGAGCTCGATGTTCCCTTTTCGCACAAAGACAAGGCCAAGGCCCTGGGCGCCAAGTGGGACCGGGCCAAGAAGATCTGGTACGTGCCCGATGGCGTCAACCCCGAGCCCTTTGCCGCGTGGCTGCCCGGCGTGGATCGCTCCGACCCCAGCGCGCCCTACATCTACCTGGTGCTGGGCAAGCGCGAATGTTGGAAGTGCCACGAGCAGACGACGGTCGCGGCCTTTGGCATTCCGTATTGGGCGGCCGAGGACTCGGGCAGCAAGGCCGCGCCCGGCGGCGCGCCCGCCATGGACGACGCGGGCCACATCGTGATCGACACCGCCTGCGCCAACGCCGTGGCCATCGTCCCCACGCTGGGCTGCGTGCCGGCCGAGATCCGCGACTACCTGCGCGAGCGCTGCGGCTACAAGCCCGTAACGTCGCGCACCACCAAGACCGTATCGCTCGCCAGCACCTGCACCGGCTGCGGCGCGCTGCAAGGCAGCCATTACCTGTTCGAGGAGCCCACGTCGCCGTTTGCACTCACGGCCATCAACAAGCTGCCCGCGCTGGAGTTCGTGCGCGTGGAAGTCGCCGGCGTCTACGGCATCCCCGCCAGCCAGGACAACTTTGACCAGGCGCTCTTCACCTGGGCACGCGACCACCACACCCAGTTCCACAAGACCTTGTACGAGGGGATTTACCTGTAGGGCATCTTATAAGGCAGAAACGGCTGAGCGTGGAAAATCTCCCGTTTTTGACAGCCCTTCAGCCCAAAAACGGGAGATTATCCACGCTCGGTTTTCGATCGTCCAAAAATCCTCGCTCGCCATCAGGCAATTAGGTGTCCGCATCGTCATGGGTAATGGCGCATCCACAGGTCGGGCATTGCTGAGGATAGACCGGGAGGCGCAGGCCCGTTCGAACCCGCGGGTCGGTGGCGTGCTTATCGCGGGCATCGATGAAGGTGATGTCTAGGCACGGAAGGTCTGTACCGCAGCAAGGACAGGGCAGACAGATTTGGCTGCAGCTGGCCTCGATGAGCGGAAATAAGCTCCGATCCATCAAAACGCGCGGTAAGTTACCGTATGCGCCGCGCGCGATATCGCTTCGCCATCCCATGGTCTCCCCTTTCCTGTTTTACCTGTTGAGAAGAGGATGGCAGGATCGTGCGGCTCTCGTTGCGGCGCGACGCGATCCGATCAATCGACATGATTGGGTTGCGACGGGCCACGCCCAGCTAATACGGAGCAACGGCTTCCGCCCGGCGCCGCGATTCCGAGAAATCAAACTCGGCACGATGAGCCTCGAGGAATCGAGCGTTGGGACGCAGGCGATGTTCGTCCGGCTCACGCAACACCGACCCTGCAAACGCCGCATAGTCCGTATGCCGCAGAAGATACGACCCGCAAAGTTGATAGTCGCCACGCACCAGCTCAAACGAAATCAAATGAGCATCGAACAGCGAGTGCAAGTCACGGCGCAGCAGAATACCGTTGCTGACAACTTGCGACTTGGGACCCGAGTAGTTCTCGATATGCGCGGCCTCGAGAGCTTCATCCACATTGCAGCCCGAGACGGCACATCGACCGGTATAAGCCTCAAAAAGCTGATTGCGAAAACGCTGCTGGCCGATTCGCTCGCGACGCAACGCATAACGGACCTTTTCATCGTCGCTCGCTGGAGTGCCGGAAAACTCCGCCGCGACCGGAGCGTCCTTCATGTAGCTCATATCAGGGAAGAAACGCGCATCGGGTCCGCCCTTGTGGACGGGACCGTGCAGCACAAACCAGCTGTTCTCGGGCTCGTAACGCTCAACGAACGCTAGGCCCAGCACTTTGTAGCCGGCGCTCGTTGCAAAGAACACGCCAACGGGAACGCCGCACTCCATGCAGTTGATCATCTTTTGGTTGTAGTCCTGGTCGCGCCAGTTTTCGACCGAAGCACTTTGCGACGAGTACTTGAGCACCCACGTGCCGTCCTCAAGATAGAGCGGCGGAACATCGGGGTAGGCGCCGCGCTTGGAATTGTGCACCGAAAGGGCGAAGGTCTTTTCGCGCGGCTGATTAACGCGCCCGCGACCAGGCCAAAAGATGCCCGAATCGCGCGACACCGGAAAGAGCTCAGAATCAATCGTCAGGCGAAAGGGATATTGAGGGCTATCGGCATTGGTGCGATGCGGGAGTTTGTCCCATAGGCCGCCACGCTGCTCCTCGCGCAAGAACCATTCCCAAGCCTGAACATATTCGGACGGCACAACGCTGCAAGCGCGGTCGAAACTCGGCCGAGCAATCAGCGGAACACTAGAAGCAATGCCGTCCATAAGGAACCTCCAGGAAGAACAGTTCTTCACATTATCGCCGACCCCGAGCGATATGCGACAAAGTGCTTCCAGCGGACAGCCACAAAAAAAGGGGCCGCTTCAATCGAAGCGGCCCCTTTAGGCAGTTTAATTGTTGTCTTGCCTCTACTTAGAGTCAGGCACGATGCCGACCAGGCTAACCGTTACATCGAAGGTCGGACTTCCTTCACCAACATCGAGGCCGGACATGTTCTGACAATCGCTGTCAGTGCCTTCCATCCAAATGACAACCTTGAAGTTTGTCCCGCTGTAACCAACATGAGCGAGCATCTGAGCGTCGCCCGTCGGCTTTACGTAGGAGTCACCGCTTCCAGTTGCTCCCCAGTTTTTACTGTTCTGGTCAATCATATTGCCACCGCACACATGGGCATAGGACGGCGCCATGGTCACCGAGAGGCTGTCGGGATTCACGCAACTCCAGCCTTCGGTAGCAGAAACATCGTTTCCCTTGCCTGTCGGAAGGACCGGAGCATAAACAACCTTGAGCTCGTCATTAATCAGCAGACCAACACGAAGGCTGCCTTTGATTTTGTCAAACCAATCTTTCGAAGCGCCTTCCGACGCAGTCACAACAACGGGACCGTTCGAGCTGCTGTTGTCGAGATAGACGTCAGCCTCGCCAGTCTGGTTAATCGTGTAGAGCGTATATTCCGCCATCGTATAGGCGTAATAAGTCTCGGTATCTCCCTTGAGCGTATAGGAACCCTCAAGCTGCTTAGAAATCGTTGCCTTCTGGTAACCACTCACATCTGTACCATTCCATGATTTTGGTACAAACCAGCTATGGGCATCGTCCGTGGAAGACGGACTGATCTCATGGCCAGTGCTTGCGGCGGTCGTCTGATGATCGCTACCGTCATGAATGGCATTTGGGCCGGACGCAATTTGGAGGACCATGCCGTTTGCCTGGGCGCTAACGGTACTGGTGGTGCCGTCAACCTTTGTGTTTGAAACGAACCAGGCATACGTTGCAGAGCCAAGCGCAACCGCTGCCATAACGACTGACAAGGCTGCGATCGCAAGCTGCTTTTTCATCTGCTTAACGCTCAACGGAAATCCTCCTCTCTAAAGAAAAAGGCGGGGGACACCTCTCCCCCGCCTTGTTTAGCTGCTTATCCCGCTAGTTCTTATCGGTCTGAGTAGAGGTAGCAGTGAAGACAACGTTAATGCGCTTGGAAGCCGTCTTCAGATTCTCAAGATTGTTCGTAAAGACCTGAGCATCGTCACCATCGTAGAAGACATACATTTCAACGGTTGTCTCATCCTCGCCAATCTTATCGGCAAGCTTATGCGTGGTGTCAGAAGAGGAGACAATGCCGTCCTTATTGCAAAGCACCCAGTTCGTCCCGCTCATGACCAGCACGCGAAGCGCAGAATCAAATTTATCATTATCGCCTGTGGCACCCGTAATTTTGGCCGAATCAACTACAAGATTGGTGAGCTCAGCGCCCTTTGAGCCAACATGAAAGGTGTTCTTTACGGCATACTTTCCAGTAACCGCGGCGGCAGGCGTGCCGGCAGCGTCGGCGCCCTGAGCAGGAACAAGCTTGACGGTATTGTCGACCTTCAAGCCATCAGTCGCACTGGTACCGAATGCCGTATAGAAGTTAGCCAGCGTATCGTACGGAGTCGTGTCGGCGCCATTTGCCCAATGAGCCGGATAAAGCGGCGTGTTCGCAACAGAAGAATCATCCGTGCGAAGATCCTTAGACGGTTCATTCTCATCACGAATATACATGAACGCAGAGTTCGACTGAGCAGAAATCTTACTGGTCGTTGCGTCGACCTTGTTGTTGCTCACAAACCATGCGAACGTGGCAGAGCCCAGTGCTACGGCTGCTACCAGCACCATGGCGATGGCGGCGCCCATCTGCTTCTTTAATGCCTTGGTATCCATACGGACCCCTTTCTTTCCCCATTCATCCCAGATGACCCTCGAGAAGCCCGGAAGGGGAGCCCGCGCTTTCGTGTTGGATGTTGCTTGCCCATCCTTTAGACATGGAATTGAGAATACCATAATTCTTACGATTTCCTTATGAGTTTTCGGCAGCCTACATTCCGGCAGATTCATAGGTCTACCTCTGGTTATATGCGGTGCTACATGAACATCGTTTACCTTATTTGATCTCTCTCCCGCGCAGTCATAAGCCCCTCTTAAGCCTTGCGACCGCAGCGCCATGCCAACGCACACATTCGCCCTCCGCCGAGCTTCGCCCTAGCCCTTCCCCACCCGCTATACTGATGTAGCACGTGTAATTTCTGCCTGCTTATGCGGGCTATTTGCCGGGAGGACTCTATGGCTGCCGCCAATCAACCCAAGGGAAGCGTTTCTACCGGATCGATCAAGCCGGTGACGCGCAAAGCCGTTCGTTGTCAGCGCGAAGTTGCCTGGCTGGTCACGCAAGCGGCCGGTAAGCTCGTCGCCACCACCGACGACGTCAACGCGCCCACACCCAGCTTTGTGCTGGCGGCGGCGTTGTCATATGCCCGCGAGCAGGAGCAGACCGCCCGGGACCGTGGCGCCGCGATCGACTACAAGGCCGTCATGGGCTCCGACCTCGCGAGCTTTTGTGCGGCCGCGGGGCTGCCCGCAGCGCCCAACGCGCTTTCGGACGCGGGCTACATGTTCACGCTCTCGGGCGCGGATCTGATCCGCGACATCTATGCCTACTGCGGCGACCTGGGCGAGCGCATGAGAGATCCGGTGCAGGTCAAACCGGGCTACGCGATCAAGCTCGCGTTGCGGTTGTTCTTGCTGGACGACGCCGCTGGCAACGGCGCTACCTCCGCCGACAACGCCTCCGCATAACAAAAGCGCCGGGTCGGGAAATCACTCCCGGCCCGGCGCTTCTTCGTTCTACTTGTCCCCGTCCCCCGCGGGCGAGTTCTTTTGGTTGCGACGGTTACTCCAGGTCACGTTGTGTTCCTTGTAGTAATCGGGCGCCTCGTTGCCGCTCGCGCTAATGGGGTCGTTGCCGGTCAGGGTGTCGGCAATATCCTGCACGAATTTAATGAACAGGCTCGAGTCGTCGGTCTCGGACGAATCAAAGTCAAAGCCAAACTCCACCGCACCGCCGATGATCTTGTCCACGCACTCCGGGTCGTCGCCGTCCAGCCAAATGACCACGGTGTACTTGTCCACATCGCCCACGCGAAAGTTCTTGTGGCTAATGGTCGTCACCACGTCCTTGGACGCAAACGGCTCGGTGTTGGGCTCGGGGCTGCCGTCGGCCGTTGCCGCCGCATAGGTGGTGGGCTCGCCGTTGCGGTACACCCGCACGCGCGCCGCCTTCTCCACGCCCTTGCTGGCGCTGACCACCTTGAGCTTGGCGCTGTAGCCCAGATCGGTCTTGCCGGCGTTGCGGATATAGAAGGTGTACGCCACATAGTTCTTGCCGTTGTGGCTGCCGTCGATGTTATCCAGGTTGTCGGGCAGGTCGTCGGCAGCGATATTGGTGCCGTTGTCCACGGCGTCGGCCGCCAGGCGCGCGGTGGCGTTGTTAAAGTCGCCATTGTCGGCAATGGCCACGCCGCGGCGGAACAGCTCCAGGCGGTTGAGGTTGATGGTGAAGTTACCCATGTTTTCCTGCATAAACGACAGGGCAAACAGCACGCCAAAGGCAAGCGCCAGCACCACGAGGGCTTTTTGTAGCTTGTCCATGCGCAGCAGCGCCGTGCCGATGCGCTCCATGCGGCGCTTGGGCATGTACATGGACACGACCGCGTCGGGGTCGATGTCGTCGAGGTCCTGGTCGGCCAGCGCCTGCTCCAGCTCCTCGATGCGCACCACGCCGCGCAAGTCGCGCTTGGGCTTGCGCTTGGGTTTGGGTTTGGGCTTGGACTTGGGCTTGCCGAAGCGCTTGCGGGAGGCGGGGGGCTGGTCGGGCGCGGAGTCCTCGCCGGGCGCGTCCTCGGCGTTGGCGCCGGGAGCGTCCTGTAGCGCGTCCTCGGCTTGGTCCTCGGTCAAACCCTCGGCCAAATCCTCGGCAGCTTGATCTTTGTTGTCGTTACGCTTGAACAGAGCCATGGCGATCAGATCTTATATTTCGTGCGAATGTAGCCGACGTATTCTTTGACGAGCTCGCGCTCCATGTCGTCGGCGTAGCGGAACTGCAGGCCGCAGACGTTGCGGTACAGGCTGCCCTTGGGCGCGCGGCGCACCCAGCACACGATGCCCAGCTGCTCGGGCAGCTCGTGGCGCTCGCCCTGCAGGCGGATCGTGGGCATTTGCACGGCCAGGGCCTCGCCCACGTCGGGATAATCGTTGAGGTAGACGGCCAGGCCGCCGGCCGAGACGTCGATGGTCATGGCGTCCTCGGGCTCGGAGGCGGCCGCGTTGTCGCGCTGGTAGGTAAGGCGCATGGCGACCTTAAAACGCTCGTCGCGGCGCTTGACAAAGGTGCGCTGCTCGGCGACTTTGCGCATTTTCCAGTAGGTGCGGATGCCTTTTTTCTCGACTGCCTCGGGATAGCCGGCGAGCACGAACGTCTCCTCGCCCACTTTGTATTGCAGCAGCAGCTTTTGGTTTTCGTCCATGATGAGCGGCTTGCCGGCGAGCATGGGCGCGCTCATAAGGAAGTACGCGTCGTCCAGGTTCTCTTTGTACGTGGCGAGCATGTTGAAGTCGGTTTTTTGGCCCATGGGCACGTCGAATGCCACCTGAAGCTTGGTCCCCGGCGTTATCTGTTGCTCTGCCATGTTGTCTCCCCCAGTCGCGGGCGCCGATATCATCGTCGTGCGCGATGCACATTGGGCTATTGTACCTGCTTTGCCGCAGGTTTCGATGTGCAGCGCGTGAAATGGCGGGATGCAGGGCGCGGGTGAACGCGCAGCTGCTCCGCGCGCGGCATTAATCTGACAGCGATGCATGCCCCCGACAGTCCGTCTGTCTATCTCTCAGCCATCTCTCATTTATCTCTCAGCTTAGAGATGAGTGAGAGATGAGAGACAAAAATGCCGTTATCGGTTCAAGCAAATCACGTTCGCGCAGGTAAACTCATGTATACGGGAACTTTGACTCGATCCCTAGCCACCTTGCAGCATTGTTATCTCTCATATTTATCTCTCGTCTTTCAGCTATCTCTCGTGTTAGTGACGAATGAGAGATGAGAGATGCGTGAGTGATGGACGAGTGTGATTTTTTGGACGGTCGGAAAATCCCTCAAATAAAAAACGGGGCCGGCCTTACGCCGAGCCCCGTTTTCAAACGGTCAGTTAGTTATCCAACGCGCGAGCATAGCAGTCAACATTACGCCGCCGCGAACACTCCCAAGCCCGTTCCGATGATGCAGATTGCGAAGATGCCCAAGATGATCCAAATGGTCTTGACGCCCTTTTTATAGAGGGCAACGCAAGCGAACGTTGCCAGCAAGGGCAGCAGACCGGGGAAGATCGAATCGAACAGATCCTGCAGGACAATCTCCGAACCACCCACGTCAAAGGTCAAAGCCGTGGACAGCGAGACCTGTGCCGCAATCATGGCGCCGATAACGGTCATTCCGAGAACACCGGCAGCATGCGTCATGCGAGACATAAGGTTGCTCTCTTCGGACTGCTGCAAAAACTTGGTTCCCAAGTCGTAACCCAGATGGGCGGCGACGATACGCGTTGCAAAGTTAATCACGGAGTAGATAAGCGCGTACACGATGGGGCCGAGCGGGTTGCCCGTCGAAGCGATGCCAATACCAATGCCGGCGGCAACCACGCGGAACGTACCCCAGTAGAACGAATCGCCGATGCCGGAAAGCGGTCCCATAAGGCCGACCTTCATGGCGTTAATCGAGGACGTGTCGAAGTTCTTATCGGCAGCCGCCTGCTCTTCCATCGAAACCGTTAGGCCGGCTACAAACGGAAGCACATGAGGCGTGATGTTAAAGAACTCGGTATGGCGATCGAGCGCCGCATAGTAATCGTCGTCGTTGGGATAGATCTTTCGCAGGGGCTTCTGAATGGTGTACATGAAGCCCATTGCCATCATCTTGTCGTACGACTGCGAGCACTGGCTCGTAAACTGGCGAAGGAACATGCTCCGATACATATCGGGAGTCATAATCGCGTCCTTCTTGGCCTCTTTGAGGTCGGTGTTCTGGATAGCCATTAGAAGTCCTCCTCTTCATCTGCAGCAACCGTCTGCGGACCGGACGAGCCCTCGCGGAAGGCCAGGAGCAGCGCGACGCAAATGGCAGCTGCGGCGACGCCGACCACGTCCATCTTGAGGTAGATGACCATAATGAAGCCCAGGAACAGCCAGGGAAGGAGCTTGTTATCGCCCATGGTCCTGATAAGAAGAGCGAAGCCGATGCAGACCATGACGCCGGACGCAACGTTGAGGCCGTCCATCACAAACTGCGGAATCGCGCTGAGCGCATTGTTGATAAGGTCGGCACCAAAGAACAGCGAGCCAAACACCAGCAGTGCAGACGGAATGCCAATCGACAGCGGCACGATGGTCAGATGGTACAGATTCGCCTTGGCAAGATCGCGATTTGCCAGAGCGGTCTCAATCTTCTTGCAGGCAAAGGCACCCGGAACGGCGTAGCAGAAGTTGCGCCACACCTGAAGGAAGACGGAGACGGGAAGGGCGAGCGCGACGGCAGTTGCCGTGCCCGTACCCGTAATGACGGCAAACGCGCAGCCAAGCACGCCGGAGGCATAGACCTCGGGAGGAACCGCCGCGCCGACCATGATGGCGCCCATGAACATGGACTCCAAAGCAGCGCCGACGATAACGCCCTGCTGGACATCGCCAAGAATCAAGCCGACAAACAGGCTCGTAAACAGCGGACGACCAAGCATCGTAATGCCAAATAATTGCTCGTCCATGGACGCAATAAATGCGACCAGTGCAACTAGAAGATACTGGACAACCATTTCGATCAACCCCAGAAACAGGTCTGCAGGCGAGGCATTCTGCGCAGCTCGCCTGCAGACAACCGCAGCAATTTGAGAGGATTAGTAGTTCATCTGGTGATAGTAACGACGCGTGGTGAGCGGGTGGTTACGGACGTGCTCGAGATGGCAGCTCAGACGCTCGGTGATGGTGTAGGTGACCATCGGGGAAACGATCTTGCGGAACTCGGGGTCGCTGAACGGCAGCTCGACCTCGGCGGTGTCAAACTTGTTCACGCGGACGTTGACGCCCTTCTCGTCGGCGAGCATGTGAGTGAAGTTGTCCACGCGGTCCATGAGCTTACGGGTGTCATCCTCGCCGTAGAGCATGATGAGGCTCGTGCCTTCCTCGCACAGCTCGATGGTGCCGTGGAAGAACTCGGCGGCGTGGATGGACTTGGTCTTGATCCACTGCATCTCCTCGAGGATGCACATGGCGTAGTCGTAGGCCTCACCCCAGAGCATGCCGGAGCCAATCACCATGTGGTAATCGGTGTCCTTGAAGTCCTCGGCCATGGCGGCGCAGCGCTCGTCCTGAGCGTCCTTGGCCTTGATGAGGTACGGAGCGATGTTGCCGAACTCTTCCATGAAGGTGTCGTACTTGGGGAAGGCGCCGGCGTTCTTGAGGAAGCGGGCGACCAGCGTGATCTGGTAGGTGTAGATGGCCTCGCACAGAACGTCGTCCTCGGCGAAGCTGAAGAACTTGTAATCGGCGTACTCGGTGGCCGGGGTGTTGTCGTTGGAGACATACATCAGCGTGCGGGCGCCCTGCTCCTGGCAGAACTTGGCAGCCTCAATGATCTCGGGGGTGGTGCCGGTACGGGTGGAGAAGACGCAGACAGAATCCTTGTTGAAGGTCTTGGGCGGGCAGGCGAGGAACTCTGCGGCGATCTCGCAGTGGACATCGACGTCGGCCGTGGTGGTCTCGACCCAATACTTCATCGGGAGCGTGTGGGCCCAGGTGCCGCCGCAGCCGATGAAGAAGATGTTGGAATAACCCTGCTCGCAGACCTCGTCCACGGCAGCCTCAATCTGAGGACGGAGAGCGAGGGCATCGCTCACAACCTTCTCGTAACGAGGCTCATCGAAATTGAACATCCCTTACTCCTAACTCACTTGGATGAACCCTTCATTCATCCCATGACGTTATAATACTTTATATAACTAACTATGCAAGAACTATTTCAGATTTTTTTTGATTTTTCTTTAATAAAAAGCCCGCCGATCAAATGATCGACGGGCATAGGCATAGAGCATTGGTTCAATAAATGCCGAGCATCAACGTGTTTCCGGCTAGAAAACGTCCTTGGCAAACACCTTAGCGTCATTGGGGACCTGACGGATTTCGATGGCCACGCCATCGCCCAGGAGCTCTTGGATATGCTCGGCATCTTTCTCGGTCGCAAAGATCGCAGGGGTCGGATGAAGCGTGGTCTCAGGGGTCTTTCGGGTTCCGCCCAGATTGATCTCTTTGATGTCTTTGCAACCCTTAGCGAGACGATAGACATCTTCAATCGTCTCAGTGATGATAAACAGCGAATACTTGTCGGTAACGCCGCTGTTGAGCGCCTCGATAGCAGCGTCAACATCCTTGATGACGAGTTTAACGCCGTTGGGGCGGGCGAGCCTCAAGGCCGCCTTCCTCATGTCGTCTTTTGCCACAGCATCGCTGGCAAGCAAGATGCAATCTACATCCAAAGCGTGAGTCCAGGACATGGCAACTTGGCCGTGAATCAGTCGGTAATCAACTCTCGTAAGCTTAATCATCGTTATCATCTCCGCACGTGATAAAGGGAATGACAGGTGTGGCCCCTAGCTAGGGCTCGAACCAGAACTAACTAGAACTCTTCTTCCTCGGCGCCGGCAAGCATGTCCGCCGCCTCGCAAAGCTGAATAAACGAACGCGATCCCTCGACCGCGGCTTTGGCCTTGTCCGCATCCAGGGAGTCCATCTGTGTAACCATTTCCACCAGCAGCGGCAAGTTCATTCCAGCGATTAACGTAAACGATCCGTCGGTCTGCCTCTGAATGAATTCGTTGTTTACAGAGCCGCCAAAGATGTCAGTCACGACAAACCAAGAGTCGGCAGGGTCCCTCGTCTCCATCCATGCATCAATCAACGCCGCGACGTCCCTTGAATCGTCATCGACATAGGCGCACAGGCACTCGATTCGGTCGTTGGTGCCCATCAGAATCTCCAGAGAGCTTTTCATGCCTTGGGCGAGATAACCATGACTCGCTAGCAATATCTTATTCATAGTTCTCCAATACCAATAGGACGTACTATATTGTCATAACAAAGTATATTAGCAATCTACCCTACGTGGTGTGTCTATTTTCCAAATCCGCGAACGGTAACAATTGGTCGGTAAATCGACCAATCTATCGCTAATTTACAAATAGAACTTCAGTCGCTCGGTGCAGTACACCTGACGGGAGATGAAAAGCGGCTCGCCACTTGGGGCATAACGTCTATCGACAAACAGAAGCAGCGAAGAGTCCAGCTCCACGTTAAGGTATGCCGCCTCGAGCTCGCTCGCATAGCAGACCTCGAGCGTACGCGTGTTGGGACCCATCTTGATCCCCTGGCGATCGAGTACCGCCATCAGCGAATCATCGAGGGACTCATGCTCCAAAAAAGAAAGCGCAGCGGAATAGCTATTGGTTTCCAGCATCGTGGGCTTGCCATCCACAAGGCGCAGACGACGGCTACGCAATACCTTTTGGGTATCGTCTACGCCCAGGAACTTCGCGTCTCGCAGACTTGGGAAGTCCCAGCCCATTTCGAGAACCCTGGTAGACGCCTGTTTGCCCGCAAGCTGGCACGAATGGGTAAAGCTCTCACGGTCGTCCGCGGCATACATCTGCGTGTCCGACGAAACGAACGTGCCCTTGCCGCGGGCCCTCTCAACAAGCCCAGCATCTTCCATTTCTTTAATTGCGGAGCGAACCGTTATTCGGCTCACGCCAAATTGCTCGATAAGCTCCGCCTCGGTCGGAAGCTTATCTCCCGGGCGGTACGTGCCGTTGGCGATTGAATCAGAAAGCGCACGAACAATCTGTTTGTACAGGGGGATAACGCTATTTGCCTCAACCATATCAACCATACCTTTACAAGGAATCAGCAGCCTATAGATAAATGACTTATATTGTATTAGAACTTTTTAGCACTCCACGCCATTTCCTATAATGTTTTAGCAAACGAGGGGTTATTTTGCGTAAGCGGTGTAGAGTCCATCCATTTCCGCATACAGCTTCAATCTGATGGCGGTATATGCATCCGATAAGCCGATTGATTTTTATCTTATACCTGTCTCACATTCATCCGGTGGCGCGCGCAGACGTGGTGTAAGAGCGTCCCGAGGTCCGTCGCTGCAAGTCC
>URBQ01000023.1 GCA_900546115.1 uncultured Collinsella sp.
AGACCTCCGAGCTCGACAGCGAGGATATGCCCAGCTTGGACGCCACGCGCTCGACCTTGCGGGTGGATACGCCGCATACGTACATCTCCTGCACGATGGCGGCCACCGAGGTGTCGACGCGCGACCATCGCGCGAGCATGCCCTCGGGGTAGTAGGTGCCGTGCCTGAGCTTGGGTATCTCGAGCTCCACGTCGCCCACGGCGGTCTTGAGCGACCTGGGGCGGTAGCCGTTGCGGCTGTTCTCCCTGCCGTCGCTGCGCTCGTTGCGGCTCGCGCCGCACATCTGCTGGGCCTCGGAGTCCATCAGCGCGTTCATCACGCTGCCCAGCACCCTGCATGCGAACTCGCGCGCGTCGCCGCACTCCTGCCAAAGCCTCGCCGCCTCGAGGGCCTCGTCGCGGCCGAGGCGCAGTACACTCTCTTCTTGGGGCATCGCCTTTCCTTCCATTCGTCACCTTCATTACTCCAACGACGAATTCTAGGCGGTGTCCCCTCCCTTTCAAGAAAGGGCGGAGGCGGGGCATGCCCCGCCTCTTACACCACATCTCTGCGCGCTACCGAAGCTGCTTCTGAATTCGCTTTTTCTCTTCTATAAACCTTCTGAGCACAAACTGTCTCAGGTTCTCTTGCATGATTTGAAAGTCTTTTGGCAGACGCGAGGGGCGTATGCCCTCTTTCCGTTGGATCGCCTCCATGACCCTAACGAAAGCGCTGGCATGCATAAAGGAATAACGACTGACGGTGATGATTCCGTATCCCATGGACGCAAGCGCATTCTTGCGCTCCTCATCGATGGCGCGGTCTTCTTCCGCGTCATGATAAAACCCGTTGTATTCAATGTCTGTGCGAGATTTCTTTAGATACGCATCCATAAAGAACTTTTTGCGTCTCGTGAGATTCTTTGCGGCAGCGGTGACCTGCACCTCGTAATCGGTCTCAATTCCCTTAATACCAAGCCCTCCTTCGCTTTTAGGCAGCGTTAGCATCATGACAAAGGCCGTTTCCATAGGAGACCGGCATCCGTCGCGCACACATTGGATCGCCTTTCGGGCAAGGGCCAGACCGTCGCATCTGGTAATGGAATTAAAGAACTGTTTTAACCTTTCGGTCGAGGTGAGCGCGAAACGCTCGTTATACGAGGTGGAAGAGTCGGTTCCAAGGGAGTAAGCGCCGCACAATTCAAAGTAGTACTCCACCAGTTCGCGAAAAGGGAGATAGGTGGCGGCCTGAAGTGCGCAAAGCTCAACGCCAACAATGAAGATGCCATCTTTGAGCTCTATAAAGCGTGAGTTCGAGAATCGTTTTGACGAAACGTGGCATTGACAGTTCGTTGCATAGCGCGCATTCTTGCGATCAAACACCATTACCTCGAGGCAATCATTTGCGTCGAGGGAAACATCGTGTTTGGTGAGCCATTCTGCGGCTGCGTCAAGGAGCGTTCCGGTGGGACATGATCCGTAAATCGCGGCAGGGTTACAGGGCTCGGTGTCTTTCGCAGAAGCCGAATGCGCGGCCTGGTAGACCGCTTTTGCAGTGGTATGTGACAATACGATACTCATGGTATATATCGTGTCAGCTAATGCCGTGTTGATGGCGCTGAGTGGGAAAGCCGTTTTAGGGGCCTAACCAAATGCTGTCCAAAAGCTTGACGCGATTATGGGCTGGCACGCCTAAAATCAATGTTCTCGCAGCTTAGCTATAGCATATAAAAACTCAATTGCTGCACATTTGATATCGATGCATCACCATCCGACAACGAATTACGTGTCGGGAATTGGCCGAAATCGTTCAAAATGAGGGTTCAGAATTTGTGATGGCAGATCTATCTGTGGAACGTAGGGCGGCCCCGCTGCGGTGTTTCCCGCTGCGAGGCCGCTCGTGAGCAAGCAGTGTTTGTCTCAGACGTTGCTATTTCGCAAACAGGTTCTTGAGGTTGAACTCGGCCTGTACCGTGCGAAGCATGAGGTCGGTGTCGTCGAGGCCCAGGTGCTGCTCGTTGGCGTCGGGCGCGAGGGTGCCGCGACGGCGTGCCCAGTTCTCGAGCGCGGCGGGGGCGGACTCGCGGGGGAGCGAGCGGACGTCGGCATCCAGGCTGCGGCAGATCTGGCGCGAGTCGATGACGATGATCTTGCCGGCGCGGCGTGCCTCGGCGTAGCCGTCCAGGTGGATCTTGAACCAGCTGTCCTCAAAGGCGGCGTTGTGTGCCATGTACGGGTACTTCTTCATAAGCTTGAGCAGCTGTTTTTGCAGCTCTTTGTTCTCGCGGAACGGCTTTTTGCCGTCGATGTCGTCCCAGGTGATGTGGTGGATATTCGACAACGGCACATCCTCGCCGCGGTAGATGTCGGGCAGGCCGCAGTAGTGTGCCTCGGCGTCATGCGGGACGGCGTCGCTGGTGAGCTCCATGATCTCCCAGCCCACGTTGATGATATAGCCGCGCTCGGGTGCACGGCCGGTGGTCTCGATGTCGATACCGAGCACGGTGCCCTGGATGGGCTTGCGGGCGTAGGCCACGCCGAGCGCGTCGCGGTCGCCGCGGATTTCGCGCATAACGGACGCGGCGGTGCGCTTTTGCATCTTGCCGATGGCGGCGCAGGTGTCGGCATCGGACAGGCCGCGCGAGAGCGTCGCGGGCGTCACGTTGCGCAGACGCGCCTCGCCAATCTGGTCGCACAGGTCGCGGTTGCGGTCGGCCAGGTCGCGCACGGTGGCAAAGTCGAAGCCGGGGTCGCCCTCGGCGGTAAAGTACTCGGTCTCGAGCACCTTGAGGGCCTCCTCGCCCTTCTGGCGCTCGGACTCCATGGCGCCGTGGTCGCCGTAGATAAACATGGGGATAAACGGCTGACGCTCGTATTCGAGTGCTTGCGATACGTTCATATGCTACTCCTTGGACGGGCCGCGTTGTGCGGCTCGAGGCTACTGAGTTATGGCGAGATGATAGTTTACCATAGGCAACTATTGGCACCGAGCCCGGGACAACTACAATACCCTAGTTGACCGCTAGGACTTTTACAATGCTGCCGAAAGACACGAAAGGTTCCATCCGTCATGGATTTACTGATTGATATTCTGCTCGACGCCGGCAAGGACACGCTGTCGCTGGTGCCGTTTTTGTTGGTGACGTATCTTGCTCTCGAGACACTTGAGCACGTTGCGGGCGACCGCGTTAACGGGGCCATCAAGCGCGCCGGCGCCGCGGGTCCCGTGGTTGGCTCGTTGCTGGGCATGGTGCCGCAGTGCGGCTTTTCGGCAATGGCGGCAACGCTGTACGCCGGTCGCGTCGTGACGCTGGGCACCTTGGTGGCGGTGTTCCTTTCGACCTCCGACGAGATGCTGCCGCTGCTACTTGCCGAGCAGGTTCCCGTGCAGACTATGGCGATGCTTTTGGCTTCGAAAGCGCTTATCGCACTGGTCACGGGCTTTATCGTAGATGCCGCCATTCGCGGTCTGCGTCGCAACGCCCGCGCGCATGCGGCGATTCGCCGTACCGTGCTGGGGACCGCTGCCAATCCGGCTCATGTGAACTGCGCGCACGACGACCACAGCGGCGGTGACATCATCGACGAGGTGGCCGAGGCGGGCGTGAGCGCCGACCACATCCACGAGCTGTGCGAGCGCGACCATTGCGGTTGTGATGAAGACGAGAACGAGCACGAATACGGACATGGCCACGATCACGGTCATGAGGGCGAATATGAACACCATGATGGTCACGGTCACTCCCATTCCCACGAAGGGACGCCTGTCCTGTCGATTATCCGCAGCGCCATCTCCCACACCGTGCAGGTATCGGTATTCATTTTCCTGGTGACGCTGATTCTGGTTGCCGTGCTCGAGACGTTCGGCGAGTCCGCAATCGAGCAGTTCCTGCGCGGCAACGAGACGCTTGCGGTCCTGGGCTCGGCACTCGTCGGCCTGATCCCCAACTGCTCGGCCAGCGTCGTCATCACGCAACTGTACCTGGAAGGCGCGCTGCAGCTGGCCCCGATGCTCGCCGGCACGCTTATCTCCGCTGGCGTGGGCTACCTGGTGCTGTTCCGCACCAACCGCAGCGCCCGCGAAAACGCTGTGTTTCTGATCATGATGTATGTCATCGGCGCGGGCTGGGGCCTTATCCTTTCCGCCTTTGGGTTCTAAGTGGATGTTTGGGGCATGCCGTAAAACTAGGACATGCCATAAATTCCACCGCCATGACCTGGGCGTTGGATGCGCGTCAATCGGCAAAACAAAAAGGTAGATTTTAGGCATGTCTCAAAAATCTACCTTGGTTAGTGCAGCAACTCGGTGAGGTTGCGTTTAAAGCGGGCGCGGTCTTCGCTGGTAAATGCTGCCGGACCGCGAGTGCGTCCGCCGGCGCGGCGTACCTTCTTTTCCTCGTGGCGAATAAACAGCTGCATGTCGATAGTCGCCTTGTCGTACACGCGCCCGCGCACACCGATGGCGGCGGCATCGCGCCCGAGCACCATGCTCGCCAAGCCAATGTCCTGCGTCACGACCACGTCGCCCGCCTGCAGGCGTTCGACAATGGCAAAGTCGGCGCTGTCGGCGCCCACGCTCACATCGAGCGTCGTGACCCAAAAGCCGCGTCGCGCGTGCTCGGCATCGCGCGGGTCGTCGCGGCGAATGTGCCGTTCCAGGTTTTGCGTGCTGTTGCCGGCGATAACAACGGCGACGCCCTCCCGCCGCGCGCAGTCAATCGACTCGCGCGTGACCGGGCAGGCGTCGGCATCAATAAAGAGCGTTCGCGGCATCTAGTGCACCAGTTTGCCAAATTGAATAGCGCGAACAATCAGCGTAACGCCAAACACCAGCAGCGCGGCGCCGCTAAAGATGACGAGCATCTTGGCCGACCACAGCGGATAGATAAACACGAACATGCCGGCGATGATGGAAAGTGCGCCGCTCAGGATAGCGAGGGCGCGGTTGGACGAAAGCTCGGACTCCAGAATGGACATGACACCTTCGACAATCCAGCCAAAGCCGGCCACGATAACCACCATCGTGGTGAGCGTCGCGGTCGAGAAGGCCTGGTTGCGCAGGATTATGACGCCGCCCAAGATAATGAGTAGGTTGGAGATGATGCTCGTCACGCGCCAGCCGGTGGGCAGCAGCGGCTCAAAAATGGCAGTGAATAGTCTGATGGCAGCAGTGATTACAAAGTAAAAACCCAGGACAGTCGTCAAAAAGACGAGGGACTTGGCAGGTGCAAAAAGCAGCGCGATACCAGCAATGAGTGCTAAGACGCCCGTGATGGCGTAGATCCAGCGTACGGCCTTGACGGCTTTGCCCGCCATGCTTTTCTCGTCAAATCCAAACTGGCTCGATTTTTGGTCATCGTTCTTAAAGATGCCCATAAGTCTCCTTTCCGTGCGGCGTAAGCCTTGATCGTTACAACCAGTATCCCCTAAGGGCGCTGACGTATGGGTCGGGGAGGGCGAAACGTAACCCAAAGGCCCCGAATTGTTTCCGTTGTTCCCCACGTCGCGGTTTTCTATTCAACAGGTGTAGAACATTGCAGCCCTGTTCGTTATTGCCTACGTTTTAGGTTAGATTTTCCTAAGGACAATTGGCTTGTATTGGGGGTCCCTATGAACGAAGCAGTTCCCGAGGCACCGTCGAGTGTCGAATCGATGGCAAAGCAAGGTTGCGAAAAGCTCGGTCTGGAAGCGTTTGATGCGTTGGTCCGTCGTGCCCGTACGTGCCGCCGTTTTGACGAGTCTATGCGCGTGCCGCGCGAGTTTTTGCTTGAGCTGGCGGAGCTGGCGCACCTGACCCCGTGTGGTGCCAATGCTCAGCGTCTTCGTTTTCATGTGGTGAGCGGTGCCGAGGATTGCGTGCGTGTATTTGATGAGCTTGCATGGGCCGGCGCGTTTAAGGATTGGCCGGGTCCTGCCGAGGGCGAGCGTCCGACCGGCTATATCGCGATTCTGGCCGAGCGCGCCGTTCCGGGCAAGCCTGCCGCTCCCATTACCGAGGTCGACACGGGCATTGCCGCGCAGACGATGATGCTCGCCGCCCGCAGCGCCACGCCCGAGGTGGCAGCCTGCATGTTCAAGGCCTTTACGCCCCGCGCGATCGATGCCATGGGGCTCGATAACGACAAGTATGAGCTCAAGCTGATCATGGCGTTTGGCGTTCCGGCCGAGACACAGGTGATCGATGCGATCGATTCCAACCCCGACGGCTCCATCAATTATTGGCGCGACGAGGCGCAGGTGCACCACGTACCCAAGCGTCCGCTTGCCGACGTGCTGCTGTAGTTGTGCGTCGTTGCGGTGCAATCCGGCGGCAAAATCACCACAAAGGCTCCTGTCCCCTTTGTGGTGGTACGAGGGGAGGGTGTGTGGCAGATCTGTATTTGGTGCGGCATGGGCAGACTGAGCTCAATGTGCAGAGCATTTTGCAGGGCTGGCACGATTCGCCGCTTACGGCGCGCGGGCGCGAGCAGGCGCTGACGGCGCGTACGGCGTTTGCGGCGCGTGGCGTGGCCTTTGATCATGTGTATTCCTCGCCGTTGGGCCGGGCGCGGCATACGGCCGAGCTTATCGTTGGCGAGGGCCGTTCCATTGAGCTGGTCGATGACCTGCGTGAGTGGCATTTTGGCTCGCTGGAGGGCACATCAAATCGCGAGATGCCGCCGCAGCCCTGGGGCGATTATCCGGTTGCCTTTGGCGGCGAGTCGGAAGTGCAGCTTCAGTCGCGCATGGTTGCGGCGCTGTCCCGCATCATGGCCAGGCCGCAGCACGACTGCGTGCTGGCGGTTTCCCATGGCTCAGCCTGCCAGGAGTTTCTTGAGTATGTGACTGGCGGGGGAGAGCTGCCCGACAACGGTGCCGTGCTTCATTTTGGCTATTGCGACGGGGCGTTTTCGCTTTTGGGTTGGTAACGAACGAAAGGACCCCTATGAATAAAGATCTGTATCTGGTCCGTCATGGACAGACGATATTCAACCTTAAGCGTATCATTCAGGGGTGGAGTGATTCGCCGCTTACGCAGTTGGGTTGCGACCAGGCGGCGCGCGCCGGCATGTTTTTACGTGCGCGCGGCATTGAGCCCGATCATGCCTACACCTCCACGCTTCATCGCACCGAGCAGACTATCGCCAACTTGTGGCCGGGCTTGGCGTACGAGCGCCTGGACGGCCTGCGTGAGTGGTTCTTTGGCGACTTTGAGGCCGAGCGCGTGATGCTCATGCCCGAGCGCCCGTGGCGCGACTTCTATCGCCAGTTTGGCGGCGAGGGCCAGATGCAGGTGCGCGAGCGCATGGTGGCGACGTTGACCGATCTTGTGCGACGCCCGGACCACGAGTGCGTCCTCGCGGTGAGCCATGGCTCGGCCATCAAGGAGTTTTTGGACCACGTGAGGGGAGCGGCGGCCGACGAGCGCGAGCGCGTGCCGGGCAACTGCTCGGTGCTGCATTTCGTGTTTGACGATACGACCGATACGTTTGAACTGGTTGAGATTTTTACGCAGGAAGACTACGCGCGCGAGCTGGGGCTTGAGCCGCTCGTGGCTGCCGCGGGTCCGCAGCGCGGGTAGTTTGGGCGTGGCGGTGCGGGTCGCCGACTTACTTGCTCGATGCGAAAGGGGGCGGAGATGCATGCGCTGGCGTTGCATCTCCGCCCCCTTTTTTGTTGAGCTGCCGAGTCTTTGTGCTGGGCGTTTAGGCTCTGTTATAACCGTGAGATCTGGTGAGTGAGCAGACCCGTCGGAATCTGCGGCGCGCCGCCGCTGACCTGCGCGGTGGGGAACAGCACGGCTACAGCAAAGTTGAACGGCTCTTTGCCAGAGTAGGCGCCGGCAGTGCGGGCCTCGTCGGCCAGAATCTGCGATGCCCCAGCCAGCGCGGCAGCGTAGGTGGGGTCGTCTGCCGGCGTCGGCTCCGGTGCCTGGTCGAGCATGGCTCGGATGGCGGCAACAGCGTCCTCGCGCTTGACCTCCCACACGCGATGTGAAATGCCGGCGGGGTCGGTGACGGCGTAGAGCGAGGCGCCCTCTTTGGCGGCGCCCAGGATGATGCTCATGACGGGAGAGGCCTCGTAGGCGAGCGACACGGGACGGGGCTGTACCTTGAGGTCGGCGATTGCTCGCGCAGCGGCGAGTGCGTCGATGCTCTCGGCGGCAGCCTCGTCGCTACCTGTCAGTACGTTAACCGGGCAAATCGCCACGACACCTGTCACGCGACCCGGCTCGCCCGAGCATTCGTATACGTAATACGCCGCACCCGGGTCCTTGAGCATGAGCCCATCGGCAATGGCTCCGCGCAGAGCATCGTTGCCGCTCAGGATGCTGCCCATTGCAGGCAACGCCTCGAGCACGCGGTCCTGAGCCGGGCGGATGCAGGGAAACGGAAGTGCTTTCATGGGCGGTCCTAACGCGCGAGTCGGTTTGTTCGCGGCTTATTATGCCCCAACTTGGCCGTTCGCGTCCCAGAGCACGTTATCGGCGAGCGCGATTAGCACCTGCTGACAACGATTGATATCGGCGTGGGGCACATACTCGTTGGGCTTGTGTGCGAGCGCGAGCGATCCGGGGCCGTAGCTCATACAGTTGCGGTTGCCCGTCTTGCCAGCAATGACGGCGGTATCGGTGTAGCCGGTAAAGAAGCCGACGGTCGTGTCCGCGCCTGTCACATCGTCTGCTGCGCGCTTGAGTGCAGCTAGAAGGGGAGAGGCTGGATCGCGCTCGATGGCGGGGCGGTCGCCTGTCGCGGTATAGCTTCCATGGCAGCCGGGGACCGCGGCTTCGGCAGCGACAATGGCCTGCTCTACCATGCGCGTCGCGGCGGCCGTATCAGTCGGCGGGGTCAGGCGCATATCGACCCAGACCTTAGCGTGGTCGGGCACGACATAGGGACGGTAGCCACCCTCGATCTGTCCAAACGTGATGGTCGATGGCCCCAGCTCCTCATGTAAAGGTAGCGTCGCAAACGTGCGACGAAGCGAGCACACGACCTCGGCCATGGCGGCGACGGCGTCGGCGCCCTTCCAAGGCTGGCTTGCATGAGCCGTGACGCCGGCCATCTCGATCTCGAACCACGTACGCCCCTTGTGCGACACCTGGATCTGTCCGTCGGTGGGTTCGGTGTCCAGCACCCATTCGCGCGAGCCGACCCAGCCAGCATCGATCGCGGCCTCTGAGCCGCGCATGAAGTCTTCCTCGTCGACCGAGCAGATGAGCGAAAAGCCGCGGCGTGGCAGCGCGCCATCCGACGCCACGCGCTCGAGCGTATGGACCAGTGCGGCAATGGCGCAGGCCAGGCCACCCTTCATATCGCAGGCACCGCGGCCGTAGAGCTTGCCGTCGCGCACAACCGCCCCAAGCGGTGCGATACCTGCGTCCCAGCCATCGCCCAAGGTGACGGTATCCATGTGGCAGATATAGACCAGCCGCGGCTCGTCGCTTTGGCCCGGCACGGTGACTTTAAGGTTGCGGCGCCCGGGCAGCACTTCGAGCTCCTCAATCTGCACGGCATCGAGCGCAGAACTATCAAGTTGTGCCAGCTGCTGCTCAATGAGCCTCTTAATGAAGCGCTCAATTTCATCCTCATACGCGCCCGGGTCTGAGCTGTCAATCTTCACAAGGTCCTGCGCAAGCCGCCAGGCAAAGTCCTCATCAACCATATGCAACCTCACAATCAGTCTGCTTTCCAAACCGATTGTAAGCCTCTTGAGAGATCCGCGGCGTGCGCGCAGCGGTATTTACCGTTCGCAGGCCGAGCCAGCGCGTTTGCCGTCCAGGCGGGTTTACGAACGATGCGGTGGGTACGTACCCTTCATGGACGACATGCTGTGCGACATATCTGCCTTTCGGTATCACCGGATACCTCCACAGGTCTTGGCAATAATGCCGGACCTGCCCGATTCTGCGGACGATCCGCGCAGGGAGCACCTATGTGAGCATCCGCTCGTCACGCATTTCCTGGGCACCCCGTTACACGTGTTGGCGCAGGGCAGCTGCGGACGTAAGGGCGATCGCATTGTCAGGCATGTTTGGAACGGGGAGAGGCCGTTTGATTCCGTGCGGCAGACGGAGTTTGGCTTCGATGTTGCGTCCCCACTCTTTACCCTGCTGACCCTGGCTTCCTCGGTCTCAAACGAGCGTCTAATCATGTGCATGTATGAGATGTGCGGCACCTTTGCCGTGTGCAAGATTGCGCCTCAGGTAAAGTCGGCACTTGAGCAGGCATATGGGAGCCGATGGAGTGACGCACGGTCGGGCTGGGAAAACGTAAAGGATGTCTCGGGGAATCCAACGGACTTGTGGAAACGACCTCCCTTGATCGAGCTCTCTGAGCTTACAGAGTTCGTCGATAAGGTCCGGGGGCTCCGCGGCGCTAAATCGTTCATACGAGCCGCGAAATGCATTACGGGGGTGGCAGCATCGCCGCTCGAGGTCCAGGCTTCGATGCTGTTTGGCCTTACGAGGTTGCGCGGCGGCGAAGGGCTGCGCCTTACCAATAACGTTGAGATTCGTATGACGCGCAGCGCCCGCCTGATTTCGGGGCTTGATAGGCGCTATGCCGATATCCTGCTGGCAAATAAGGACGGCAGCCGAGAGTGTCTGGTTGAATGCCAGGGTAAAGCCATTCACGGATCCATTGAATCCAAGATTTCGGACTCCGATCGAACGACGGCCTTGCAAGCCATGGGATATCCCGTCGTTCTGATGACCTATGGTCAGCTGGCCGACTTCGATGCCTTCCGCGTGGTGATGGAGCTCATCATGTCCTATCTCGATGTGCCGCTGAAAGACAAGACGCCGCGACAGCAGGAGCTCGAACGGCGGCTTCGTGAGGAGATTTTTATCGATTGGGCGGGAATGTAGTCGCGCGGTGGGTAAACGGTAGCGCGAGCTAGAGTTCTGGTCGCAAAAAGGCTTCAATTTTGCCTTGGAGGGACCCTAAAAATGCTATCTAGAATAAGTTGTTTCGGAAAATAGACAGTCAACTTACATTCGGCACATAGAGACCGATTTTTACCTACTAAAGTCCCTGATAAAGCTGTTTATCAAAGCGGGTGTGCTTAGCGACTGGAGCCTCACTATCGATTATCTGAAAAAACTTGTTCTGGGTATCATTTTAAAGTCGTCCGGAGCAACAAAATCGCCCCCCCGTTTCGTGAATACGGGGGGCGAATGGGCTTCGTGGTCTGTCTGGCAGGCTTGGCACCGGCGCTATTTAATCACGCGCACGCGATACATCGACGGAATCTGCTTGAGCGCCTCGATCGTGCTGCCGTCCAGGTGCTCATCGGTGTCGAACATGGTGTAGGCGTTCTCGCCAGCGGACTCGTTGGTCATGCGCTGCACATTGGCGTTGTCCTTGGCGAGAATGGCCGTGATCTGGCCGATCATGTTGGGCACGTTGGCATGCAGGCAGGCAATACGGCTTGCGGCGCGCGCCTTGCCCATGCTGCAGGCGGGGTAGTTGACGCTGTGCGCGATGTTGCCGTTTTCCAGGTAATCCTTGAGCTCGCTGATGGCCATGTCGGCGCAGTTGGCCTCGGCCTCGCCGGTGCCGGCGCCCGAATGCGTGGTGATAAACGTATTGGGCATCTTGACGGTCTTGGGCGTGGCAAAGTCGCAGCTAAACCAGCTGAGCTTGCCCTCGCGCAGGGCGGCGTCGACGGCGTCTTCGTCAATGATGGTCTCGCGCGCGTAGTTGATGAGCACGGCGTCGGGCGCTAGCAGGTTAATCTGCTCGGTGCTGATCATACCGATGGTGTCGGCCTTGCTGGGCACGTGCACGGTGAGGTAGTCGCAGCCGCGGCACAGATCCTCGAGCGTGCCCACGCGCTGCACCTCGCGGCTCAGCACCCACGCGTGCTCGACGGAAATGAACGGGTCGTAGCCGTAGACGTCCATGCCCAGATCGACACAGGCGTTGGCGACCTTGGAGCCCACGTTGCCCAGGCCGATGACGCCAATGCGTTTGCCCTTGAGCTCGCGGCCCACAAAGGCCTTCTTTGCCTTCTCGGCGTCGACCTGAATCTCGGGATCGTCGGCGTTGTCGCGTACCCAGTTCATCGACTGCACTACGCCACGGCTCGAGAGCACCAGCATGCCCAGGACAAGCTCCTTGACGGCGTTGCTGTTGGCGCCGGGGGAGTTAAAGACGACGACGCCCTTCTTGGCGTACTCCTCGACGGGGATATTGTTGACGCCGGCGCCGCAGCGGGCGATGGCGCGGATGCCCTCGGGAAGCTCGTAGCCGTGCAGGTCGGTCGAGCGCATCAGGATGGCGTCGGCCTCCTCGGCGGTGCTTACAAACTCGTAGCCCTCGCCAAACTCGACTTCGCCGTCTTTGGTGATGTCGTCGATGGTCTTAATCTTGCGCATGGAAAACTCCTTAGCGGGTTTTGATCTAAACAGGGTGGTCTGAGGTGGCTGGTCGGCCCGCGCGTTGCGGGCTAGTTAGATCGCGGGCTCAAACTATGCTGTGCTTCGAAGTCCTTCATATACGTGGCCAGTGCCTGCACGTCTTCTAGGTCCACGGCGTTGTAGACGCTGGCGCGCATGCCGCCTATCAGGCGATGGCCCTTGACGTTTTGAATCTGGTGCTCGGCCGCGCCCGCGACAAAGGCGGCATCGAGCTCGGCATCGCCGGTGCGGAAGGTGACGTTGGCGATGGAGCGGCTGTCGGCCTGCGCGGTGCCGTGGAACAGTTCGCTGCGCTCGAGCAGGTCGTAGAGCAGATTGGCCTTGGCCCAGTTGTGCTCGGCCATGGCGGCAAGCCCGCCGGTCTGCTCCACCCAACGGAACACCTTGCCGCACACGTAGATGCCAAAGGTGTTGGGCGTGTTGAGCATGGAGCCCTTGGCGGCCTGGGTTTTAAGATCCAGGTACTGCGGCGTCTGCGCAAAGGCGGGGCCTTTGGCGATGAGGTCATCGCGTACGATGACCACGGTCACGCCCGCGGCGCCGGCGTTTTTCTGCGCGCCGGCGTAAATGAGCCCGTAGCGCTCAACGTCGAGCGGCTGCGACAGAAAGCAGCTCGAGACATCGGCGACCAGCGGCACGTCGCCGCAATCGGGCAGCTCGTGGAACATGGTGCCAAAGATGGTGTTGTTCTGGCAGATGTAGACGTAGTCGAGGCCTTTGCCCGCGGCCTCGGCGGCAATGCGTGCGTTGATGTCGGCCATGGTGGGAATGCGATCGAAATTGGTGTCCTCGGAGCTCGCGAGCAGCACGGCCTCGCCGTACTTGGAGGTCTCTTGGTGCGCCTTGTTGGCAAAGTTGCCGGTCACGACGTAGCCGGCGCGGCCGCGGCGCATGAGGTTCATGGGAATGCCCGCAAACTGCAGCGTGGCACCGCCCTGCAAAAACAGGACACGGTAGTTGCCGGGGATGCTCAGCAGGCGGCGCAGGGTTGCCTCGGCGTCGCCGATGATCTGCTGGTACATGCTAGATCGATGGCTCATCTCGAGCACAGACATGCCGCAACCGCGGTAGTCCATCATCTCGTCGGCGATCTCGGCGAGCACGCTGGTGGGCAGTGCGGCCGGGCCAGCTGAGAAGTTGTGCACACGTGCCATCTTCTAGGTCCCCCTTATAGTCGTTTGAACGTTCGGGATACTTTAGCACAGTGGAGCGCCAGGCGCGACCGCATCATGGTAAAACTCGAGTGCGCCGCTATGATTTACAGGATGGTTACATGGGGGAGGGGCGACCTTAGCTGATGGCTCGCGTTCGATTTGCCTCTGCCTTTGCCTGCTCCCAAGGACGCACGCGACCGTTGGTGAGGTCGTCGTAGCCACGAGCGATGGCACGTTGAATGTGATCTTCGCGTTCCTGAATGGTAGTTAGTGCGCGCGTCTGATCAGAAATAGACTTTACGACAGACATATGAAGCTCCTTACATAGAAGCATATGTATAACTCTATGTTGAATATAGCGGAGGATGGCGTTGGGCGTGTGCGTGCCTGCATTCGTAAGCGCGGTTGTCTGGCAAGTGTGATTTGGGGCGACCTCGTCAAAGCTTCTGAGCTGCGAAAATGACCGTTAACCGGATTTAATTTTGTTGCTCAACATTTGACACTCTGGGCGTGGTAACTTTTTTACCAACAGGTATGATTATTGTCATGTGCGCCGCACCTGCCTGCCGGGTTGCGGCGCACTTGTGACAGCCTTTGACACCCTTGGAGCGTGTACTGTGGATATAACCACAAAAAGCGTTCGGGGGGGGGTGCTCACCCGCGAGCAATTCCTCCCGCATGAGATGCGCATCGTCGCTGCCCTTCGTATGCAGGGCGCAAGCGACGAGCAGGTCATTGTACGCGTAAAGAGCGAGAACCTCTTTCAATATCCCACGGAGCGCATGGTCGCCAACCGCGCAACCGTGTGCCTTCGACGCCTCGACGCCATGGTGCCCACGGACGCCGCATGCGCCGTGCGTGGCATCGACTCCAATATCGCCGTCGAGGCCGTGTCATCCCTAACCAGGCTCATGGCATCCGGCACTCCCACGCAGGCGGGCCAGGCCATCTTCTACAGCATGATCTGCCGCTACGATATCGTGCGCGAGCTCGTGCTCGTCGAGGTAGGGGAGCGCCTACAAAACTTCGATTATGCCTTTACGGCGGTTGACCTCAACGCCTTTATGACACGCTTTACCACGGAGTATCCGGACGCGGCCCGCTGGACTGAGGCCACGGTCAAGCGCATTAAGGGCTCGCTCCGCCAGACGCTCCGCCATGCCGGCCTTATCGGCGAGGGCCAGGGCCCGGAGTCCGAGCGCCTGTCACCACTCTTCCTCGATTCCGATGTCGAGCGAGCCTTGGTTCTGCTGGGCGAGCAGTCGCTTATCGCGGCCCTTACCGGCAGGGTGGTGATGTAGCGTGGCTCCCGTCAACAACGCCGCTGAACCTGCTATCACCCCGGCGACCGATCTCACCACTAATTTCGGCATCCATTCCCGTAAGAGCGTCGTGGCGGCGCATGTCCGCTCCGAGCACGCCCGTCAGGAATTTGAGCGACGCGCGCAGCTTCTGCGCGAGTGCCTGTGCAGCGAGGACTTTTTGGCCAACAAGGGCATAGGCAATGAGATCGGCTTCCACACCTTTTGCTATGACCCCGCGCTGGAGTTTGAGGCGCGTGCATTATTTGACACCCTTTCACGCGATGCCGAGGCCGACAAGCTTCCGTGCACGCTCAAGGTCGTGAACCTCTACGACGCCGTGCTGGCAATTCTCGAAAAGCGCCGTGTCCTTAAGGCCATCCCACGCCAAGAGGAGCGCCGCGGTACCCAGCGCGTGCTCGAGGACGTGGCCAAGTTCGCCTCGCCCGAGAAAGTCGCCGCGTACATCCTTGAGCAGACCGAGCCGCACGCGCCTGGAGACGTCGTTCTCCTCACCGGCGCGGGCGAGGTCTTCCCATTCTTTCGCATGCACACGCTTCTCCATTGCATGCTTGCGGATTTTGATGAGGTGCCTGTGGTCGCCGCCTATCCGGGCAGTTTCAACGGCTCTTCTTTCCAGCTCTTTAACCGTCTGCCGGCCGACAACTACTACCGCGCCATCGATATCTCGTAAGCACGGCTCCCCGCAGGCAAGTCCCTGCCACCGGTAATAACCCTTTGCCATAACGTTCCCAAACCCAAAGGAGCACCCATGGACAACACGATCATTCGCGACCTCTTTGCAAAAGACATCAACCGCTCCATCAACGGCGTGGTCAAGGTCCAGGATTCAAAAGATGGGTCCATCCGCCAGGAGCTTGACGAGTACGTGGTGACGCGCGAGTTGCAGAGGCACTTTGCCACGTTCTTCAAGGCCTACGGCGATGCCATCGATGCACGCACCGACAAGATCGGCGTGTGGATCAGTGGTTTCTTCGGTTCCGGTAAATCGCACTTCCTCAAGATGCTGAGCTACCTGCTCGAGAATCGCCAGATCGGTGGTAAGAGCGCCATCCGCTACTTTGACGGCAAAATCGTCGACCCCATGGTCGCGGCTGCCATGGAGCGCGCGTGCTCGGTGCCCACGCAGGCCACCCTCTTTAACATCGATAGCAAGGCGGGCCAGTGGAAGCAGGGTGATACGGCTCCCACGGCGCTGCTTCGCGGCTTTGAGCGCATGTTCTACGAGGCGCGCGGGTTCTACGGCGAGGACCTCAAGCTCGCAAAGCTCGAGGACTACATCGATTCCCTGGGCAAGACCCAGGAGTTCCGCGAGGCCTTTGAGCGCGTCAACGGCGAGTCCTGGCTCCAGGCCCGCGACACCTACAGCTACTTTGAGGACGACGTCGTCGAGGTGCTGCAGAGCGTGCTCGGCATGAGCGAAAAGGCCGCATGGAACTGGCTCGAAGGTTCTGAGGACGAGGTTTTGGCCCCTGATGTCTTTGCCAAAAAGGTCAAGGATTACGTGGACGCTCAGGCAGCGGTCCACGGTGGCAACTTCCGTTTGCTCTTTATGGTCGACGAGGTGGGTCAGTTTATTACAAACGACCAGGACCCAAGCCTTATGTTGAGCCTTCAGACCATCGTCGAGGAGCTGGGCGCCGCCTGCGGTGGCCGCGTGTGGGTGATGGTTACGAGCCAGGAGGCCATCGACAACCTGAGCCTGCCCGTGGGCAACGACTTTTCAAAGATCCAAGGCCGCTTCAATACCCGCCTTTCGCTCTCCAGCTCCAGCGTGGACGAGGTCATCCAACGCCGTGTGCTCGAGAAGACCGCGCCGGCGGCCGATATGCTTGCACAGGTCTACGAGCAAGACGCCGCCGTCCTCAAAAACAACTTTACCTTTGAGGGTGGCTCGCGCTCCGACCTTGCCGGCTTCGCCAACTCCAAGGATTTTGTGGCCAGCTACCCGTTTGTGGGCTACCAGTTTAAGCTCCTGCCCGACGTGATGACCGAGGTACGCAAGCACGGTGTCAAGGCCAAGCACATGTCCACGGGCGAGCGCTCCATGCTGAGCGCGTTTCAGGAGAGCGCTCAGGCCATCCAGCATGACCAGACTGGTGCACTCGTGCCGTTCTGGCGCTTCTTCGACACAATCTCCAAGGATTTGGAGCACGGCATCATTCAAGTCGTCGTCTGTGCGGAGCGCGCGGCTGAAAACGCAGAGGGTCTTGAGAGCTACGATGTCCGGGTGCTTAAGCTCCTGTACTTGATCCGCTACATCGGCTACGTCAAGGCCACGGTCGAGAACATCTCCATCCTCATGATCGATAGCCTCGACGTGGACAAGCGCGCCCTCAAGGACCGCGTCAAGGAATCCCTCGCCCGTTTGGAGCGCGAGAACTACGTGGCACGCCAGGGCGATACCTATAGCTTCCTCACCGACGAGGAGCAGGAGATAGCGCAGGAGATCGCACGCACCCCGATCGACAACGCGCAGGTGATCGAGTCTATCAAAAAGCGCCTGTTCGACAGCATCTACACCGCGCGCAAGCTCAATCGCGGGGCCAACGACTTCCCGTTTGACCGCTATGTGGACGGCTCAATCCACGGTACCAGCATGGGCGGCATGGAGCTTTACGTGGCGACTATGGCGAGCGACCTGGGCCGTGCGGACGATACCGAGCTGGCTTTGGCTTCTTCGGGCAAAGCCATCGTGGCCTTGAGTGACGAGGCGGATTATTGGGAGACGCTCGTCAGGGCCGCCAAGATCCGCAAGTACGCCAAGACGCGAAATCTCCAGGAGCTTCAGCTGAGTACGCGCCAGATCGTCGAGTCCAAGATGCGCGAGGCGGCCTATAACGAGAAGGAGGCCGATACCCTTTTGAGCGAGGCCGTGCTCCATGCACGTTGTGCAGTCAACGGCCGCATGGTTGAGGTCCGCGCGACCAAGCCCGCCCAGGTCTTTGAGCAGGTGCTGGCGCAGCTGTGCGATGTAGTCTTTGAAAAGGCCGACTATATCGGCGCGCCGGTCACGAGCGATTCCGATATCCGCTCCACTCTGGCGGGCAACGTCCAGGCGGGGCTCGCTGGCATGGACGCGGGCAACACGCGTGCGCTCAAGGAGGTCGAGGACTACCTCAAAGTTCAGCACCAGCGCCACCTGGATACCGCTATGGGCGATATCCAGCGCCAGTACCAGCAAAGGCCCTTTGGCTGGCGCGAGGTCGATATCGCAAATGTGGTGGCGCAGCTTGTGGTGGAGCAGCGCGCGCAGGTGCTGTTTGGCGGTCAGACGGTTCAAGCTAACGACAGCCGCATGGTAGCACTCCTGCGCAAGGATGCCGATAAGGCCCAGGTGCGCTTGCGCGTGCGCATGAACGACCGTTTGCTGAGCGGTGCGGGTGAGCTCATGCGCGACCTGTTTGATCTCAAGACCGTGCCCTCCAACGAGGATAAGCTCGTGGCCGAGCTCAAGGAGCGCCTTGAGGACTTGCGTGAGGTGTGCGTCGCCATGGCACGCGACTACTACACGGGCATCAAGCCGGCCTACCCGTATCCCGGTGAGGGCGAGTGCGAGAAGATGCGCTCGGAGGTGGCCGACGTCCTTAAGGACCAGAACGAGGCCGAGGCGTTCTTGACTACGTTTACCAAGCATGAGGACCGCCTGCTCGATGCCAAGGAAGACTTTGACAGGGTGGTTGAGTTCTTCGGGTCCAACCAACGAACAGCGTTTGACCACGCCAAGGATTTCTTGAGCCGCACCGAGGGTATCGAGTATGCCTCCGATGACATTCCCGACGCGGTGAAGAACGTGGCAAAGGTGCGCGAGATCCTCAAAGATCCCAAGCCCTACGGCCATATTAAAGACCTGCAGCCGCTTATGGATCCCGTCGAGGACGACATGAAAAAGCTGTTGGGCATCCGCCGCAATGAGTTTTTGTGTCGCATCGAGAGCGATCTGCAAGACCTGCGGGCGCAGGCCGAGAGCCAAAAGGGCTTTGTCAATCAGGCCAAGGATGCCATAGCAGGCGCCGGCACCAAATACGAGTCGTTCAAAAACCGTGCCCACAGCGCTCAAAGTCTCAACGAACTGAGCGTTGTTGCAACTAACTGGGGCGACTGGCTCAGTGTGGCAGCCAATGAGATGTACGACGCTGTGGATGAGGCTCGCGCGCGTATGGACAACGAGCACCGCACCACCGAGGTCACGAGTACGGGTGAGGTGGTCAAGAAGGTCTCCAGCAAGGGAGCCGCGTTGTCTGCGTCCGCGCCCACGCCTACACCCGTGCCCCAGCGCAAGATTAAGACCGTGCGCCGCGCCGATCTGGCCAAGCCGAGTCGTCTCTTGTCCGCAGAGGACGTGGAGCACTACGTGGACGACCTGCGCTCTCGCCTTATGCAGGCGCTCGCTGCAAACGACGAGATCCGTATCAACTAACCCGCGGAGCCATCGGTGCCAAAGCGCGCACCGGTGGTTTATGGCGTTTAGAAAGGCTCATCAACCATGAACGATTCTGCTCTTAAGAGTTTCTGCACCTGGGCCCGTACGGAGCTCATCAAAGGCGTGGAGGCGCAGATGGTGCGCTACGGCATCACCGAACCTGCACCCGCGCCCGTTGGCTCCGAGACCGTCAACGGCCTGCCCCTAAGTCCGGCTGAGATTGAGCAACGCGACGAACTACTGCGCATGCAGGCAGAGGTGGGTCACGAGGCGCTGCGCGACCGTGCGGCCTACACCTGGTTCAACCGCATCGTGGCCATTCGCTTCATGGATGCACGCGGATGGCTTCCCAGCCGTATGCGCATGCTAAGTCGTGCGGACGGCAGCCATGGCAGCGAGGCCGTGGAGAACGCACTGGATGTGGAGATAACGACGGCCGATACCGATCGCATAGCCGAGCTCAAAATGGCGGGCTTGGATGAACCGTTGTGGCGCTACCTGTTTGTTGCTCAGTGCGAGGAGCTTGCCGATTGCCTGCCAGGCGTCTTTGATCGCGTAGGCGGAGCCATGGAGTTGCTGTTGCCCCAGGGCCTCATGATGGCCGACGGCGTGGTGGGCAAACTCAATGTTGTCCTCACTGACGAGGACTGGCGCGAGGGCGTGACCGTTCTGGGCTGGATGTATCAGTACTACAACGCTGACGTTAAAGACGAGTTCTTCAAGTCCAAGCGCAAGGCCGCAGCGGCGGACATCGCTCCCGCCACTCAGCTCTTCACCCCCGAGTGGATCGTGCGCTATATGGTCGAGAACTCGCTCGGCCGTCTGTGGATGCTCAACAATCCGGGGAGTTCGCTACGCGAGCGCATGAAATACTACATCGAGCCCGATGCTGAGCACGAGGACTTCATCCGCATCTCGAGCCCCGAGGAGATAACCCTCTGCGACCCCGTATGCGGCTCGGGCCATATCTTGGTCTATGCGTTTGAGCTGCTCTTTCATATGTACGAGGAGCGCGGCTATCGTGAGCGCGAGATTCCCGAGCTCATTCTTACTAAAAACCTTGCAGGTATGGAAATCGATTCCCGCGCGGCACAGATCGCGGAGCTGGCGCTTGCCATGTGCGCCCGCGAGCACGACCGTCGCTTCTTTAGGCGTGGCGTTCGCGCCGACGTTACCGTGCTCTCGAGCATCCCGCTTGGGGAGGACGAGCTGCCGGGTAACAAGAAGCTCGCCGAGGAGCTGAGTCATTTGGGCGAGATCGGTTCGCTGCTCAATCCGACAGATGCCGAGATCGAGAAGCTCAAAGCGGCTGCGGCCGACTGCGCGGGCGACCTTTTTGCCGCCGCGACCAAGGACAAGCTTGAGAGCGCGGTCGCAATCTGCGAGAAGCTATCACGTCGCTTCACTTGCACCGTGGCAAATCCCCCGTACATGGGTAGCAGCAGCTTCAACCCCTTTATGAGTAAGTGGGTCAAGAAGAACTACCCCGACACGAAGAGCGATCTCTGCACGTGCTTTATCGAGCGAATTATTGATTTTGCGAGCGCTAAGGGTACGGTATCTCTGGTTACCTCTGATACGTGTATGTATCTCTCGTCTTTCGAGCGTATGCGCAACACCCTTGTAGATAAACACACCCTAATTGCTCTCATTGATACTCGCGGCTCGAATGCCCACCCTGACGTGTTTGACGCCAATACCGGATGGGTCATTCAGTCGAATCATATTCCTGGTTATAAGGGTGCTTATTTTAAGTTGAATCAAAAAATCGGTGAGAAGGATGCGGCTTTGAAGGAGGCCATCCAAAACCCCACCTGCGGCTGGTTCTACCGCCGCAACGCCGACGCCTTCAAGCAGATCCCCAGCACCCCCATAGCCTACTGGGCCAGCGACGCTATGCTCGAAGCGTTTGGGGGACATTCCATTCGCGATGAAGCTTTTGCTGGAATAGGCATGCGTACGGGCGACAATGCAAGATTTTTGAGATTGTGGCATGAAGTCGGTCTGAGCGACATGGTTATCGGATGTTGCTCTGCTGAGGAGCAAATCAATAGTGGTGCTCGATGGGTTCCTTACAATAAAGGAGGCAATTTTCGCAGATGGTACGGAAACAATGACTACGTTGTTAACTGGTTTAATAATGGTGAAGAGATTAAGGCTAACACTAAGGCTGTATACCCAGAATTGGGCGATGATCTTGGATGGAAGATAAGCAACGAGCGCTTTTACTTTAAGCCTGGACTTACTTGGACGGGCGTAACTTCGGGGCTATTTAACTGCCGTCTATATCGCCAGGGTTTTATTTTTGATTCCGGCGCTAATGGCCTTTTCTCAACTAAGGAGCTTGGAGTTTCCTACCTTTCTGCCCTGCTGAACTCTTCTGTAGCTGCTTCAGCCTTTAGCTTTTTGAACCCTACGTTGAATTTTGGGGCAGGCACTGTGAATAACATGCCTGTTATTCGACCCTCTGCTTCAGACTATTCCATCGTCGAAGATCTGGCGCATCGTTGCTTTGATGCGTCGGAAGCAGATTACAACTCCTTCGAAACCTCATGGGATTTTGGTCACAATCCCCTTGTTTAGGAGACCTGTATGTGTATCGATCTTAACCAGACGGCATTTCAGCTTGCCAATAAAATTAAACGCGTTTTAGATTCTGATGTTAGAATTCGTATCTCGTTAAACAACGCCACTTTCTTTGAATACGACTCGGATGAAGATGTCGTAATCATCGCTCCTGTTTCTTTGCTTGAAATTGAAGAAAAGGAGAAAGCGCAGATAGCGTCTCGGGCAGCATATGAGTTGGTTCTTATGAGTGCGAAAACCTCCGCGCGGAAGTTCAACGGCATTTTATTGCCTGACTGTTTCTTATATTGTGTGTATTCAACGCTACACGAGATAGGCCATCATGACTATTTTGTCAGCTCTTCCGCAACGGAGTTTCAAGGCCATGTTGCACAGCGCGAGTCACTTCTTGAGTTCTCTAAGGACAAGTTGATCAATGCAATTGCTTCGGGACAAGACCCACGTAATAGCCAGGAGATATTTGCGAGATCGTATAGGAATATTCCTTTTGAGAAGATAGCTGATGATTACGCCAGGAGATTGATGCCCGTCGTTCTTTCCAAACTCTTAGTAGAGGATGGACCAAATGAAGCAAAATGAGTCTATTGACGTTCGCTGCGATATGGCAACGATGCATGTTTTTTTCCTAAATAAGATTGATGAATCGATTAAGGGAGGGCTCTACTTCGAAGCCGCTTGGCTAATCTATTCGTGTCTCGAGAATCGTTTCTTTCGAGTGTTAGACAAATATATGCGGAACTGCAAATATTGCGTTAATGGCGGCAAATGCCGTAAGGGAAGCAACCAATTAGCAATCGGGACCAAGATCAAGTGTGTTGAAAGACTATATAACGCAGATGTGTCTTGTGTTCGCAGCTCTTTTTCAGCTGAGTTATTCGCTGAAGTGAGGTTGTGGGTCAAATTACGTAACAAACTAATGCATAACTTGCTGTCCCTTGAGCACTATGAAGTGCATTTTGATAATGACTTTAAAGAACTTGCTTTAAACGGGAAGAAAGTTGTGGACGACGTTTACGATGCCTGCACGAAATTTAGGGCGGCTTTCTTCGAACCCGGCCACGAGTTCATATTCCCTGAATCGTGCATGGAGCAATGTCCTTGTAAGCCGCGTAATCAATAGAAAGACGACTAATACTATGTGTCGCATTCGGGGCCGTGATTCACAAAGTTATCTTCATACGGGATATTCGGTTTTGCTCATCGCGCTGGGCGTGGAGTGCGGGCTTGGTTGTGTGATGGCCCTGATTTGATTCACGCTTTATTTCTTCGTTGCCGGCATCTCAACAATATCGAAAGGACGGCCCACCATGGCCACATTACTTCAAGATAAATACGAGGCTCGTAAGGCCGAGGTCAATGCTCGCTTTGAGCAGCTCCGTGCTAACGAGGAGGAGCTCAACCGCATCTTCGCCAAAATTTACAACATGGAGGGCGAAGTGCCCATCGAGGTCGAGGATAAGTACGTTTCGGTGGCGCGCATCTTCGATACCGCCGACGAGATTCCCGAAAGCTACAAGGGCAACAAGTATGTGCGCACCAAGCGCGACGAGATTACTTCGCTCATAAGCTATGCCGTGGGCTGCATGTTCGGCCGCTATTCGCTGGACGTGGACGGTCTGGTCCTCGCCGACCAGGGTGCCACGGTCAACGACTATCTGGCCAAGATGCCCGATCCCGATCACGTGACCTTTATGCCCGATAGTGACAACGTGCTGCCCATTACCGATGACGAGTACTTTGACGACGACATCGTGCGCTACTTTATCGACTTTGTGCGCACCGTGTATGGTGAGGAGACGCTTGAGCAGAACCTGGCCTTTATTGCCGAGGCACTCGGCGGCAAGGGTACCTCGCGCGAGGTAATCCGCGCCTACTTTTTGAAGGACTTCTTTAAGGACCACTGCCAGACCTACAAGAAGCGTCCCATCTACTGGCTGTTCGACAGTGGCAAAAAGAACGGCTTTAAGTGCCTTGTTTACATGCATCGCTATCAGCCCGACCTGCTGGCTCGCATCCGCACCGACTATGTGCATGGGCAGCAAGAACGCTACCGTGCCCAGATCGGCTATGCCAACGATGCCCTTGCCGATGCCGAGCGCGGCGAGCGCGTGCGTCTGGACAAGCGCGTCAAAAAGCTCAACGACCAGCTCAAAGAGACTATTGCCTTCGAGGAGAAGCTGCACCACTTGGCAGACCAGATGATTAAGATCGACCTGGATGACGGGGTCAAGGTCAACTACGCCAAGTTTCAGGATGTGCTGGCGAAGATTAAATAACTGCAGATACGGTAAGGATATTCATGCCCAAGATCGATGTAGAAGAACAGCTCAAGCTGCGATTTTTGCAGCCGTTGTCCTCGTGCGCGCCGCGCCGTGTGGTGGTTTGGCACGATGCAGACGGCGAGTTTGCCCTTGAGTTTGAGCGATTGGCTGCCGAGGGTTTCGACGGCGCGGGGGCCGATGGCGGCGTTATGCCCGCCTGCGGTGACTTTGAGCGCCCGGTGCGGTTTGTTGAGGCCTGCGAGGGTCACATGTTTGCCGTCAAGAAGCTTATCAACCGCGATGACCTTGCGAGCGATATCTTGCTGTATCGCCGTTGCCCGCGCGGCAGGCTTGAGGGCGATTGGCTTGCCGATGTCGAGCTGTATGCCGATCGGTTCCAGGCTGACTATCTTTCGCTTCTGGCCGATCGGCTGGGTATCGAGAATATCGACGCCGTGCGCGAGGGCCTTCGCGAGCACAAGGCGTTCTTTGATGCCAAGACCCGCTGTGCTAAGTTTGCCGCGTGCGTTCCGCATGCCTCGGGCGCATCCGATATCGAGCTTGGAATCCTTACGGTAATCTTTGGCGGCAAGGAGCCGGGCGACGCGCGGCCCGCGTTTGTTCTGCGCGGCTGCATGACCACACTGCTGCACGAGGGTCCTGAGGCGCTGGCCGCGCTGGTGGATAAGTACAGCGTGCGCGACGTCCTCTCTGCCTTTATGCTGCGCTGCTATGGGTTTGATGGGCCGCTGTACGAGCGCGACTCACTGCTTATGCTTGCATCCCATGTGCTCCTTACGGCGGCATCCACAGCGCTTCCAGAGGGAGCGCTCAAGGGGCTCGAGAGCTATGTGGCTCCCGCCTACGGCCCCTATTGCCTTGAGGCGGTGCGTACGTGGGATCAGGCCGCCGATGCCCAGGCATCGAGCGAGGATTTATTTGAGATTTGCCGTTTGGTCGAGGATGCCCGTGGGCTCTTTGCACGGTTTGAGGCCCTGCCGATCGATGTGCTGGCCTCGCTCGACGTGTTCCCGTGCGTCAATGAGGCCGTGCTCTCGCAGCTGTTCTGCTCGTTTGCCCAGGGCGCGGACCGTGTTGAGGACGCGCGCACCTTTGCGGCGCGTCGTTGCGACCTAAGCTGGTACCGTCGCGTTGAGAGCTACTTTGACCTGCTTGCCGCTGTGGCCGATATGTGCGCATTTAGGCAGGCACACGCTGGCGGGTTCCATCTGGCGCAACCCCAGCAGGTATGGGATGCCTACACGTCCGATTGGTATGCCATGGACGCTGCCTATCGCCATATGTGCACCGCGTATCTGCGGGCGCGCTCCGCCGAGTGCGATGTGCTCGAGGAGCCTGCCCGAGCTGTGGTGGACTGGGCGGAGAATCTCTACAGCAACTGGTTCTTGGCCGACGCCAATGCCTGCTGGGCGACCGCTGCGCAAGGGGAGTGGGCCGATTGCGGCTACATCGATGGCCCTGCACGGCAGGATGAGTTCTACTGGCATGTACTGCCTACCTTTGTGGGCTCTGCCAAAACGATAGTCGTTATCGTGAGCGACGCGCTGCGCTATGAGGTGGCCCGCGACGTTGCGGCGCTGCTCGAGCGCGAGCGCGGCGGCAATGTCAAGGTCTCTAGTATGCAGGCGGTCTTTCCCTCCATTACCGAGGTGGGCATGCCCGCGCTGCTGCCACACCAGGCGCTTAAGCTTGCAACGGATGGCGCGTTCGTGCTGGCTGACGGCATGCCCACCGCAACGACTCCGCAGCGCGAGGCCGTGCTTGCCCACGTTGAGTCTACGGCCCGCGCTTTGCGCTCGAGCGCATACCTCAACATGGCGGGAACCGAGCGCAAGGCGCTGCTCAAGGACTCTAAGCTTGTTTATCTCTACCACAACAAGATCGATGCTACGGGCGAGAAGGCCGCTATGCAGGATGACGTCTTCGATGCCTGTGCGGACACCGTGGAGGAACTTGCCGCGTTGGCGCGTCGCGTGTGCACCGACGCCCTGGGTGCGCGTGTTGTTATAACGGCGGACCACGGCTTTATCTACACGCGTCGGGAGCTCAGCGAGTGCCAGATGCTCGGCAAGCCAGACCTTCCCTTCCTTGACGCTCCTGTCATGCACGGCAAGCGTCATCTGGTGGTGCCCAACGAGGCCGTGGCCAAGCTTTCGGAAGAGGCATGCGGGGTGTTTGTTAATGTTGGCATGGGACGTTTGGGTGCCGGTTTTGAGGGATTTGCCCCGCGCGAGAACGTGCACTTCAAGCGTCCCGGCGGCACTAACAACTACGTCCACGGCGGCATGAGCCTGCAGGAGCTCTGCGTGCCCGTTATCGGTTTTTGGCGTGCGCGCTCGGGTTCCAAGGACTTTGTCGACACGCGCGCGGCGACGCTGCGCGTGCTAAGTGAGGGACGCCGAGTGACCAACTCGCTCTTCTCGGTCAACTTGATCCAGGAAGAACCTGCCCAAGGTAAGGTCTTGCCGTGCGAGTACGAGCTGGTGTTTACCGATGCAAGTGGTAACGAGGTGAGCGATACGGTCAAGGCGCATGCCAACAAGACTTCTGTTAACTCGCAGGAGCGCGTGGTGCATGCCAAGTTTGCGTTGCATGCAGCGGATGGATTCTCGGCCAAGGGTCCGTACTATTTGGTCTGCCGCGAGCGCGAAACGGGCAAGATCGTTTGGCGCGAGACGTACACCATCGCTGTTTCGTTTGCCCCTGTTGCTGACTTTGGTTTTTAGGAGTGTGCCCTATGTTTGATAGCCATGACGACGATCTGTGGGAAGTTCCCTCGATTGATGTGAATGCGCCCGTGCAGGCTGCTGTGCCTGTAGGGGAAGCCGTGCCTGCCCCGGAGGCTGAGACTGTCGAGCCTGCCTCGGAGGCTGAGGCTGCTGCGGAGGCCGTGGCTTCCACGCTTGTCCCGGAGCCGACGGAGACCGCTGCGCCCGCTGAGGCCGAGGTGCCCGTCGAGGACGAGTCCTCGACCGATGGCTATGCCCAGGCCGCGGCCGAGGCTCCCGAGGACGACGGTTACGACATGGATGTGCTGGACGGTAAGCTGCTCGAGCACTTTGGCGGCAAGATCGTGCGCAAGGACCTGACGGCCCTTATGAAGCGCGGCGCCAACGTGCCCACCTTTGTGCTGGAGTACCTGCTGGGCATGTACTGCTCAACCGACGACGAGGACGCCGTGGCGGAGGGCCTGGGGCGCATCCGCAAGATCCTCACCGATAACTACGTGCGTCCCGACGAGTCCGAGCGCATTAAGTCCAAGATCCGCGAGCTGGGTCGCTTTACCATCATCGATAAGGTGACGGCCAAGCTCGACGAGTACAAAGACATCTACGTGGCGTCGTTTGCCAACCTGACCATTGAGCCGTTTGTGATGCCGGCCGAATACGTGCGCGACTATTCCAAGATTCTCCAGGGTGGTATTTGGTGCATTATGAGCATCGAGTATCGTCGTCCCATGGAAGAGGAAGATGAGTTTGGCATGGAGGTCTTTGGCGACGATGCGCCGCGCCGCTCCAAGGTCAAGCGCAAAAAGCGCGGACCCGAGGACTCTCCGTTTAGCGTGGCGTCGCTCACGCCCATCCAGATGCCCAACCTGGACCTGGACGCAATGATCGAGGAGCGTCAGTATTTCTCGCGCGACGAGTGGCTCAACATGCTGCTGCGCTCTGCCGGCTATGAGCCCAGCGAGCTTTCGGAGAAGGAGCGCCTGCACTTTATCGAGCGCATGGTGCCGCTGATCGAGCGCAACTACAATCTGTGCGAGCTTGGTCCCCGCGGCACCGGCAAGAGCCATATCTACAAAGAGGTTTCGCCCTACGCCATTTTGCTTTCGGGCGGGCAGACCACCACGGCCAACCTGTTCGGCCGTATGAACTCCATGCGCGCCGATCGCGTGGGCTTGGTGGGCCATTGGGATTGCGTGACGTTCGACGAGGTCGCCGGCATGCGCTTTAAGGACACCAACGCCGTGCAGATTATGAAGGACTATATGGCGAGTGGCAGCTACGCGCGCGGCCGCGACCAGATTAACGCCGATGCCTCCATGGTCTTTGAGGGCAACATCAACGACACCGTGCAAAACGTCCTTAAGACCACGCACCTGTTTGATCCGTTCCCGCCGGAGTTTAACAACGATTCGGCCTTCTTCGACCGTATCCACTATTACCTGCCGGGCTGGGAGATTCCCAAGATGCGCTCGAGCCTGCTGACCGGGCATTACGGCTTAATCACCGACTGTCTGTCGGAGTTTTGCAAGGAGATGCGCCGCAAGGACTTTACGCATCATATCGACCGCTACTTCCGCTTTAACAGCGACTTTAACAAGCGTGACGAGATTGCCGTGCGCAAGTCCTTTAGCGGCCTGGCCAAGCTGCTGTTCCCTGACGAGGCTATGGACAAGGACGACGTCCGCTGGCTGCTGGACTACGCCATCGAGGGCCGTCGCCGCGTAAAGGAGCAGCTCAAGATTATGGCGGGCGTCGAGTTTATCGACGTCAACCTGGGCTATATGGATGCCGACAATCCGCAGGACGTGCACGTGGTGCGCGTGCCGGAACAGTCCGAGGATACGTTGATTCCCGACGGGCCGCTGCTGTCCGGTCACGTGTTTGGCGTGGGCAGGTCGCAGGGCGGCGAGGTTGCCGTGTACAAGCTGGAGAACAAGGCTGTCGCCGGCGAGTGCAAGTTTAAGCACGAGGGCGTTGCCTTTAACAAGCCGGTGCGCGATACGCTGGAGGCCGCGTTCGACAACTTTGTGAACCTGGCGAACCGTGTGGCGCCGGGCATGCACATTGGCTCCAAGGATTATTTGCTGTTCTACAACGACCTGCAGAGCAAGGGCCTGTCCGAGGAAGTTTCGCTCGCCGAGTTTGTGGGACTTTGCTCTGCGGCATGCAATCGCCCGGTGATGCCCGCGCTGGCGATTCCGGGAATCTTGCGCATGTCGGGTTCTATGGACGAGATCCGTGGGCTCGAGGACATTATGCGCGTGGCCAAAAACGCCGGCGCCAAGCGCGTGATTTTGCCGCTGAGCGCTATCGCGGGCCTGCAGAGCGTTTCCTCCGAGATTATTTCGGGACTGAGTCCGGTGTTCTACATGGATGGTGACCCGGTTGATGCTGCGAAGAAGGCGTTGGATCTATAGGGATGCGAGCGCGCGGGCTTGCGTGCGCGAGGTGTTTGATGCGCACGTGAGCCCGCGGGCATGTTGGCGCGCTGCGCGTGAGGAGGCCTTGCCATGGCGGAAGAACGTTCTGTTAGCGAGCTGCTCGATGAGCTCTTTGGCTTTGAGTCGGTAGCCAAGCGTCAGACGGCGCTTGAGCAGTGCGATCGCGGGGAGTTATTGCGCAAGGCGCGCTCCCGCGAGCTGCTGGGCGTGATCGGGGGCGTCGAGGCTGCCGAGCGTGCTGCGCGTGAGTCTGCCGTGCGGGCCGTTGACGGGTATGTACGCCGCGTTGAATTTGATTCTCTTGCGCGCGCTCGCAAACAGGTAGGCGTTGTGGGCCCGTTGCAGATGGAGCGGCGCTACGCTGCCTTTTTGCGTATGGAGGACAAGGCCGAGCTGTTGGCCCGCTTGGAGCAGACGCTTGCGTTTATCGAGGTAAAGCTGCGTGCCAATACGGCGGACAGGGTTCGTGCGGCATACGATGCTGCGGGGGCTTTGGTGTTGCAGGGCGCGGCGCGTCTGAGTGACGTGCGCGTTGTGGATGCCGCACCCTTGGATGCCAATCTGCTATGCACGCAGTTGGAGCAACTGCGTTGTGCCGCCGACGCAACGGACCTTGCCGGCATGATCACGGCGACGTTTGAGTCCGAGCTGAGTGCGACCGGCCCGCAGGGTGTTGACGCGTTTGCGAGCGATGTGGCTGGCGATGTGGCGCTGGAGCGCGAGCTTACTAATGTGCGCGGTGCTGCGCAGCGAGCGCGCTTGGCAGCCCAAGCGTATCGGGCCGAACGCGCTGCCCGCGTTGCAGGGAGCACGGTGGAGCCGGTATCGTTGCCGGAGTCTGCTCGCGTTGCGTGCGGGACGGGGTGCGATGCCGTAGAGCTTTCCGAGTTGCTCGCTCAGGTAAAGAAGTCGTTTGAGACCTATAGGCGCGTTGTTGCCGACGGCGGGTTGTTCTGTGCCTTTGGTGCCGGTTCGCCGCATGGGATTTGCCGCGGCAGTAGCTATTTCGACTACGATGATCGGTTTGACGAAGACGTGTTGGTGGGCGAGTACGACGGTGCTACCAGGCACAATGTTCGGCGCGAAGTTGCGATTCCCGAGCTTGTGGACGAGGCTTCGGCCGACGGCGGCGACTCGCTCGAGGTTGCCGTGGCGCGCATGCGTGAGTTTAACGGACGGCGCTACGATGGTGTGCTGGACGAGGATCCTGCGCGCCATGTGAATGCGTTTTGGTATGGACTCAAAAAGCTCAGCCAGTATTGCGAGGCCGCTGTGCGTGTGGATGAGCGCGCTTGGGATTGCTTTATCGATAAGGTTCAGTTTGCCTATGACGAGCCCGCGGGGCGCTTGGCCACGCAGATGGACGACAAACAGGTTGCGGCTTTCGTTGCAGCCGTGAATGTGCTCGGCGCTGCTGAGTAGGGGCCTGATCCGGTAGGGGGTTTCACCATGAAGATCGATGTTGATGTTGACCAGCTGCGCGAGAGTTTACTCGACCGTGCGGGGAGTGCAGCCGGCGTGGGCTTTCCAGTCGCTATGCTCGACGTAATGGATATCGAGGACGAGTCGCCCCAAGAGCTCCTAGCCCGAGCCGAACGCGAAGGCCTCGACCTCCGCGATTTTGCCGTTGACGATGACTAGGAATGTGACAAGGGTAGCTAATTTGGGACGGGCGTCTGCACCCACAGCTGCTCAAAATGCACGATAAGCCGTCGCAATGGAGTCTAATGAGTTCGCGACAGTTCTATTTTGACTGCACGCTGGCTAAGTGAGTAGGCTTTATTGCAAATCCTGAGCACACGACAAATTCGCTTCAACAAACCCGCAGGTCACAGAGTTGTGCTTTGGTGACGTGGTCGGCGATTCGGCAAAAGTCTACTCACTTAGTTTTGCGAGACGCAAATTGCCCGCAATGTAGCTAATTTGGGACGGGGGTCTTTTAGCTACCTGTACCTCCCCTAGAGGCTAGGTAGGAATTGCGGCAACGTTACGCATAAAAAATGCCGGGGGGATCCCCCGGCCCTTGACTGCCCTCCATAAAGGAACGCAATCCATTTATACCATGGTTGCGATAAGAACGGCTGGCTCACTCGATTCTCTTTTTCCTCAGCTTCTTGACGAAGTTCTTTTTGAATGGGGCAATCGAGCCGAAGAATTCCGTGTCTGTTTTGGTCGCTGTCCCATTCTGGAATTTAAGGAGCGTGAGCTCAATTCCGCAAATATAGTCGGCGACCTGGGAGAGTCGGTATGTCTTGGGCGAAGCGTCGCGATATACCGTGGCCTTTTGGGAAATGGCCTTCTCGATGGCACCATGAAGTGCTCGCGTTACAACGCTTTGGCCTCCGTCGTAGTAGATCTTAACGTGGTCAAAGCTCTGTATATACGCCAAGTGATCTCTGAGAAATATTGTTACGTCGCGCTCGATCTTTGCGGAGAGCTTTTGCGGTTCGTAAAGGCCCTGTTTCTTATCGTAGATGAAGGGCTGATAGGTGATGGGGGAGCGGTCTACAAACTGGCGGAATAGGCTGAGCTGTTTCTTTCTGTTGCGAATGTTGACCCATTGATAATCATCGTGACCAGTGAGAAGAGGCCCAAAATGAAATGGCATAATATCGAGCTCGCAGTCTTTAACGTTGCGCTCGTATGCGGCGATATTTGCATTTAGCTCTATTGCCTGCTCATGAAAAACAAGGGTAACGATGTAGTAGCGAGATACGGGACCCGCGTCACCAGATTCGTCGATAAAGATCGACAGTTCCGTCATGAGGTGACCTCCAATTACGCAAAAAAAATGCCGGGGGGAAGCCCCCGGCTCTTGGAGGTCCCTCTATTCGAGGGTACCAACCCTTTTATACCACGAGACGAGGAGTCTATTCAAGTAGAAATTATAATAAGCAAACACATGTTCGTCAATCTACCTGCGGGTATAGGAATACAAGGAGGGGCTGGGGTAGCTGTGCCTCTGGCCCCTATGACGCCAGTGTGGCGATGACAGCTTCGTCGCCGGCGTGGACTTGGGTGTTGCCGTCGGGGATGATCGTTTGGCCTTCGCGCTTGAGCATCACCACGATAAACGGGTGCTTGCCCTGCGGCACGTCGCGCAGGCGCTGACCGGCCAGGCGACCGTGGGGCGTCACGGTGACCTCGCGCAGCGTAACCTCGGCACGCTCTTCGAACGTTGGGGCTGCCATCACCAGAAGGTCGCCTTCCTCGATGACGGTATCGCCGTTGGGCAGTACCGGGTGCGCCCCGTCGCGCAGCACCAAGACCACGAGCATGTCCGTCGCGCTGCCAATATCGGCGAGCGAGCGCCCGGCAACCGGATGGCCAGCGCCCACCTTGAGCTTTACAAACGACATGCCGTCCTCGTCGCGGTAGTCGTTAAAGGTGCGGCGCACGTCGCCGGCCGCATCGATCATATCGAGTTTCTTCGCCACCGCCGGCAGTAGCGAACCCTGCACCACAATGCTCGATACGGCAATCACAAACACCAGGTCAAATAGGTCGTGTCCGCCGGGAACGCCGGCCACCACAGCAAAGAGGCTAAAGACGACCGAAGCCGCGCCGCGCAAGCCCGCCCAGCTTACGAGCGCAACCTGGCGAGGGCTCGTCTTAAAGGGCGCCAGCAGCAGACCGACGGCGATGGGGCGGCTCGCAAAGAGCATAAACGCCATGAGCGCAAGGCCGGGTAGCAGCATTTGCGGCAGGCGCGCGGGCGTGACGAGCAGGCCGAGCAAGAAGAAGATCGTCATCTCGGCCATCTCGGTAAGGGTGTCAAAGAAGTGCGCCATCTCGACCTTGCCGGTGATGTCGCTCGCGCCCAGCACAATGCCTGCCAGGTATACGGCCAAAAAGCCGTTGCCGCCCAGGTAGCTCGGCAGTGCGTAGGCGACGATCGCCACGGCGAACAAAAAGATAGTCTGCGCGCCTTCGGCTGTTGCGTGTGCGCGCTCAATCAGACGGCTGGATGTCCAGCCGATGGCAAGGCCCAACCCCACGCCCAGGATGATCTGCTTGGTCAGCAGCACGGGAATGTCGATATTGCCGCCCGCCGCGAGGGTCGCGAGCACGGCGGTGAGCATGTAGGCGACGGGGTCGTTGGAGCCCGATTCGACCTCGAGCAGCGAGTCGGTGCCGCCCCTCAGCGAAAGGCTGTGCTCGCGCAGAACGCTAAAGACGCTGGCCGCGTCGGTGGACGCCACGACCGATCCCAGCAGCAGGCCGCCGATCCAGTCGAAGCCCAGTACAAAGTGCGCGAACACGCTGGTAATGCCGGCAGTGATGACGACGCCGAGCGTGCTCAGCAGCACCGCAGGCGCGGCGACGGGCTTGGCACGGTCGATGTTGGTGTTAAAACCGCCGTAGAACATGATGAACAGCAGCGCCGTGCTGCAGACGGTTTCGGTGAGCGCGTAGTCGCTAAAGTCGATGTGAGCCGGGCCGTTGACGCCCAACAGCATGCCGAGCGCGATAAAGATGAGCAGGGTGGGGAAGGGGAGTTTTTTGCCGACGGGCTTGATGGTCAGGCACAGAATAATAACGAGGCCGATAAAGAGAAGGATCTGGTTCATGGATGGTGTCCGCTCCTGGGTGGTTGGCGTGGCACGGTCAGTTGTCTGCGGTTATTTGTACCCAAAGATGGTGGGTTTATGGGGTTGGATTGCGGGCGTGCGCGATATCGTCATAGACGGCTGCCGTCTTTGCCTCTGCTTGGAAACCCTTTCCAGCTTTATTGCAACGGAGTACAATGGGTAACGTTTAAGTTCAACTTGAAGTTTTAGTTGCGGCGCCGGGCTTCGGCCGCAATGCAAGGAGAGGCGTACCATGGCGATCTATGTGACATCTGATGCTCACGGGCACGTGCGTGCGCTTGACGAGGCCCTGTCTAAGATCTCGTTGACGTCCGACGACACGCTGTACGTGCTGGGCGACATGATCGATCGCGGGCCCGATCCGGTCGGCGTTATTAAGCTCGTGCGCTCGCTGCCCAACGCCCGCGTGCTCAAGGGTAATCACGAGCAGATCATGCTCGATGCCATCATTGGCCAGGATCCGCTCGATGCCGAGACCTGGGATATCAACGGTGGCTGGACGACGCGCGAGCAGCTCAACGACATGGAATTTGAGGCATACGAGGAGCTCGTGCGATGGATGGCCGCGCTGCCGCTCTACGCGGTGGCCGAGACCGAGGAGCGCCCGTATCTGCTGGTACATGCTGGAATCGAGATGAAGGCGGCGCGCGCGTTTTTGCTTGAGCATGGCGTCGATTGTGCCGATGGCGTCGGAGCGGTGGGTGCCGATCGCGAGCTGCTGCAGCAGATGCTCGCGGTGCAGTCGTCCGATGACCTGCTGTGGATTCGTCACGGCTATTGGGATGCGCCGACGGGACTGCTTTCTGCCGAGGGCGAGGGCCCGGTCGTGGTGAGCGGCCACACGCCCACGGTGTCGCTTGGGCGCTATTGTGTGGTGGATGGCCTGGCGGGGCTCGATGAGGAATCGGGCCGGGGGCGTTTTGTGCGCCTGGGCGGCGAGGATACCGCCGGCGTGCCCGATCGCATCGATATCGACTGCGCCGCCGCCACCGGCTCCGAGTTCGGCCGCGTCGGCATCCTGCGCCTGGATGACGGGGCCGAGTTCTATGCGAACATCAACCCGGGCGAATAATCGGTGCAAAGGGTAGCTAATTTGGGACGGGGCTTTTTTGACTACTTTCGAAGAGTAGCGCCTTCTTGCTCGGTAAGCGCTAGAAATGAGGAGCGTCTGCGTCCTCGGCAGCGCGAAAATGCTCGAAAAACCGTCGCAACGGAGTCAAACGACGTCGCGACGGTTCTTTTTTGGCTGCCCGCTGGCTAAGTGAGTAGGCTTTTTTGGAAATGCCGAGCAGCCGGCAAATTTGCCTCAACAAAACCGCAGGTCATTGACTTGTGTTTTGCCGGTGTGGTCAGGGATTCGGCAAAAGTCTACTCACTTAGTTTTGCGTGATGCATATTGTCCGCAACGAGACCCCAGCCGGGGTGATTCCATCGCAAATTCCGGTGACCGGGGGCAGCTAATTAGGCGCCGTATGGGTTGCGGTCGCGTTCGATGCGTTGGCGGATGTGGGCGTACTCGATAATCAGTAGCACCAGGAGTAGGGCCATGATGGCTAGGTAGCTCACCACAGCGCCCATCAGACCCAGCAGCTTAATCAGGATCACCGGCACCACCACGCTTACGGCGAAGCAGATCAGGTAGATCTTGGTGACATCGCCGGCGTGGCGCAACACCGTGATAATGGCATAGATAAAGTCGATTGCCGCGGTGACGCCGCCGGCGACAACCATTAGCAGTGCAAGCGTGCGGTAGCGCTCAAAGTTGAGGCCGTACATAAAGCTCATGAGGGGAATGCCGGGGCCTGCCATAAATGCGGCGCACGCTCCAGTAATGACTACGATCAGTGCCATAACGGCAACAATAATCAGATCAAAGCGGCGACGCTTGCGCGGATTCGCCCAAATGCTCGACAGACGTAGGAGCTGCGGTTTATAGATAAATCCAATGCTCAACAAAATGGCCTGCGCCGGAAAAAACAGTGCATTAAAGTACAGCTGATATTTGTATGCCAGCGTGCCCTCCATCACAAACTTGGGCATGCTCTCGATAAGGTTGAACAGGAACAGCGCACCAAAGAGCGGGGCGCACTGGACAAACAGGTGGCCAGCCTCGCGCAGACTCATGCGGCGTGATTTTTCGGTTTCGAGCAGGGCGAGCGGGGCGGTGACCAGTACGAGCGAGGCAATCGCGGCGATGCCCATGGCCATGGCCGCGATGGGCATGCTGCGCGTGAGGAACAGTGCCACGCTAAAGACCGCGATGACGCCGGCTGAACGCAGCGTTTGGCTCATGCCTGCCAAATAGAGCTTGTCGGCCTGCTGCAGGCGGCCCTCGTACACGTCGGCGATGCCGTCGATCACCTTATAGAGGTAGACGCCCAGGCCGATCGTGGCCATCTGCGCATCGTAGCCGCGGGCGCTGCTGTATACCAGGCCGCATGCCAGCGCGAGCGCTCCGCAGAGCCAGCGGTTGAGCTGGTAGGAGGCGAAGGAGGTCTTTTCGTCGATGTCCGAGACCTGAAAGTTGCGCACGCCGTAGTTGCACGCGATCATGATGAGCGTGCCGGTGACAAAGGCGATGGAGAACTTGCCGGCTTCCTCGGCGCCCACAAGCTGCGTGGACACGATGGTGAGCAGGGGAAACGCCATGCCCCATACGGCGGTGCCCAGGGTATTCCAAAGGTAGTCGCGACGGGTGGCGTGATCTTCGTACTCGGCTTCTTGCGTGGAGAAGCCGCCGCCGTAGACGGCTCCGAGCAGGCGGTTCCACCAGGCATTGACCATGCGGCGGATGGGGCCGGGCTGGCGATCGCGCTCGCGGCGACGGCGTGTAGCCTGGCTGCTGTCGGGACCGCCGGCGTTACGCTGGCTTAGCTCTTGGATTCGTGCGAGCTCCTCGGCAGTGTGCGATGCGGGGAACAGGCCGTTCTCGATGCGTCCGCCCTGCCCGTGCGCCCCGCCCGATACGGTGGGGTCGGTGACGCCGTTGCGGCGGGCGATGGTGCGTCGGATGCTATCGAGGGGCGTGATGCTCAAGGCGATTCCTTTCTATTGCTGCGCTCTAGTATAGCCGCGGTGGTATCGATTCGTGTTTTTGAACAGGTTGTTCAATATATTCGGCAGGCGGCAGCAATTTGTCGGTAAGCGTGCGGTATTCTGTTGAAGTTTTATGACCCCCCGATGCCGCCCTCGCGGTACCAAGGAGCTTCTACCTATGGACGTCGCCGCATTCTTACTGGCTCTTGTGCCGATTATTTGGCTGGTCGTGATGCTGCTGTGCTTTAAATGGCCAGCTTGGAAGGCCGCTATCGGATCGTTTGTCCTTTCGTGCGTGCTTGCCTTCGCATGGTGGCACCTGCCGGCAGCGCAGATCGCGACCGCCTCGCTTGAAGGCTTTTTGATGGCTCTGTGGCCCATCGTCCTGGTGATCATCGCCGCGGTATTCACGTATAACCTGTGCGTTCGCACGGGCGCCATGGACGTGATCGGCAGCATGATCACCTCCATCAGCAGCGACCGCCGTCTGCTGGCGCTGCTCGTGGCCTGGTGCTTCGGTGGTTTTATGGAGGGCAAGGCCGGTTTTGGCACTGCCGTCGCCATTCCTGCCGGCATGCTCGCGGGCCTGGGTTTTGAGGCCGTGCCCGCCGTGCTCATCTGCCTGCTGGCCAACGGCGTACCCACACCCTACGGCTCCATCGGCATCCCCACGGTGTCCGTTGCCGACTTGGTGGGTCTGGATTCCCTGCACCTGGCGACCGTTCAGCTGGTGCAGTTGGCGCCTTTCTTTGTGATGATGCCGCTGTTTATCGTACTGGTTGCTGGTCGTGTTGCCGAGGACCAGGGCAACGTTGCAGGCGTTGCCGAGCGCCTACGTGGCGCGGCGGGCATCGCCGTGCTCTCCGGCGTGTCCTTTGCCGGTGCGGCTCTGGTCGTTGCTAGGTTTGTGGGTCCCGAGCTTGCCGTCGTCGTCGGTTCTATCGTTTCGCTCGGGCTGACAGCTGCGCTTGCTATGCGTGCCGAGAAGTCGGGGCATCTGGACGCACGCTTTCACATGAATATCGAGGCCGGCGAACAGCTCACCGCTAAGTCGGCGCTTTCTGCCTGGTCGTGCTTCATCCTGATTTTTGTGCTGCTGTTGGGTACCTCCAACCTGGTGCCCGTCGTGCACGCCGCGCTCGCGCCGTTTGCGAGTCACGTGCAGGTGTATTGCGGCGAGAACCCCGGCACGCTTACGTTTTCGTGGATCAACACGCCGGGTGTTTGGATTTTCCTGGCTGCGTTTGTCGGCGGTGCCATTCAGGGCGCTTCGCCGCGCTTGATGGGTGAGGTGCTGGCCGCGACCGTCAAGCAGATGATGCCGACAGTCATTACCATGCTTTCGGTGCTGGGTTGCGCCAAGGTGATGGGCTATGCGGGCATGATTTCTTCGATCAGCGCGTTTTGCATTGCGGTCGCTGGCGGCCTGTACCCGATTCTGGCTCCGTGGATCGGCGCCGTCGGTGCGTTCGTGACCGGTTCGGGCACGTCCTCAGGCATGCTGTTTGGCCCCATCCAGAGCCAGGCTGCTACAGCGCTGGGTGTGAGCGACTACTGGATGGTCGCGCTGAATGCGCTTGGCGTTGCTGCCGGTAAGATGATTTCGCCGCAGACGCTCGCCATTGGTCTTGCCGCCGTACGCGTGCGCGGCAAGGACGCCGAACTCCTGAGCGCCGTGCTGCCCTACGCCGCCGGCATGCTGGTCCTCATGAGCGCCATCGCCATGCTCGGACAAGGCCTGCCACTATAGTCGGCACTTAGGGACGTTCCTTATGTGCCGGCACTTTGGGAACGTCCCTAAGTGCCGGCATTCGGGGACGCTCCTTGGTTGTTGCCTGTTCAAGAGTGTCCCCAACGATTAGTCGTTTAAAAACGTCCCCAATGACTAGGCCGCTTGCCTGCGATTTTTGACCGTTGGGCGGGCTTGCCGCCCTTGCCGCAAAAACGTTTTTGCATATCGGGTACAACGGACTTTACGTGAGTAAAGTGCGCGTCGCGTCCACGTGTCGCGTTTTTAAAGGAGGCCCCATGCCCGGTGTTACCCCTGCAGATGTTTTGTCCAACTTTGGTATTACGCTGGTCGAAGATCCCGCCGAGAATCAGCCCCGCCTGCTGGTCGATCTACCCGCCGCGGAGCTCGTCGAGCACGCTATCCGCCGCGAAGAAGGCCGCATGGCATCCAACGGCGCGCTGGTGATCGAGACGGGGGAGCGTACCGGCCGTTCGCCCAACGACCGCTTTATCGTCGACACGCCCGACGTGCACGACAAGATCGCCTGGGGCGCCGTCAACCGCCCGCTTTCTGCCGAGAGCTACGAGGCCATCAAGGCCGGTATCGTCAACTACCTCAACGAGCGCGATGTGTTCGTCACCCGCGGCATGGCCGGCGCCGACCGCAACCACACGCGCCGACTGCTCGTCGCCTGCGAGCGCGCCAGCCAGGCACTCTTCATTAAGCAGATGCTCGCCCGCCCGCTTGCCCGCGAAATCGCGCGCACCGGCGAGCCGGACTTCTGTGTGCTCGCCGCGCCGGGCTACCAGTGCGATCCCGCCATCAAGGGCCTCAACTCCAGCGCCGCCGTGGTCATCAACTTCCAGGAGCGCGTGATTTTGGTCGCGGGTACCGGCTACTCCGGCGAGATCAAAAAGTCCATCTTCAGCGTCATGAATTACCTGCTGCCCGTCGAGGACGACGTGCTGCCCATGCACTGCTCGGCCAGTATGGATCCCGTCACGCACGAGACCGCGGTGTTCTTTGGCCTGTCGGGCACCGGCAAGACCACGCTTTCGGCCAACCCCACGCGCCTGCTGATCGGCGACGACGAGCACGGCTGGTCTGACATGGGCATCTTTAACATCGAGGGTGGCTGCTACGCCAAATGCGAGGGCCTGGACGCGTTCCACGAGCCTGAGATCTTCAACGCCGTCCGCTTTGGCGCGATCTGCGAAAACGTGGTGCTCGACGAGAGCCGCAAGCCCAACTACGATGACGTCTCGGTCACGCACAACACGCGCGTGGCCTACCCTGTGGAGCACATTCCCAACGCGTGGACCAAGGGCATGGGCACCACTCCGAGCGTCGTGCTGTTTTTGACCTGCGACGCCTTTGGCGTGCTGCCGCCCATCTCGCGCCTGACGGCCGACGCCGCCATGTATCACTTTGTGACGGGCTTTACGGCCAAGATCCCCGGCACCGAGGTCGGCGTCACCGAGCCCACGCCCACGTTCTCTTCGCTGTTTGGCGAGCCGTTTATGCCGCTCGACCCCATGGTCTATGCCAAGATGCTCGGTGAGCGCATCGCCGACGGCCGCACGCGTGTGTACCTGGTCAACACCGGCTGGATTGGCGGCGGCTACGGCGTGGGCCATCGCATCGAGCTTGCCTACACGCGCGCCCTGGTGGCCCGCGCCCTCGACGGTACCATCGAGGACAGCGAATTCGTGCATGACGATATCTTTAACGTTGACATTCCCACCACGTGCCACGGCGTGCCCGACGGCATCCTGGTGCCGCGCCAGTACTGGCAGAGCACCGCGCGCTACGACGAGGCGGCGCACAACTTGGCCGTGATGTTCGAGGAGAACTTCGAGAAGAAGTACTCGCACCTGCCCGAGTCCGTGAAGGCCGCCGGTCCGCACGCTCAGGTGCACGCCGACGCCCGTCATCGCGGCCGCGGCCTGCTGGGACTCCGACACTAGCGTCGCCGCGAGTCCATATCCGCCACAAAGGGGACAGGCACCTTTGTGGCGGTTTTGCTTGGGCGAATGACTCGGGTTACAATACGCCTGACATATCGCCCCCTTCTCCGGATGGGGGCAGCGTAAGCGCTCTTGTGGCGGCACCGTAGGACTTTGAAGGTGGCCGTCGTAAGGGCGCTTTTTGTTTAGGCACCCGGGCTCGGGCGCATGCTATGAAGGGAGAGCACATGAAGAGTTTCGTTGCCGAGGATTCGTTTTGGGAGCTATTTCCGCAGGCGGCTGTCGGTGTTGTGGTCGTAAAGGGCATGAAGCCCGCGGCTCAGATTCCTCAAGAGGACGTTGATGCGATTGCCGCGTTGCTCGACCGCGCCAATATCGATGCGGAGCGTCACCTGACGAGTGATACCATCAGCGAGAATGCGCCGGTTAAGGCATGGCGCGAGGCATATCGCCTATTCAAGACCAAGAAGGGCGCGCGTTGCTCAATCGAGAACCTGCTCAAACGCGTGCTCAAAGGCAAGCCGGTGGGCCACATTACGTCCGCGGTGGACATCTACAACACGGTGTCGCTGACCTACGCGCTGCCCGTGGGAGGCGAGGATTTGCATGCGATCGAGGGTGACCTTCGCTTGAAGGTGACCGACGGTGGCGATGCGTTCCTGCCTCTTGGCGAGGAAGCGGATGACCCGACGCTGCCCGGCGAGCTCGCCTATATCGACGATGCAGGCGCCGTGTGCCGCTGCTGGAACTGGCGCGACGGCGTTCGAACGGCGCTGTCCGATGATTCGGCCGATGCGTTCCTGGCGATTGAGTGCGTGGAGCCCGAGCGGATGGGGGATTGCCAGGCCGCGATCGATCGCTTAGCCGAGCTGCTCGAGCGCTATCTGGGAGCGACGGTTGTCGTGAAAACGCTTGTGACCCGCGACAATCCCTGCGTGGAGCTGTAGCGGCGCCTAGAACCTATTGATGTCCCAAACCACCACAAAGGTGCCTGTCCCCTTTGTGGTGGTTTTTATGTTGATGGGTTAACAAATGGGATATTTGGGTACGGGTGTTGCCTTGTGCGGCTAAGATGTTTACCCGTTAGCATCATGTAGGCGAAAGGCGGTCGTCACCATGCAGCAGAACGACGAGACACGTTTTGAGGACTTTGTCGGACTGATCAGCGGCCTCTACAAGGAGATTCAGCGTATCAAGACGTCCGAAGGCGCAAGGCTGGGCCTCAAGGGCTCCGACGTTATGTGCCTGTACTATCTTGAGCGCAGCAAGGACGGCCTGACTGGCGCCGACCTCGCCCGCATGGCCGGCGTTACCCGTGCCGCCGTTTCGCGCACACTGGCACATCTGGAGGAGGGCGGCTACGTCGAGGTTGACGACTCGGGTGATGCGGCCGTCAAGTATCGTGCTCCGGTGCGCCTGACTGCCCTGGGCGGCGAGAGCATGAGCGAGGCCGATCGCATCATTCGCGAGGTGCTCGATACCACCGGCAAGGCCATGGGCGTGGAGCAGCGCGAGCAGATGTATGCATCGCTGCGCACGATCCTCAACACCCTGCGCGAGATCTAGAGCCGCGCTGGCGCTAGCTTTCAGCCAAGAACTGCATCGTCCCGTTTGAGCGCGTACGCCGTGCCGGGACATTGCTGTCAAAATTCCCTGCGCGAGACCTGCGCAAGAAAGGATTCGTTATGTCCGTCCGCATTATTACCGATTCCGCAAGCGATATGTCGCCGGCGGAGCACCCCGCTCTGCGTGTTCTGCCGCTGTCCGTCACCTTTGGCACCGATGTGTATATGGATGGCGTCGACATCGATCACCAGCGCTTTTACGAGATGCTTGTGGAGCGCGATGAGCTGCCCAAGACCGGTCAGGTCAACCCGTACGCCTTTTCGCAGGCGATTGCCGAAGCGCGTGAGGCCGGCGATGAGGCCGTGATTATTACCGTGGGAGCCAAGCTCTCGGGCACCAACCAGAGTGCTCGTACGGCACTTGCCGAGGCGCCGGGCGGCGACATGTTCGTCGTGGACAGCAATAACGTGACCTTGGGCGAGCGCGTGCTGGTCGAGTATGCGCTGCGCCTGGTGGACGAGGGCCAGGGTGCGGCTCAGGTTGCGGCGGCTGTCGAGGCCGTGCGCGACCGCGTGGTCGTCATCGGCCTGCTCGAGACGTTGGAGTACCTGGTGCGCGGCGGTCGCCTGTCTGCTGCGGCCGGTGCCGTGGGTACGCTGCTCAACGTAAAGCCCGTGGTGGCTGCCGAGGACGGTCTGATCGTGCAGCTGGGCAAGGCGCGCGGTTCCAAGAACGGACGTAACCTGCTCAACCAGAAGGTCGAAAAGGCGGGCGGCATCGACTTTTCCATGCCGCTGGCGCTCGGCTATACGGGCCTTTCGGATGCGGTGCTCAAGAAGTATATCGAGGACAGCGCGGCACTGTGGGCTGGCCACACCGAGGGCGAACTGCCCGTTCACACCATCGGCGCCACCATCGGCACCCATGTAGGCCCCGGCGCCGTAGCCGTAGCCTTCTTCCAGCCCGTTAACTAGCCCACCTGCCAAAACCACCACAAAGGGGACAGGCACCTTTGTGGTGGTTTATGCTATTCCGGGTGGAAGGGAGCGAGCAATGGCGTCTGAGGGCTTTTTTGAGCGGGTGTACGAGGTGGTCGAGCAGATTCCCGAGGGGATGGTCGCCACGTATGGTCAGGTGGCGCTGCTTGCTGGACGTCCACGAAGTGCGCGGTACGTGGGGTATGCCCTGCATGGCAATCCGCGCCCCGGCGAGATTCCCTGTCACCGCGTGGTGTTTGCCGATGGCCGCATATGCGATGGTTTTGCTTTTGGCGGTCCCGATGCTCAACGTGAGCTTTTGCTAGGGGAGGGTGTGGCGTTTAAGGACGACATGCACGTCGACTTGGCCGCCTGTCGCTGGCCTGCAGGGCTCTAGCGGCTCTGTCGTGGCTTAAACCACCACAAAGGTGCCTGTCCCCTTTGTGGTGGTTTTGGCAGGTTTACCGAGGTTAACTTATGGAGAAGGTATGGCGGAGCAGTTTGTCGCAGCAAAGTAAACCACGGTGAACTATATTGGTTTCAGCAACGGAGCAGGCAATAGGCGATGAAAAAGCCTGCCCTGTTGAGTTTGATTCGCATCCCTCCCCTCTGTGCGATTCAACGGTGTACTTCGGGAACAGG
>URBQ01000024.1 GCA_900546115.1 uncultured Collinsella sp.
CCCTAACTGTCGGCACTTAGGGACGTTCCTTTTGTGCCGGCAGTTAGGGACAGCCCTTGCCGATTCGATTGTTGAATATCTCCGTGACTACTTTACAGTTCCAGTGCCTCGGCGACTTCGGCTGCGCAGGCCAGGGCATCGGCCATGGCACTCACCACGAGCGAGCTGCCGTTGCGGGCATCACCCGCCACATACACCGGCGCGGCATCCGCGGCGACGCCCTCCGTGCGAGCCGCGAGATGCGAGCCCTCGGCAGCCATCACCGGCAGCGGACGACCAGCGGTGGCAACAGGCACGCTCACCGCATCGAACACACCGTACTCCGGACCCGTAAAGCCGCAGGCGATGAGCACCAGCTGCGCCGGCACCTCGTGCTCGGAGCCCGCGATGCGCTCGGGCTTTCCCGCCGACCAGTCCAGATCGACCACGCGCAGACCCGCAGCCGCACCCTTCTTGTCCAGCAGCACCTCGAGTGTATCCACGGCCCAGGCACGCATCTCGCCACCCATCGCAGCGATAGCCTCCTGCTGGCCGTAATCGGTCTTCTTAACGTTGGGCCACTGCGGCCAGGGGTTGCCTGCCGCGCGCTTATCGGGCGCAGCCGGCAAGAACTCAAACTGGCGCACGCTGCGCGCGCCCTGACGCACCGCGGTACCCACGCAGTCGTTGCCGGTATCGCCACCGCCAATGACCACGACGTCCAGGCCGCGTGCGTCAATAGCAGGCTCACCGCCATCGAGCACCGAGACGGTCGAAGCCGTCAGGTAGTCCACGGCATACACCACGCCCGGGGCATCAATGTTCGCAGCCGAAAGTCCACGCGGAGCACGGGCGCCGGCAGCCACCACGGCGGCGTCAAAGTCGTCGAGCCTGGCGGTAACCTTGGGATCGCTCACGTCGGCGCCCAGCTCGAACACAATACCCAGCTCGCGCATGAGCGCCACACGCCGCTCGACCACAGACTTCTCGAGCTTCATGTTGGGAATGCCGTACATGAGTAGGCCGCCGGGGCGGTCGTCGCGCTCAAACACCGTCACGCGGGCACCGCGACGCGCAAGCTCCCATGCTGCCACCAGGCCAGCCGGGCCGGAACCAACCACGGCGACCGAGGGCGCGTCCTCCCCTGCCGGCTCAAAGCGACGTAGGCCGCCGTTGGCCCACTCATGGTCGCTGATCGCACGCTCGTTATCGTGAATCGTCGTGGGTTGGCCGTCGACCGAGCCCAGGTTGCACGCGGCCTCGCACAGTGCCGGGCACACGCGGCTCGTGAACTCAGGCATGGGCGAGGTGAGCGACAGGCGCTCGGCAGCCTCATCCCAGCGGCCGCGGTACACCAGCTCGTTCCACTCGGGAATCAAGTTGTGCAGCGGGCAGCCGCTCGGACGTGCCTTGCCAAAGCTCGCGCCCATCTGGCAAAACGCCACGCCGCACATCATGCAGCGGCTCGCCTGGGCGCGACGTGCGTCGTCGTCGAGCTCCACGTACAGCGGATCGAAATCACGGCTGCGCTCCTCCACGGGGCGAAGCTCGTGGGTCACGCGATCGATATCAAGAAAAGCACCGGGCTTACCCATGGCACTTACGCCTCCTTCTTGGTCGAAGCAACAGAGCTGGCGGCCGCGGACGCAGCACCGCCCGCAGCACCGCCCGCAGCATCGAAGCGAGCGACATCCGCAGCGCTCGCGCGACCGGTCACGATGTCAAACGCCAGCTCCTCTGCCTGCGCATGCGTCTTGCCGACGGCCTCGGCGGCGGCGACAATCGCCAGCACACGCTCGTACTCGGTCGGAATGACCTTCACGAAGTGCTTGCTCATCGTCTCAAAGCTGTAGAGCAGCTTGATGCCGCGCGGGCTCTGCGTCGCGTCCACGTGCTCTTGGATGAGCTCGCGAATCTGTGCCAGCTCGCCGGCCGTCGAGGCCTTGAGCTCAACGCTCTCGTGGTTCACGCGGGCATCGAGCGTGCCGTACTGGTCAAAGACATAGGCCACGCCGCCCGTCATACCGGCGGCGAAGTTCTGCCCGACCTCACCCAGGATAAGCGCCAGACCGCCCGTCATGTACTCGCAGCCATGGTTGCCGCAGCCCTCGACCACCACGGTGGCACCGGAGTTGCGTACGCCAAAGCGCTGGCCGGCCAGGCCGTTGATGAAGCCACGGCCGCTCGTGGCGCCAAAGAACGCAACGTTGCCCACGATGATGTTTTCGTCGAACTTATAGGTCGCATGCGGGTTGGGGCGCACCGACACCTCGCCGCCCGAAAGGCCTTTGCCAAAGTAGTCGTTGGCGTCGCCGCACACGTTGAGCGTAATGCCGCGCGGCAGGAAGGCGCCAAAGCTCTGACCGGCCGAACCATCGCAATCGATGGTGATGGAGCCGGCGGGCAGGCCCTCGGGATGCGCCTTGGTCACCGCATTGCCCAGAATGGTGCCCACGCAGCGGTTAACGTTGGCGATGTCGGCATGGAAACGAATCGGGCGCAGGTGCGCACGGGCATTGGCCGTGTAGGGCACGAACAACGTGGAGTCGAGCGTCTTGTCGAGCTCGCTGTCGGCAGCCATCTGCGGCAGGAAGTGGCGACCGTCGGCACCCGGAATATGGGCACCGAACTCGCAGGTCGCGCTTGCCAGCACGGGCGACAGATCCAGCAGGTTAGCCTTGCGGTTGCCCGGCACCTCGATCTGGCACAAACACTCGGGATGGCCAACCATCTCATCGACGGTGCGGAAGCCCAGGCTCGCCATAACCTCGCGCAGCTGCTCGGCCACAAAGAGCATAAAGTGCTCAACGTGCTCGGGCTTACCGCGGAAGCCGTGACGCAGGCGGCAGTTTTGCGTGGCGATGCCGGCCGGGCAGGTATCCTGCTGACAGTCACGCTGCATGAGGCAACCCATGGAGATGAGCGGCATGGTCGCAAAGCCAAACTCCTCGGCGCCCAGCAAGCAGGCGACGGCAACGTCGGTGCCGTCCATGAGCTTGCCGTCGGCCTCGAGCACCACGCGGGAGCGCAGGCCGTTTTGCAGCAGCGTCTGCTGGGCCTCGGCAAGGCCGAGCTCCAGCGGCAGGCCGGCATGCCAAATGGAATCGCGCGCCGCGGCACCCGAGCCGCCATTGTGACCGCTGATCAAGATCTTGTCGGCAGCGCCCTTGGCCACACCGGTTGCGATGGTGCCGACGCCGGCCTCGCTGACCAGCTTGACCGACACGCGCGCGCCGGGGTTGGCATTCTTAAGGTCAAAGATGAGCTCGGCCAGGTCTTCGATGGAGTAAATGTCGTGATGCGGCGGAGGCGAGATCAGGCCGATGCCGGGCGTGGACTGACGGACCTCGGCAATCCAGGGGTAGACCTTCTTGCCGGGCAGGTGGCCACCCTCGCCGGGCTTGGCGCCCTGGGCCATCTTGATCTGAATCTCGAAGGCGCTGCACAGGTAGCGGCTCGTCACGCCAAAGCGCGCACTTGCCACCTGCTTGATCGCGGAGTTCTTGGAATCACCGTTAGCCAGCGGGGTCTCGCGACGCGGATCCTCACCGCCCTCGCCCGAGTTGGAACGGCCGTGCAGGCGGTTCATGGCGATGGCCATGCACTCGTGTGCTTCCTTGCTGATGGAGCCGTACGACATGGCGCCGGTGTTAAAGCGGCGGACGATGTTGAGCGCGGGCTCGACCTCGTCGAGCGAAACCGGCGTGCGGCCGCTGGCATCAAAGTCGAGCAAGTCGCGCAGACGCACGGTACGGCCGGTGCGGTGCAGGCGGGCGCTGTACTCCTTAAAGGTGTCGTAGCTGTCCTCACGGCAGGCGGTCTGCAGCAGGTAGACGGTCTGGGGGTCGATGAGGTGTTCCTCGCCGCCGAGCGGGCGCCACTTGGTCAGGCCCAGCGTGGGCAGCTGATCGGGAGCCGGGCTCTTAAGGATAGCGAGCGCGGCGTCGTAGCGCTCGTTTTGCTCGCGTTCAACGTCCTCGACACCCATACCGCCCACACGGCTCACCGTGCCGGCAAAGTACGCGTTGACGAACTCCGGCGTAAAGCCCACGGCTTCGAAGATCTGCGCCGAATGGTAGCTCTGCACCGTGGAGATGCCCATCTTGGACATGATGGAGACGATGCCGGCGGTCGCAGCCTTGTTGTAGTTGGCGATGCCCTGCTCGGCCGTCACGTCCAGGTCGCCGCGTGCCGCCAGATCGCGGATGCACGCATGTGCGTTGTACGGATAGATGCCGCTCGCGGAGTAGCCCACCAGTGCCGCAAAGTCGTGCGGGGACACGGCGTCACCGCACTCCACCACGATGTCGGCAAAAGTACGAACGCCGGCGCGGATCAGGTGGTTGTGCACGCAGCCCACGGCGAGCAGCGACGGCACGGGCACCTCGCCCGCAGCGGCACGATCGCTCAACACCACAATGTTCACGCCGTCGCGGACCGCAGCCTCAACGTCCTCGGCAAGCTGTTTGAGCGCAGCCTGCAGCGCGCCCTCGCCGGCATCGCGGCGGTAGACGGCACGGAAACGACGGGTCTTAAAGCCAACACGGTCGATGGCACAGATATGCTCGAACTCTTCCTCGTTGAGCAATGGGCGCTCCAAGCGCACCAGCTGACAGGCCGTGCGGGAATCCTCGAGCAGGTTGCCGTGGTTGCCCAGGTAGAGCGTGGTCGAAGTCACCATGTGCTCGCGCAGGGCATCGATCGGAGGATTCGTGACCTGAGCGAACAGCTGATAGAAGTAGTCAAAGAACGAACGCGTCTTCTTGGACAGGCAAGCCAGCGGCGCGTCGATGCCCATCGAGGCGAGCGGGGCCTTGCCCTGCTGGGCCATGGGACGTACGACCTCGCCGACGTCATCCCAGTGGTAGCCGAGCTTGGCCATGCGCACAGCGGCGGGCACCTCGGCATCCTCGGCGGACGCGGGCGCGGCGGGCTCATCGAGCGCGTCGACGGTCAGCGTCTCCTCGGCAATCCAGTCGCGGTAGGGCTTCTCCTTGGCATAGCGGGCGCGCAGCTCGTCGTTGTAGATCACGCGGCCGCGGGCAAAATCGACCTCGAGCATCTGGCCCGGTCCCAGGCAACCGCTCGTCAGGATGTTCTCGGGGCGTACCTCGATGGTGCCCACTTCGCTTGCCAGCATAAAGCGGCCGTCGCGCGTCACATAATAGCGGGCGGGACGCAGGCCGTTACGGTCGAGGGCGGCGCCCAGCGTGCGACCGTCGGTAAAGGCGATGGCCGCCGGGCCGTCCCACGGCTCCATGAGCATGGACTGGTAGGCGTCGTAGGCGCGGCGCTCCTCACTCAGGCTGTCGTTGTGGTCCCACGGCTCGGGCAGCAACATGGACGCGGCACGCGTGAGCGGGCGACCGTTCATGACCAGGAACTCGAGCACGTTGTCCAGAATCGCGGAATCGGATCCCTCGCGGTTGATGATAGGCATCACGCGCTCAAGATCGTGCTGCAGCACGGGGCTGTACAGGTTGGGCTCGCGGGCGCGAATCCAGTTGACGTTGCCCTTGAGGGTGTTGATCTCGCCGTTATGGATGATAAAGCGGTTGGGGTGCGCGCGCTCCCAGCTGGGCGTGGTGTTGGTGGAGTAGCGCGAGTGGACGAGCGCCACGGCCGTCTTGACGGCGGCGTCGTTGAGGTCGATGAAGAAGCGGCGCATCTGTGTGGCGACCAGCATGCCCTTATACACGATGGTGTGCGAGCTCATGGAGCACACATAGAAGATCTTGTCGCGCAGGGCAAACTCGGCGTCGGCCTTCTTCTCGATGGTGCGGCGGCACACGTACAGACGGCGCTCGAAGGCGTCGCCGGCGGGCGTGTCGTCCGGACGGCCCAGGAATGCCTGCAAGATGGTGGGCATGCAAGCGCGGGCCGTCTCGCCCAGGTCGTGCGGGTCGACCGGCACCTCGCGCCAAAAGAGCAGCGGCACGCCGGCCTCGGCGCAGCCCTCCTCAAACACGCGACGGGCATCCTCTACGCCCTTGTCGTCCTGCGGGAAGAACAGCATGGCCACGCCATAGTCGCCCTCTGCCGGCAGAATCTGACCGCACTTTTGAGCCTCTTTACGGAAAAAGTGATGCGGAACCTGGAACAGGATGCCAGCGCCATCGCCGGTATTCTTCTCGAGTCCCGTGCCGCCGCGGTGCTCCAAGTTGACCAGAATGGACAGTGCGTCGTCCAGAATCTGGTGATGGCGCTCACCGTTGATATCGGCAAGCGCGCCGATGCCACATGCATCGTGGTCGAATTCGGGGCGATAAAGGCCCTGCTGCTGAGCGGAATCTGCCTGCATCGCGATCCTCCCCTAGATATTTAGACAGTCAGTTGAATAGGCATAGTAGGAGCATCGTCGGCCCGTTGTGTTTCCCACCCGTTTCGAAACAATCGCGTAACGCACGCCCTACGAGTGGACACCGCCGACCTCAAGGGCGACAACATAGGCCCCAAGTTCGGCCTGTTAGCTCACCACTTCAAACATCTCAATCTGTAACAGGAGGAACCGATTTTGGCGCCTAGATGTTACAGATTGAGATTTTCTGCGGGACGGTTTTGGTTTGTCTCGATCTGTAACACGAAGGGTCGGTTTTGGCGGCAAACTGTTACAGATCGAGACATTTCGGCAGCCCCCTTTCACCATCCCATTCAAATACAACAATTTTGTTAGTCTTGGTTAACTTTTAAGCTTAAAACGGGTATCCTTTGCGGCGTCAAGCAAACGGCACACAGGAGCGCACCATGCTCAACCATCTCAAACAACACTTTGGCTCCCGACGCACCGGTGGTCACGGAGGCCTAGACATTGCGCGGCATATCGGCCCCGGGCTGCTCGTGACCGTCGGCTTTATCGACCCGGGCAACTGGGCCTCCAATATGGCCGCGGGCTCGCAGTTTGGCTACGCGCTGCTGTGGATCGTCACGCTGTCCACGATTATGCTCATCGTGCTGCAGCACAACGCGGCGCACCTGGGTATCGCCACGGGCGCCTGCCTTGCCGAGGCCACGACACGTTACCTCCCCCGCTTCGTCGGGCGTACGGTGCTCGCCAGTGCCTATCTCGCGACCATCGCCACCGCCATGGCCGAAGTCCTGGGCGGCGCGATTGCCCTTCAAATGCTCTTTGGGCTGCCCGTGCGCGCGGGCTGCGTCATCGTGGCGGCAGTATCGATGGCGATGCTCATGACGAGCTCCTACAAGCGCGCCGAACGCTGGATCATCGCCTTCGTGGGTGTGGTGGGACTCTCGTTTTTAGCAGAGCTCGCGCTGGTCAAAGTCGACTGGCCGCAAGCAACCGCAAGCTGGATCATCCCCAGCATGCCTGCCGACTCGGCAACGATTATCGTGAGTGTCCTGGGTGCGGTCGTTATGCCACACAACCTTTTTCTGCACTCCGAGGTCATCCAATCCATGCACTTCGAAGGCCAAGGCGAGCAAGTTATCGAAGAACGTCTGCACTACGAGCTCTTCGACACGCTCTTTTCGATGGGCGTGGGCTGGGCAATCAACTCGGCCATGGTCATCCTGGCCGCAACGACCTTCTTTGCGCACGGCATGGTCGTAGACGACCTCGCCGTCGCAGCGGCCACGCTCTCCCCCATCTTGGGCCCGGCGAGCTCGACCATCTTTGCGGTAGCGCTGCTGTTCGCGGGACTATCGAGTAGTGTGACGGCGGGTATGGCGGCGGGCACCATCACCGCGGGCATGTTCGACGAGGAATACGACATACACGACCGACATTCCTCGATCGGGGTGGCGGCCTGTTTCGTCGGCGCAGTGACGGCGTGCCTGGTCGTCCCAAATCCTTTTGAAGGTCTCATCTGGAGTCAGGCACTGTTGTCGCTTCAGCTGCCGATTACGGTCTTTGTGCTCATACGGCTCACCAGTTCACCCCGCGTCATGGGCAAATACGCCAACTCGCGCCCACTCAACGCGCTGCTTGTAGGGATCGGTGCCATCGTGACGATTCTCGATGTCGTGTTGTTGACAGGGATGTAATGGGACGGGGCACCTACCCAGGCAAACGTCTCGATCTGTAACAGGAAGACCCGTTTCGAGCCGTTAGATGTTACAGATCGAGATCATTCCGAGGGACAGCTCCGTTTGTCTCAATCTGTAACAAGTGGACCCAATTTCCACCGTTAGATGTTACAGATTGAGACAAAAGGTCGGCCGGACTCACAACAGACAGGATCGGCCAACAGCAACCGTGATCCCTTGGGGGCGGAGGAAAAGGGTCCCGGCCGGGATATCCGACCGGGACCCTTGGACAGAGCTATGTGTTGCCGTGAGCCGCGTGCCGACGAGCTACTCCTCGACGAGCTCAAACTGATCGGGACCGACGCCGCAGACCGGGCACACGTAGTCCTCGGGCAGCTCGGGCGTGTCGACCTCAACCTCGTAGCCACAAACGATGCACACGAACTTATACGTCTTCTTCTCCTCAGCCATGATGTTCTCCTCTCGAACGCGACTGGTGATGTACTTCATCTATTAGTATAGATTCTCAATAATATAATGCAAGTATTTTTAAAACATTTCTAGCCTTGATACGAGGACGCCTTCGGAGGCGTCTTGCCCTTCAGGACCTTATGGTAGTAATCGTAGGTGAGCGGCGTCTCGTCGCTCAGGCGCTCGGCATCCTCGACCTCGCCGATAAACAGTAGATGCGTACCCACATCCACAGTGTCGATCAAACGGCAGCTAAACAGGGCCGTCGCGTGCTCGGGCACATAGGGCATGCCCAGAGCCGTCTCGCGGGTCTCGTATTTGGCAAACTTGTCATAATCGCTGCTGGTGCGAAATCCAAAGTTGCCAATGTAGAGCATATCCGCCGTCTGGTCGATCACGGTCAGCGCAAAGGCCTTGGCAGTCTCGATCACGCCAGCGGTCACATTTTCCTTGTTTACGGAAACCGAGATGCGAGGTGGTGCTGCCGTCACCTGCACCGCCGTGTTGATGACGCAGCCGGCGCGCAGCCCGTCTGCCGCGGCGCTCACCACGTACAGACCGCTCGGCATGGTAAAGAATGCAGTTTTGTCCATAACAAGTACTCCCCTAACCCGGGATTGAACCTTAAGGCTGTATGTACCCATAAAAAGCGGCGCCCATAACGGACGCCGTTTTTTGGAAATATATGGCAAAACAGCAAGGAAGACGGGGCGGGCGCGGTAGGGCACCTTCCCGTGAACTCGCTCCTAGCGGTTGCGTTCTTTAAGAGCGCGATCTATCTCGCGTTGGACATCACGCTTGGCCATGTCCTCGCGCTTGTCGTAGAGCTTCTTGCCTCGGCCCAGGCCCAGCAGCAACTTTACGCGGCCGTCGGTATTAAAGTAGAGCTCCAACGGAACCAGCGCATAACCACGGTTGCGAAGTTTGCCGTCGAGAAAGTCGATCTCCTTGCGATGCAGCAGCAGACGACGCCGACGGTCGGGATCGCGATTCCACACGCCACCATGGCTATAAGGGTGGATATGCAGGCCGACGAGCCAGCACTCACCGCCGCGGATCAGCGCGAAGGTATCGGTGATCTGGCAGGCGCGCTCGCGAATCGACTTGACCTCGGTGCCGCTCAGTTCAATGCCGCACTCAAAAGTCTCATCGATAAAGTACTCGTGATGTGCCGAGCGATTCTTGGAAATGAGCTTGCGTTCACGCTTACTGGGCATCGCCGGCCTCCTTGGCGCCATCGGAACCCTTGCCCGTAGCTTCGCGCTTAGCCTTGCGCTCGGCGTTGAGCTCGGCGTCGCTCTCGCGCACCAGCTTAATGATCGCCGCGCATGCCTCCTCGCCCACCAGGTCGCGGGCACGGACCGTCAGGCGCGTAGCCTCCTGCTTGTCGCCGTCGCTCGCAGCGTCGGTCGCACACATGATCAGGCAGATGGCGATCTCGGCCGAAGGTGAGGTCGGCACGCCCTGCAGGGCGAGCTCACCCATCACGTGGTCGTCACTCTCATCGGCGGCATCCGGATAGGTGGTATGGATCTTATTGAGCAGGCGCGTCGTATGCGCATCATTGGGCGCCAGGCGCAGCGCCAGACGCGCGCAGCCCACGGCAGCCGAAATGTTCTCGGTCTCGGGCTCCAAGAAGTACTGACCCAAGTTGGTGTAGGCGCGTGCGGCGCACTTACCATCGCTCGCGCGCTCCAGCACCGAGAACGAGAGCGATGCCCACTCCTGCTTGTCCTCGAGCGCGCGGAACAACTCGGCCAGGTCCAAGCGATAGTTGCAGTTCATGGGATCCCAACGCACGGCCTGCATCAGGGCATTCCGAGCACTCACATAATCCTGCTGGCGGATGTAGGCAAACGCCATGTCGGAGTACAGGCGGTCAACGGGAACCTCGACCTGCACGAGCTCGCGCGGATCCTTCTCCACGCGGCGATAGGCCAGGCGCTCAAACTTGCTGTCGAAGCTAAAGTACTGGCGCTTCTCCTCCGTCTTGCACTCAGCGTCGATATACTCCTCGGCGAGCTCCACCAGACGCTCCAGCAGCGGCGTCGCCGTAGCCAGGTCGCCCTGCGCCAGATAGTTCTCGGCATACGTGATGTCTTCCAAGCTGATAGGCAGGTCCATGACAACTCCTCGGTCCGGGCGGCAGACTCAACGCGCGCCTTAAATATCAGTCAATACACAAAACCCGGGTCTCTTACGAGGCCCGGGCGCTCAATTTTGGTAGCCCGTACCAGATTCGAACTGGTGATCTCCGCCTTGAGAGGGCGGCGTCCTAAACCGCTAGACGAACGGGCCATATGTAGCAAATGCAATGGCTGGGATGGAGGGAGTCGAACCCCCATTGACGGAACCAGAATCCGCTGTCCTGCCATTAGACGACATCCCAATGACTGCATCGCTGCGCTCGGCTGTGCCTTTGCGCAAGAAAGAAATATACGGGAAGTCTCGCCGTGACGCAAGCCCCAATTTTGACTTTTTTGAAATTCAGTCAAATTGGCCTTATTTAGTCCAACCCGTGAAGGACCTGTGAAGCCAACCGCTGTACACGAAGGGCAAAACGCCGCGAGCGGTAGCCGTCAACCGTTGGCAGATTCTACCGTGAAAACGATAGCACCAGGCAACACAATCGAAGTATCAATGATCACGTAGATATCGAGGCGCCATGGACGAAGAGCTTGATTACCTATGGGAGACCCTGGGCCTCGAGATCACTGCTGACCTTTGGCCCGAACGGGACAAAATCCATCCCACTCTGCGCCCCGCCATCACGGTGATGCAGGCAAACTACCGCCGCGCCTCATTTTTGATCATGCGGATGTCATGGCACGCGGGACTCCCCGACCTTAAGCGAATCCAGGCAAGCCTCGTCGAGCTGTCCGGTATGCCGACTGTCATATCCGAGGCGCACCTGGAGCAGCGACAGCGCGAGCGACTGCAACAGCAGCGGATTCCCTTTATCTGCCCCGGCGTTCAGGCATATCTGCCCTTTATGGACGAGGAGTACTGGAGCGGCAAGCCCAACAAGCACGTAAAGGTCTACGATCCGCACGAATGGGCACAGCTCAAGGATTGAGCCGAGCGAGCCCGCCGATGGAAAACACGTCCCGCCCCGAGCGCTCAAAACGGGTCGCACTTTCCGCAGCCGCTACAGCAACGCCTCGGCCCAAGCCGCTTCCCTAAAGCCGGGAATCGCAAAGTCGTCGCCCACCAGCAGCGGACGCTTGACCAGCATTCCGTCGGTCGCCAGCAGCTCGTAGCACTCCTGATCCGTCATGCCCGCATCCAGACGCGCCTTCAGACCCAGCTCTCGATATTTCATGCCCGACGAATTAAAGAAGCGCCGCACCGGCAGCCCCGAACGAGCAATCCAGGTCGCAAGCTCATCAGCCGTGGGATTGTCCAAAACGATATCGCGGTCGATATACTCTACCCCATGTTCGTCCAGCCATGCCTTGGCCTTCTTACAGGTCGAGCACTTGGGATATTCAACAAACAGTACGGTCATGGGAATCCTCCGAATATAGATCGGCCAACGCAGGCACACGCCACACGAGGCGCCTTCGTATGATGGGCCAATTGTAGCCCACGGGTCACACGCTAAACGAACCGTACCCCGAATCCGCGTTTGATGAACGGCAGCAGCTCCATTGCCTCGGGCGTGATATGACCCGCAACGTTCATGCGCTCGTCACCGGGAAGATCGACCCGCGCAATCTCAAGCTCGCCTTCGTAGCGCCCATAGCCGCTATTGCTCACAGCGATCGACCCCGTCTTTCGTGACAGGCCGGCACCGGCATCCATCGGCACGGAATCCGGCTTAAGCGTCGTACGCGACTCCTGAGACCTAAAGATGAGGGTGCTCGAATCGGGTCGGTCGTGATGAATCTGCCCACGTACATAGGCATAACCGGGCTCAAGCTCGCATTGCAGGTCCACGTATCCGGCGGAAACATGAGCAAACTGCGTCCAGCCCGCATCGGAAAGATCGGGGTCGCCGACCAACACAATGTCGCAATCGGCGCCATGTGCAAGCTCAAGCATGTTGAGGGCAACCTTTGACGCGCGACCGCGCTGCGCCTCGACCGTCGGCAGTCCCTCGAATACCGGCCCGCGAACGTTGGCATCACCCGGCACAAAAGCCATGATTTCGAATCCAAGCGCCGCAAGACGAAGATTCACCCGAGCAATGTCCTCCAGAGCTAAACCGGTATAAGGCTTGGGGTAAAAATTGTGGCAGGCGGCAAAACGAGTCACATCGGCACCGGCCTCACGCCACGATGCGATTTCATCAGAACTCACCGTCGATGCATTGACCACTATGCGAAATACACCGGACAGCTCCGCGACCCGTTGGGCGCTAAAGCCATAGTCCAAACGAAGGTATTCCAACCCCAGATCGCGCAGGTCCTCGATGCGCTCAAGCCCGAGCAACTCGCACGTGCGAGGCCCCACATCGGCAATGAGCGCAATGCCGCGGGCGGAGAGCAGCGACAGCACATGACGGACCTTATCGGCATACGCCGCTCCCCCATCCTCGGGAATATGCAGTGAGGTGAACGCGTAGCGCGCACCCGCCGCGGCACCACGCTCAATCGTCCGCTCAATATCCTGCAAAGGGCTGGAAAGATAAATCGAAATACCCGTTTTCACGCTACAACGCTCCTTTAAAAAAGGCCGGCGGAGCAGTTAGCCCCGCCGGCACAACCATAGCATCAAGAAATCTGCCGCGCGCCGCGAACCCCGAGCAACACGGCTCACGATATCAAACTACTCGCCAAAGAACTCATTGATCTTCTGCTCGTCGACGCCAAAGAACCACGTCAGGACAAAGCCGGCGGCATAGGCAAGCAGCATAGCGGCAACGTAGCCGAGCTGCTGGCCAGGAACGACGATCAGCAGGCCAAACAGACCGGAAACGCCCTGAGAAACCGTGCCGATGTGAAGCAGCGCCGCGAGCGCGCCGCCAAATCCGGCACCCAGGCAGGCCGTCACAAACGGACGAACGAGCGGCAGCGTAACGGCATACATCAGAGGCTCGCCCACACCCAGGATTCCAACGGGAATGGACTCTGCGACGTACTTCTTGAGCTTGGCGTTCTTGGTCTTAAAGTACAGCGCCAGACCGGCACCGACCTGGCCGCCGCCAGCCATCATAAGGATGGGAAGCAGGTAATTGATACCCTTGGTAGCACCGTCGGGATCGTTGAGCATAGCGTGGATCGGCGTGAGCGCCTGATGCAGGCCGACGGAAACCAGCGGCAAGAAGCCTGCCGACAGGATATAGCCGCCCAGGACGCCCAGCTTCTCGAAGATAAAGGTCAAAACGCTAAAGATGGCAGTCGTCAGCCATGCGCCAACCGGCTGGATGACGAGCATCAGAGCAAAGGCGCCGATGATGAGCACCAGCAGCGGGGACAAGAACGTGTCGAGTGCGTTGGGCATAACCTTGCGAATCTGACGCTCCATCCAGGCAAAAAATGCGCCAGCGATAAGAGCCGCGATCATGCCGCCCGCTGCGGGGTTGTACTGCGCATTGGTGAGCGGCAGCAGAATGGCAGTGGCAGGATCAGCCGCGCCAGGCGCAAGCAGGGGCATGGCACTGTTGGCGATACACATCATGCCGGCGATGCCGCCCAGCGCAGCGGAGCCGCCAAACTCACGTGCCGCGTTATAGCCCACCAAGATGGGTAGATAGGCAAACAGGGCCCAGCCCATGGAACGAATGCCCTGGTACCACCACTCGCCTGCAAGCGCGCCTGCCGTCGAGACGTTAATGACGTTGCAGATACCGTTGATGAGGCCAGCCGCAATGATGCCGGGAAGCAGGGCGACGAAGACATTGGAAATCTTCTTGAGGAAGGCCTGAACCGGCTTGGACTCGTACTTTGCCTTCTGCGCGGCCTTGTTTGTGGCCGCAGCGTCAACCACGCTCTCGTCGGCAACGCCTTTCGCAAGGCCGGTGAGCTTGGAGAACTCCTCGAGCACCTTATTCACCTTGCCCGGCCCCAGCACGATCTGCATCGTGTCGTCCTCGACCAAGCCCATCACGCCGTCGAGTGCCTCAATACCCTCCGTGTCGACGCTGCCCGTGTCTTTGACGGTCACGCGCAGGCGCGTCATGCACGCCGCGTTTGCCAGCACGTTGTCTTTACCGCCCAAAAGGTCCAGCAGCTTTTGAGCCAGCTCTTTGTTCGTCATAACTCCTCCTTGTATTGGGTATCTCGTCTGGATGTCATATCAGCTCACGCCGCGCACCTATTGGGCATCGGCATCGCTCTTCTCATGGCCACTCACCGCAGCACGGACATGGCCTCGCGCTCGCTCAAGAGCTACCGCAGCCTGCTCGGCATCGCAGTCCAGCAGTACCGAGACAATAGCGGTTTTTACGTGGCCGCCGGCATCTGCAAGCGCCTGAATAGCGCACTCGCGCGTGCAGCCGGTCGCCTCCATCACGATGTTCTGGCCGCGCACCACCAACTTCTCGTTCGTCTGCTGCACATCGACCATCAGGTTTTGGTATACCTTGCCGATCTTGACCATGGCACCGGTCGAAATCATGTTGAGAATGAGCTTTTGAACCGTTCCCGCCTTGAGCCTCGTTGAGCCGGTCAGTACCTCGGGACCGGGCACGGGTTCAATGGCAAGATCTGCGCTCTTCCCGATCTTCGACCCTTGGTTGCAGGCAATTGCAATGGTCTTGCACCCAGTTGCCTTGGCGTACACAAGGCCGCCCACCACATAGGGAGTACGGCCGCTTGCCGCCAGGCCAACGACAAGATCCTTGTCCGAGAGTCCACGCTCCCGCAGGTCGCTCGCGCCAAGCTCCTCGCTGTCTTCGGCACCTTCGACAGCCTTGATAAACGCCATCTCGCCTCCGGCAATGAGCCCGACAATCAGATCGGGTGACACGCCAAACGTGGGCGGACACTCCGAAGCGTCGAGTACACCCAGACGACCGCTGGTGCCTGCACCCATGTAAAAGACGCGCCCGCCGCGCTCGAGTGCCTCAGCAGCCCAGTCGATTGCTGTGGCAACCTGGGGCAACACCTTCGTGACCGACTGGACGGCACGAAGATCCTCATCATTCATCGTCGTGACGATTTGCAGCGATGTCATCGTATCGAGGTCCATTGAACTTTGATTACGCTGTTCGGTCGTGAATTTTGTTAAATCGAGCATTTCATTCACCTCATCTTTCCTGTTTCTCGATGTAGTTTTGCTTAATGACATGCGTCACCCGTTCGTAATCGCTCGCAACGTAAGCAGCGTACAGGGCATCGACAACCATAAGCTGGGCCATACGCGAAGCCATGGCACCGCTGCGGACCAAGGGTTCACTCGCAGCGACGCCGAGCACGGCATCGGCCACGGTGGCAAGCTTGGATGATCCATCTACTTTGGTAACGGCCACAACGGGACAGTTGTGACGTTGAGCCTCGGCGGTGCAGTCCAGCACCTCTTGCGTCAAGCCCGAGTAGCTAAAGGCGATTGCCATATCGCCCTCATGCATGTTCTTGGCACACAAGAGCTGATCATGCCAGTCGTCGTACAGATGGCACTCCTTGTCGACACGCATGAGCTTTTGCGCCAGATCGTGCGCGACCAAACGGGAGGCACCAATACCGAACAGATTGACCGCGCGTGCTCGCTTAAGACGGGCCGCGCATCGCTCCAAGACGGTGTAATCGAGCGTTCGTGCCGTCGCCTCGATCGTGCGCACGTTGCTTTTCATCACCTTCCCCACGATACGTTCGACGCTGTCATCCATGGAGATGTCCTCGAGGGCTACGTCTTTCTTGTCACCTAAGAGCGCCAGCTCGGCAATCAGTTCGCGCTGGAACTCCTTGTAGCCCGCAAAACCCAAACGCTTGCAAAAGCGCAAAATGCTCGAGGGCGAGGAGAACGTGACATCGGCAAGACCGCGGACGGACAGCCCGACCACCTCGTGCGGATGAGCGCTTACATATGCGATGACATTGCGTTCCGCCGGGCTCGCGCTGAGCTCACGCTCGCGAAGCCGCAAAAGCAATCCGTTTGCCATCTCAAACACCTCCGTTGAGAAGAATTAAAGACCAACGAACGATTCGTACCGGATACAAACAGCTTTTGCGGTACATTGTGCCGCATCGTGGCGCACAAAGGGCGAGCGTTCTACCGCTCGCCCCTCAAATCCGACCGCTCGGAAATACGCGCGACACAAAATAATTCAACAAGGTCGCATTATCAAAAACGGGCTTGTTACCGGCTAGCGCCTCGCATGGGCGCCGATCGGCCGAGTCGCATGGCGCACCAACACCGCTGCCAGCAATACCAACAGCATCGCGGTAACATAGCCCGCAGCATCGAATCCTAAATCGATAACGTCGAAATGCCTGCCGGGAACAAAGATCTTATGTACCTGATCGTCAACGGAGCAGACGGCGCAAAAGAGCAACACGGGCACGCAACGGGAGCATACGCTCCACGGACGCCTGGAAAAGCAAACCACGACCACCGAGGCGAACAATCCGACGAAGAAAAACTCTACGGTATGGGCAACGCGACGGACGTTCGTGCCCACCCACATGCGAATGGAAGCAAGTCGGCCAGACCGGACATTCGAAGCAGCCGAATCGGTGCCCCCGGTCATCCCATTCTCGGTCTGAGCTTCACCCGCGACATCGGCAGCCTGTACGCCCGTAGCTTGACCCTCCACCACACGCGCGGTGGACTCGCTCAGCAACGACGTCTCCACCGCATTTTGCTCCGTCAGCACCCAGATGCCCGCCAGCGTTGCAGTAAACAGAACGATCGCGGTCCATCCGATTATTTGTTTTACGCGCGCCAAGGGCCTACCTCCTTTTTTGAATATCAGCGACTGTAGCCCCAAATGACATCGTCACCGTATCAAAATTTGAATCGCAACAGGAAGCGCCAAAGCGACGCAAACCCCTACCCCGCCTCGCGCATCCAGCGATCGAACGTCCCCACGCACACGCCCAGGCACTTTGCTGCCTGGCTGCGGGTAATATCGCCTGCCTCATAGCTATCGCGTACCAGCTCAAACTGAGGAGGGCACGGCTTGCGAGGTCGACCGAAACGGACCCCTCGCGCCCGCGCCGCTGCAATCCCCTCCGCCTGGCGCCGATGAATATTCTCGCGCTCCACCTGCGCCACGTAGCTCAGCAGTTGTAGCACAATATCGGCAATCAGGGTATTGGTCACATCCGGCGCGCCGCTGGCCCTGGCGCGCGTGTCAAGCAATGGCATGTCCAACACCACAATGGCAACCCCGAGCTCCTTGGTAATGCGTCGCCATTCCTCAAGAATCTCGGAGTAATTACGGCCAAGCCGGTCGATAGAAAGCACCACCAGCACGTCCCCGTCTCCCAGGATGTGCAGCAGCTCGCGATACCGCGGGCGATCGAAGTCCTTGCCGCTCGCATGGTCGGCATAAATATTCGCCGAGCCCACGCCATAGGCGCCCAGCGCATCCAGCTGCCGATTTAGATTCTGATCGCGCGAACTCACCCGCGCATAACCATACACCGTCGCCATCTCATCCCCGCTTTCTTGTAAACCTGCCAAAAAGGGACAGGTTTATTTTGGTAGGTTTTACCTCTCGAATAGCAGGTAAGCGGGCGGCCGAGCGGACGGCAAGGTAGCTATGATCCAAATGCGGAGGGCGGCCCCGAAAGACCGCCCTCCGCTCTCCCGCCATGAGTCGAGATTTGGCTAATGGATAAGCTTAAAGTCCAAGTGCCCACGCGTGGTATTGACGCGCGAAACCTCGATAATCACGCGCTGGCCCAGTTCATAGTGAGTCCCCGTGTCGGCGCCCGTCAGCGTAAGCGCATCCTCGTCGAACTCGAACCACTCGTTGCCCAGACTCTTGATCGAAACCAAGCCTTCGACCTGCGTCAGGTCCAAGCGCACAAAGAGGCCCATGCTGCTGACCCATGAGACCGTTCCGGCATAGCGCTCGCCCAGGCGATCCTCATAGTACTGGGCAATCTTGATCTTTTGCGTCGCATGGCTAGCGGCATCTGCCGCGCGCTCGGCATCGCTGCATGCGCGGCAGATCTGCGGCAGAATGCGCGGCAGCGACTCGCGCCCCTTGCCGATCAGCCGCGGTGTACGGACCAGGGCGTCCTTGCCGCCGAGCTGCTCATAGGCCAACTGCAGTTTGAGCACGCGGTGCACCACCAGATCGGGGTAGCGACGGATGGGACTCGTAAAGTGACAGTAGCACGGCGCGGCGAGCGCAAAGTGGCCCTCGTTGCGCGGCTTGTACAGTGCGCGCTGCATGCTGCGCAGAAGCAGCGTGTTGACGAGCGGTGCGTTGGCCGTACCGGCGGCAGCATCAACTGCAGCCTGTAGCTCATCGGGACTCCCCAGGGCGATACCGGCAGCACGGCGATCGTCGATGATGCCTAGCTGCGCCAGCGCAACGGCGGCACCGTGCAGGCTATCGGGGCTCGGATCCTCATGCACGCGATAGCAGGCCTCGATATCACGGTCTGCCAGCCACTCTGCAACGCACTCGTTGGCGAGTAGCATGGCTTCCTCGATAAGCGACGTGGCACACGAACGCTCGCGCGCCACAATCTGCACGGGCACTCCGTCCTCATCCAATAGAGCGCGAATCTCGGCCGTGTCAAAATCGACTGAGCCGCGGGCACGACGAATACGACGGCGAAGTTCGGCGAGTTCGTTGGCGGCGACAAGGAAATCGCCGAGGTCGACGTTATAGCCGCGAGCAGTTTCCTCGCACGCAAGACCGCGCTCAAGCGCCTCCTCGCGCGAGGCCTCAGCAGCCGCAACATCCTCAGCGGCGCCTTCCAGCACCGAATACTCAACCGCGTCGGCACGCACCAGCAGCGCCTCGGCGCCGTCATAGTCCATACGCACACGCGAGCGAATCACGCTGGGGTACGGATCGTAATGCCGCACGCGACCCTGCGCATCGAGCTCAATGTCAACGGTAAACGCAAGACGGTCCTCGTCAGGGCGAAGCGAGCATAGGTCACAGGACAGGCGTTCGGGCAGCATGGGAAGCACGCGATCGGCCAGATACACCGATGTCGTACGATGGCGAGCCTCAAGATCGATATGCCCGTCCCAAGCCACATAGTGAGAAACGTCAGCGATATGCACACCCAGCTTATAGCCACCCTCGGGCGTGCGCTCAAGCGAAATGGCATCGTCAAAGTCGCGCGCGTCGACCGGGTCGATCGTGATGACAAAGCGGTCGCGCAGATCGCGGCGGAGCGGGTCCTTAAGCGCCGCGGACACATCGAGCGAAAGCCCCTCGGCCTCGTCCAGCGCGGCCTCGGGATAGCTATCGGTATAGCCGTAACGCGCCATCACGTATTGAACGCCCAAATCGGGCGCGTTATCTCCGCCAATGCGGCGTTCGATCGTCACGGTGCCCGATTCCAGGCGCGTCGGGTAGGTCAAAATGCGCGCGACAACGGCATCACCCGGGTGGACGCTCAGACGATCCGCCGAGGTATCCTCGGGCAGAATGAAGAAGTCGGCCTTCAGGCGCGAATCGAGCGGCTCGATCACACCGAGCGGACCAGCGGTCTGGTACGTACCCACCACGCTTATGGCTGCGCGCTCAACCACGCCTTCGATCACGGCGCGCCGCTCACCGTGCGGGCTATTCTTAATGCTCACGGCAACGGTATCGCCATCCATGATCTCGCGCTTACCGCGGCCCATAACCTTGTAGTCGCCGCTCTCGGTTATGACATAGGCGCCATGCTCATGGAGCTGCACGCGCCCGGTCAGGCTCGGACGGCGTTCGCTGCGCACCGGCCCACGCTTATTGCGAGCACCGCGCTTATGCTTGTTATTGCGCCCCATGGCGCCTCCTTGCTATCGATGACGAACTCCAAAGAGTCTACCCAAATGATTCGCTTTCCTGCCGTCCCCTAGAGATCAAAAAACGGGCCGCCCCATAAGAGACGACCCGTTGGAAGGGATGAATTCCAGGCATGCCTACACGCGCAGGTAGCGGCGCATGGCTATGGCAGAACCAAAGAGACCGATAATCACACCGACCAGAATCAGCGCAGCATAGGTCACCAGGTAGTACTGCATCGGCAGGGCAAACGACATCCAGCCGATGCTCTCCTGCAAACGCGGAATCATCAGATTGCGCAGCAGCTCCAGAACGCCGATGGAAAGCAGCGAGCCCAAAATGGCCTGCAGTACGCCCTCGGTGATAAACGGGCCGCGAATGAAGCCGTTGCTGGCGCCGACCAGACGCATAATCGCAATCTCACGACGACGCGCCGTGATGGACAGGCGAATCGTATTGTTGATGAAGATGAATGCGATAAAGGTCAAAAGGCCAACGAGCACCACGGCGGCGATGCGGATGTAGTTGGTCACCTGGAACAGGCGGCTCACTTCCTCTTGGCCGTACAGCACGCTCGCGTTGACGTCGCCGTCATCCGCGATCTTCTGGAAGTCGGCGTTCTTCTTGAGCTTCTGGGCCGTGCTCTCGACCTTGGACGGATCGTCCATCTCAATTGCAAACGAAGCCGGCAGCGGGTTCTGGCCATCGAGCGCGCTCATGGTGGCGTCGGCGTTGCCCGACATCTTGCTCGTATACTCGGCCAGCGCGTCGTCCTTGTCCTTATAGGTCACGGACTTGACGTTATTCCACGTCTTAAGCTCGGACTCAAAAGCCTGAACATCGGCCTGATCGGCGTCATCGCTAATGAACGCGTTGATGACAACCTGATCCTCGACGGTGCCGATCACGGAGTTCAGCATCGCGGAGCCCATGATGAACAGGCCGATGATAAACAGCGAAAGGAAGATCGTGATGACGGCGCCGAGCGAGGTAGTCCAGTTACGGAAGAAGTGACTGATTGCCTCTTTGAAGGAGTAGCCCACGTTAGTTGGTGCCATAGTTGCCGTAACCTCCCCTCTCCTGGTCGCGGATAACGTGGCCGCCCTCGAGGGCGATCACGCGACGGTGCATGCTATCGACCATCTCGCGGTCGTGCGTGGCGACGATCACGGTGGTGCCGGTGCGGTTAATACGCTCGAGCAGCTTCATGATGCCCAGCGAGATCGCCGGGTCGAGGTTGCCCGTGGGCTCGTCGCAGATCAGCAGCGGCGGACGGTTGACCATAGCGCGGGCGACGGCGACGCGCTGCTGCTCGCCACCGGAAAGCTGGTCGGGCAGCGAATCCATCTGATCGGCCAGACCGACCAGACGCAGCACCTCCGGCACCTGGCTGCGAATGACGCCCTTGGGCTTGCCGATGCACTGCAGGGCAAACGCCACGTTTTCGTAGGCGGTCTTTTGCGGCAGAAGCTTAAAGTCCTGGAACACGGCACCAATCTGACGACGCAGGAATGGGACCTTGCGGTTCTTGATCTTCATGAGGTCCTGGCCGGCGACCAAAATACGACCGCTTGTGGGCTTGACGTCGCGGTTGAGCGTCGACAGCAGCGTGGTCTTGCCCGAGCCGGAGTGACCGACCAAAAAGACGAACTCGCCCGGATAGATCTCGATGTTAATGTCGTCGAGTGCAGGCTTGTTGGGCTGTGCCGGATAGATCTTGGTGACATGCTCCATAAGGATGACGGGCTCGACACCGGCCTGCTTGGCCATCTTCTTGCGGCTGGCCTGCGGATCGATGGGCGCAAACACCGACGTAAAATCGGGGTTGTTGAGCGCGTTATCGAGGCTTGCGACCTCGGCTGCCTGATCGCTCTCGACCACCGGGGCAGCAGGCTGCGTGGGATCGGGAATAGCGGCAAAGAGGCCGGACTGCGCAGGCTGAGGAGCCGGTGTCGCAGGAGCCATGGGGTCGGGAATGCCGGCCATGCTAGGCTGCGGCGCGGCGGCGCCAGCCTGAGGCTGCTCCACGCGAGCGGTCACAGCCTGAACGGGCTCAAAACCCGCCGTGCCGGAAAGCGCGACATCGCTGGTGGGATTGTAGGCAAAGGGATCGGATGCCGGCTGTGCCTGATCTGCCGGCTGAGCGGGAGCCTGAGCAACAGGCTGGCCCTCTGAATCCGGAGTGGCGAAACGACTGCCCTGGACGCCTGTCTGCGTCTTGGGGGCATCATCGCCCGCACCGGAGGTACGGAAGTGGTTACCCACTGGTGCTCCTTATCGTCGTGCGTTTAAACTACATGAGCGCTTTGTATTTTAGCAGCATTAGCTTTACTGCACATAAGAAGCATGGCGGGGTTTGGGTCTCACCGGCCGGGCGCAGGGTTACCTCCCAAATCGTCCTCGCGCATGGCCTGCATTTGTCCTGCTCCTGCGGAGCTGCGGACAAACGCCGGCCTGCGCTGCGGAAAGATTTGGGAGGTAACCCTGCGCCCGGCCTGCGGCTACTATGGGGCCGACGCACCAACTTGAGATGCTGCGCATACAAAGTTGGAAGGGTCTGAATTGCACTTTGTTGGGATGGGCCCGTTTCCCCATGGGAACTTTGCTTGGCAGGACTCTAATTTTAATTCAGCATAAACAGGGGCGCCCTCTTTGAGGACGCCCCTGTTCTAGCTTGTTTGCGGTTGTCGAAGCGATGTTTTGCCTCGTCTTGCCTTATGCCAAGAACTCCTTGGTGGTCGCCACGATGTTGGCGGCGTCCAGGCCGTACTTGTGCAGGAGCTCGGCACCCGGGCCGGACTCGCCGAAGGTGTCGTTGACGCCAATCTTCTTGAGCGGCGTCGGGCACTGCTCGCACAGGACGTCGGCAACGGCGCTGCCCAGGCCACCGATCACAGAGTGCTCCTCGACGGTCACGACGTGGCCGGTCTTGGTAGCGCTCTTGACGATCAGGTCGGCGTCGATGGGCTTGATGGTGTGCATGTTGATGACCTCGGCGTCGATGCCCTCGGCAGCGAGCTGCTCGGCGGCCTCGAGGGCCTCGCCGACCATCAGGCCGCAAGCGATGATGGTCACATCGGCGCCCTCGCGCATGACAATGCCCTTACCCAACTCGAACTTGTAGGTCTCGGGGTCGTTGATAACCGGCGAGGCCAAACGGGCGAAGCGCATGTACACCGGACCGTCGCACTCGTAGGCGGCGCGCGTCACGGCGCGGGCCTCGACGTCGTCGGCAGGAACGATCACGGTCATGCCGGGGATGACGCGCATGAGGGCGATATCCTCGCAGCACTGGTGCGTGGCACCATCCTCGCCCACCGAGATGCCGGCGTGCGTGGCACCGATCTTGACGTTAAGGTGCGGGTAGCCGATGGAGTTACGAACCTGCTCAAAGGCGCGACCGGCAGCGAACATGGCAAAGGTGCTCGCAAAGGCAACGCGACCGGTGGTCGCGATACCGGCGGCGACGCCCATCAGGTTGCTCTCGGCAATGCCCACATCGAAGAAGCGATCGGGGCAGGCAGCCTTAAACTTGCCGGTCTGCGTGGCAGCAGCCAGGTCGGCGTCGAGGACCACAAAGTCGTCGTGCTCGTTGGCGAGCTCGACGAGGGCCTCGCCGTAGCTTACACGCGTGGCGATTTTCTTGACGTCTGCCATCCTAGAGCTCCTCTCCGGCGGCCGTGAGCTCTGCCATGGCCTGCTCAAACTGTTCATCGTTGGGGGCCTTGCCGTGCCAACCAACCTGGTTCTCCATAAAGGACACGCCCTTGCCCTTTGTGGTCTCGGCGATAATGGCGGTCGGCTGACCCTTGGTGGCGCGGGCCTCGGCAAAGGCGGCGCGAATCTGATCGAAATCGTTGCCGTCGGCAAGCTCCACCACGTGGAACTTAAAGGCGCGGAACTTGTCGGCGAGCGGCATGGGGTCGTTGACCTCCTCGACGGGACCGTCGATCTGCAGGCCGTTGTGGTCGACGATCACGCAGAGGTTATCGAGCTGCTGGTTGCCGGCAAACATGGCGGCCTCCCAGACCTGGCCCTCCTCGCTCTCGCCATCACCCAGCAGGGCGTACGTGCGGTAAGTATCGCCCCAGTGCTTGGCGGCAACCGCCATGCCCACGGCGGCGGAGATGCCCTGGCCGAGCGAACCGGTGGACATATCGACGCCCGGGGTGTCGTTCATGTTGGGATGGCCCTGCAGGTGGCTGCCGATATGGCGCAGCGTCTCGAGGTCCTCCTTGGGGAAGAACCCGCGCTCGGCGAGCACGGCGTACAGGCCCGGAGCGCAATGGCCCTTGGAGAGCACAAAACGATCGCGGTCGGCCTTGCGGGGAGCGGCCGGGTCGACGTTCATTTCCTCAAAGTACAGATAGGTCATGATGTCGGCAGCGCCGAGCGAACCGCCCGGATGGCCGGACTTGGCAGCGTGCACGCCGGTGACGATGCCCTTCCTTACCTCGTTGGCAACCTTTTTGAGCTCTTCGTCGCTCATTGTGCCTTCCTTTCATCCTCATTAGACAAAATGCGCACGGCGCCGAAGGTAATCCCAACACAGCCGCAATGCACGTACGTCATTCATTATGCTGGAAACTGATGGCTTTACCAGAGTTTTTATCATTATTTGAACAATTTAGCAGGCAGAACCGCTGATGAAACGGTTTATCAATGTGAACGTCTTTTGGATGGAACGCGATCGCCCCTACGCGCTAATGTCCTTGAATCCCTCGCCGAAGGCTTCCGTAACGTCAGCGACCGTCACAATGGCGTGAGGATCGCGCTCGCGCACGATCGTCTTGAGGGTATTGAGCTCTCGACGGCTCACGATGACCATAATCACCGGCTTCTCGGCACCCGAATACATGCCAGTCGCCTTAAACTTGGTACAACCACGACCCAGGCCATACATGATATCGGCAGCGATATCAGGGAACTTGTCCGAGATGATGAGGACCATACGGCGTTTGTTGCCACCATCGACCACGGCATCGATCACGTAGCCGCTAATGACCATCGAAAGGCCTGCATATAGCGCGTTTTCGATTGAAAAGACCGGAGCCGACAGCGCGCACACGGCAACATCAATTGCCATGACGGTCGAACCCACCGGCAGCGAGGTCTTACGCGAGATGATTTGGCCAATCGTGTCCGAGCCGCCGGTGTTGGCGCCGGCGCGCAACACCATGCCGTAACCGATGCCCGTGATAATGCCGCCCCACATAGCGGGAAGCATCAGGTCTGCATGTGCCAGAGGCGCCACAAACGGGGCGAACAGATCGGTAAAGAAGCCCAGCAGCACAAAGCCCGTCGCGGTCTGCACCACGTAGAACATGCCGCCCTCGCGCATAACGACCAGCAGCAGCAAGGCATTCATCACAATGGTTTGAATACCGACAGGCAGCGAAATGCCATGAGACGCACCGACTGCCTGGATAATAGTCGCAAGGCCCGTAACGCCACCGGCGGCAAGACCATTGGGAATCAAAAACAGGTCGGTCGCGATGGCGGCCAAGGCACACCCCAACATGATCTGGGGCAGATCGTGAAAGAAGTTCATCGAAAGAATGCGCTTGATGTCCAGACGATATGCCATGCTGCCTCCCTCAAAAAAGCGCACCCCATCGGATGCGCTTTGAACTTCTTCTTGTATTCGATTCTACCGATTCGCCGGACAAAAACCACCCCTGCGCAGGGTTTGCTCTGGATACAAAACCACCCTGCTGGGAGGGTTTTAATCCATTTCCACATAAACCGGGCGGTTTATGCAGACGGGGTCTCCGCGTCAGCGTTGCCGGTAGCCCAGCGATGGTAGCCAATAACAAACGGGTCCAGGTCGCCATCGTCAAGAACTGCCTCGACGTTGCTGGTCTCAACGCCCGTGCGCAGGTCCTTAACCATCTGGTATGGGTAGAGCACGTAGCTGCGGATCTGGTTGCCAAAACCAATCGTGGTCTTGGGTCCGCGGATCTCATCGAGCGCCTCGGCGCGCTTCTCAAGCTCAATCTCGTACAGGCGAGCCTTGAGGATCTGCATGCACGCGGCCTTGTTCTGGATCTGGCTGCGCTCGTTTTGGCAGGTGACCACAATGCCGCTGGGGAAATGCGTCACGCGCACGGCGGAGTCGGTGGTGTTGACGCCCTGGCCACCCGGGCCGCTTGCGTGGTACACGTCGACGCGAATGTCGTCGGGGTTGATCTCGATATCGATATCGTCGGGCAGCACCGGAATGACCTCGACGCCGGCAAACGTGGTCTGGCGGCGCTTCTTGTCGTCGGTGGGGCTAATGCGCACCAGGCGGTGGACACCGGCCTCGGCGCGCAGCATGCCAAATGCGTCCTTGCCCTCGACGGTAAAGGTCGCGCGGTCGATGCCGATGACCTCAGCAGCGGGGCAGTCGTTAATCGTGACCTTCCAGCCGCGGCGCTGGCAGTACTTCATGTACATCTTAAAGAGCATGAAGGTCCAGTCCTGGGCCTCCAGACCACCCTGTCCGGGCTTGATGGTCACAATGGCATCGCCGTGATCGAACTCACCGGTAAACCAGCTCGAAAGCTCGAGCTCGTCGATAGCGCGGGCCAGGCGTTCTGCCGTAGCGGCAGCCTCCTCGCGCAATGCGGCGGCATCGGGGTCGTCGCCCATCTCCTCGGCAAGCTCCAGCGCCGCGCGGGCGTCAGATAGCTCGCCGCGCGCGGTATCCACGGCAGCGATATCTTCCTTGGTGCGCGCGATTTCCTCCATGGTGGCACGGGCGGCGTCGGCGTCATCCCAAAAGCCGGGGGCCACGCTTTTGGCCTCGAGCTCGGTCACGCGCGTGCGCTTTTCGTCCAAGTGGAGATACGACTCGACCTCGCCGAGCCGGTCCGCAAACGCGTCCAGCTCGGCGGGCGTTACCTCTAAAGCCTCAGCCATTAACGATTCCTGCCGTGGCAGTACTTAAACTTCTTGCCGCTACCGCAGGGGCACGGGTCGTTGCGGCCCACGTTGACGTACGGATCGTCGCTCTCGGACTTGCGATAGGTGGTCACCTTGCCACCGTTGTTGACGGCAGCCGGACCACCCTGGACAGCCGTGCGGGCCTGCACCTGCGCCTGCTTGCGCAGCACCGAGTCGCCGTTGTCACCATCGACCTCGGCAGGACCGGAGAAGTGCGCACCCTCGAGCGCGGGCTCCTCCTTGTGCTCCACGGCACGCGGGGCAGCCTTGATCTCGATGCGCAGAACCGTGCGCAGGTAATCCTCGTACATGGTGTCGACGAGGATCTGGAACGCGCTGTAGGCCTCGGTCTTGTACTCGACCAGCGGGTCGCGCTGGCCAAAGCCGCGCAGGCCGATGCCGGTCTTGAGATAGTCCATCTCCTGCAGGTAGTTCATCCAGCGGGTATCGATGACGCGCAGCATGACCTGGGTGTTGAGCTCGCGCATCAGGTCCTCGCCCAAGCGCTCGGCCTTCATGTTGTAGCACTTCTCTACGTAAGCCAGGACATCGGCAGCCAGAGCCTCATAATCCTCGTCGGGGAACTTCGGCGTATCGATGTGGCCGGTGAGCTCCACAACCCACTTGCGCAGGCCCTCCAGGTCGCGCTCGCCATCGTGACTGTCCTTGGTGCAGAACTCCTGAACGCAGCGGTACACGGTGTCGTGCATGACCTCGGTGATGTGGTCGGTCAGGTCCTTGCCGTCCAGAATCTTATTGCGCTCAGCGTAGATGACCTGGCGCTGCTTGTTCATGACGTCGTCGTACTCAAGGACGCTCTTGCGCATGGAGAAGTTGATGCTCTCGACCTTGTGCTGGGCACTCTCGACGGCCTTGGAGATGATCTTGTGCTGGATGGGCATGTCGTCGCCCATTTCTGCCGTGACCATCATCTTGGAGACGCGGTCCATCTTGTCGCCGCCGAACAGGCGCATGAGGTCGTCCTCGAGCGACAGGTAGAACTGGGTCTCGCCCGGATCGCCCTGACGGCCGGAGCGGCCGCGCAGCTGGTTGTCGATACGACGGGACTCGTGGCGCTCGGTGCCGATAACGGTCAGGCCGCCGGCGGCAAGCACGCGCTCGCGCTCGGCCTTGCAGGTCTCCTTGGCCTCGGCGTTAAACTGCTCAAGCTGCTCGGGCGTCACGTCCTCCATGGTCAGGCCCTCGTACTCAAGGCGCTCGCGCACCAGCTCGTCGGGGTTGCCGCCCAACAGGATGTCGGTACCACGACCGGCCATGTTGGTAGCGATGGTCACGGCGCCGTAGCGTCCGGCCTGGGCAACGATATGAGCCTCGCGCTCATGGTGCTTGGCGTTGAGGACCTCGTGCGCGATGCCGCGCTTGGTAAGGGCGGCCGACAGCTTCTCGGAGCTCTCGATGGAGACGGTGCCCACCAGGACCGGCTGGCCCTTGGCGTGACGCTGCTCGACATCGTCGGCGACGGCGTTGTACTTGGCCTGAATGGTACGGTACACCAGGTCCTCGTGGTCAACACGCTGAACGGGTTTGTTGGAGGGGATAACCTCGACGGGCAGCTTGTAGATCTCGCGGAACTCGGCATCCTCGGTGAGTGCCGTACCGGTCATGCCGGAGAGCTTGTCATACAGACGGAAGTAGTTCTGCAAGGTGATAGTGGCCAGCGTCTGGTTCTCCTCGCGTACAAGCACGCCCTCTTTGGCCTCGATGGCCTGGTGCAGGCCCTCGGAGTAACGGCGGCCTTCCATAATGCGGCCGGTGAACTCGTCGACGATCTTGACCTCGCCGTTGGTGACCACATACTGCTTGTCGCGGTGGAACATGTACTGGGCCTTCAGCGCCTGCTGCAGGTGGTTGACCAGCTGGCCGGAGAGATCGGCATAGATGTCATCGATACCCAGGCGGCGCTCGATCTTCTTAAGACCGCGCTCGGTGGCAGCGATGGTGTGCTTAGCCTCGTCCATGACGTAGTCGCCCGTGGGTTCAACGTCCTCGGTGGCGGTAAGCATGTCGTGCGACACGTCCTCGCCGCGCTCAAGGCCACGCACGGCACGCGCGAAGTCCTTGTAGGTACTGGCGGACTTGGTGCCAGCGCCCGAGATGATGAGCGGCGTCCTGGCCTCATCGATCAGGATGGAGTCAACCTCGTCGACGATGGCGTAATGGTGGCCGCGCTGCACGCGCTGCTCGGGACGGGTAACCATGTTGTCGCGCAGGTAATCAAAGCCGAACTCGGAGTTGGTGCCGTAGGTGACGTCGGCCTGGTAGGCCGGGCACTTGAGCTCGAGCGGCATGTTGTTCTGGAGCAGACCGACGGTCATGCCCAGGTACTTATAGATGCGGCCCATCCACTCGGAGTCGCGCTTGGCAAGGTAATCATTGACAGTAACGACGTGCACGCCCTTGCCGGCAATAGCGTTGAGATAGCCGGCCAACGTGGAGACGAGGGTCTTGCCTTCGCCGGTCTTCATCTCGGCGATATGGCCCTCGTGAAGCGCCATGGCGCCGATGAGCTGCACATCAAAGTGGCGCATGCCCATAGTGCGCTTGGAGGCCTCGCGCACGGTGGCAAAAGCCTCGGGGAGCATGTCGTCGAGCGACTCGCCGTTGGCGTAGCGCTCACGGAACTTATCGGTCTGGGCGCGGAGCTCTTCCTCGGTCATCTTCTCAAACTGGGGCTCAAGACCGTTGATCTGGTCGACGATCTTGTAGTAGCGCTTAAGGTCCTTATCGGATCCAAAGGACAGCAGCTTTGACATGAATCCCATGTGGTTTTCCTTTTTGGCCATCGCCCACGCCGTGCAGCTGCGGGCGAGTTAAACACAGATGATTGTACTTTAGCCAAACAAGGCGCGGCCTATACGGTCGACCTCGACCGCCACGTAATAACTATGACCAACCTGCCACAATGGGACAGGTTTATTTTGGCAAGTTTTATCTGAGCAAACGCCGTCTCTCTGCCATGTGGTGCCACGGGGACAGGTTAGTTTGCACCAATAAAAAGAAAAGGGCCGCGCACCCAAACGGATGCACGGCCCTTATGCCATGAATGCGAGTGATTCCGCGGCGAGCTATTTACTCAGCAGCCTCGGTGGTCTCGGCCTCGGCAGCGGCCTCATCGACGGGAGCCTCTGCGGGAGCCTCGGCGGCCTGCTTGGCAGCCTCCTCGGCAAACTTAGCGGCACGCTTGGCCTTCTCGGCAGCCTTAGCCTCAGCGGCGGCCTTGCGAGCGGCCTCGGCCTCAGCAGCCTTGGCGGCCTTGGCAGCCTTGGCCTCCTCAGCCTTCTTGAGCTGGGCGGCAGCGGCGCCACCGAACTTGTCGGCGAAGCGCTGGACGCGTCCACCGGTGTCGACGAACTTCTGCTGGCCGGTGTAGAACGGGTGGCACTCGTTGCAAAGCTCAACCTTCATCTCGGACACGGTAGCGTGCGTCTTGAAGGTGTTGCCGCAGGAGCACGTCACCGTGCACTCGACATACTGGGGATGGATACCCTGCTTCATGGTAGGACTCCTTATTGGTCAGGCGCTGGTTACCGATCAGCGCATAAGGCGTCTTGGTTTCCGACCAAGACAACAAACTCGGCTATGATACCACGGCGCCGCGTGTCCCACAAAAGGTTCACGGTCTTTTCGGAACGACACGAATCTGACCCATCGAAACACATCTCCACCGTTCCTTCAACTGGGAAAATACCGTCCCCGGGGCCTGAGAAGGGCCCCGGGGACGTTCGACTGACTGCGGGAACGGCCTTTCCGCTCAATGTGTTCGGCTGAGATCGGAAATCAACCAAACTGAACTAGGTTCAGTTGACATGGTTAAAAACGAGGGGCGACGCTTTTGCGTCACCCCTCGTCCCGGCCGGTTGCTTTAGTTGTACACACGGTAGTTACACTTGAACTGGGTTATGTGTCCATAGTTGGAGCGGTACCAACCCGACGTATAGCTGATTGCCTCTGCGCCTAGATAGTCGTAGCCCTTGTTGTAGCGAAGCTGACGGTAGGTCGTGTCGTACTCTGCTACGTAAAACGTGTCTCCAGAGAAGGCTTTGTACCGGTCTTTAACCGTCGAAGCCATGTACGCGGGTTCGACATCGCCTTTCTCTCCGTTGAGCGCATAGACGGGTGCCGCGATTCCGCATAAAGCCGTTGCCACGAGGATGGCGTAGACAGCCATGCGCGACGCATTGGACTTCAGCTGTTCAAATAGTTTCATGTCATTCACCTCGCTCGTATGTATCGAGGTATTCCTGCTTGAGCGTCTGCGAGGACGACTTGATCTTTTCCACGAGCGCGCCGGCCTCGATGAAGTAGAACGAGTTGGTGAGGTCTGCCAGGTCGTCGAGCAGATGGCTTGAAATGAGCACGCTGCGTCCCCGCGCCACCTCGCTGCGCATCGCGTCGCAGGAGGTTTTCCGCTTTCCCGGATCGAGGCCGTTCAGCGGTTCATCGAGGATGAGGTACGGGCAATCGGTCGCTATCGCCATGGCAAGCTTTACCTGCTGCTTCATTCCTGTCGAGAGTTTACGGGTCGGCTTGTCGAGATATGGGGAGATTCCGAGGGAGTCGCAGAGCGAGTCGATGTCGGCGGCCGATTTCCACGCCTCCCTAACGAAAGCAAGGTGCTCGATGGCCGATAGCGTGGGGTAGAGATCCGCGCCGCCCGAAGAGCTCAGGTAGACGAGTTCTGCAAATTCGGCTGATCGACGTTGGCAGATTCCGTCTGCCGCCAGGCTTCCCGAGCGGATGCGGGTGGGAAATTGGCCCGACAGCGCTTCAAGAAGGGTGGTTTTCCCCGAGCCGTTGGGAGCAACGAGGCCCGCCGCCGTTCCCGGGCTCAGGAAAAGCGACCCGATTGAAAGTATCGTCGTGCTTCCGTATCCCACGCTCGCGTCCAGAAGCTCGAGCCCATGGTGCTTTTTCGCGGGTCCAGGCTGTTTGGGGGAACGTGTCGCAGCGGCGCCGACCGCAAAAAAGACCGCGACGTATGCCAGGGCCACGGCAAGCATCGATGCGCTGCCTGAACCGGAGCCAATGAATTCTGTCGGGAAGCATCCTACGTAACCCGTTGCCTCGATAGGCGAGAATACGGGCAGCGGCAGGAGATTGAGCGCGGCGTTATGCCCTAGTGCCGAATCGGACAGTAACGGGAATGCCGGGGCCGCGACAAGCAGCGCGGAGGTAAGGGGGCCCGCGAGGACGCGCCTCGTTGCGGTCGATAGGACGGCGGAGCAAACGGATATCAAGGTTCCGCCCGCAAGCAGCGCGAGAAGCAGGGCTGTGAAGACGTTTCCCGCGGTCGTGGTGGCAAGCGCGCCGTCATGGAAGAAGGCGATCGGGTACCCAATTTGCCCGAAGCCGTTTAGGGCCAAGGCGTAAATGCCCCCGGGTGCGAGGCCGGCGAGGAGCATCGCGGTCCCCGCGGCGATTATCGAAAACACGATCTGGATAAGGCGCCGGAATTTGGGCACGGGCGCCTTCGCCGCCAGGGTCCCGGGCCTTGTGGCGCCGAGCACGAGTATCGACGAGAGAAGGAAGGGGATGAAGGGAAGGAAAGACGGCGCCGTGGCAATGGCGTAAGGCAGGAAGGAAAGGAATGGCAGGTCGTTTGCGGAGGCCGGGATATCCGTGATGCCGGAGCTGCTCAGGGCACGGCAATATGCGAGCGCTGCGTCATTGGTCTCTCGGTCTCCCACGATGGACCCGGATTGGAAGCCTTCGCCCATGAGCGCGTAGTAGCTCTCGGCAGAATCGAGAAAGGCGGCGTCGGTTTGAGCGGCAAGGGCGGCGTTCGCGTATCTTGCAAGCTCCGCGTCAGCTTGCTGCTCTGGCGATAGGTCTGTGCCGCTGGCCTGGGGCGCGCGCGTATTGAATGCGTCGACAAAGCCCTGCATGCCCTGCTTCATAAAGAAGGGCCCGTAGATGGGTGAATTGAACGCAATGGGGACGGAAAAGGCTGCAGCAAGCACGAGCGTACAAATCCATACGGCCTTGTCTCTTAGGATTAGTTTGAGAAGAAGTCGACAGTACATTTAGAAGCACCTACATTTCTCAAAACATCGTTAGATTAATAATGACAGACCGAATGAAGATGCGTGCGATGGGGGCGAGGCGAATGGCTGAGCGGTATCGATACGCGGGTTCAACGGTATCACATTGGCCACATAGATTTTTAACTTGCATTTCTACCCGCCCTTTTCGTAGAGTCGCCGATACGTGCTTAGCGCACCCTCGGCGCGTCCGGCAGGCTTTGCGAAATGGGATCCAGGAGACTTCGGCGCAGCATCATCTTGCGGAATGCTTCTAATGAGCCTCCCATCCTTCAAAAACAGAATCTCATCGCACAGCCTATCGACCGAATCCAAGATGTGGGATGACATGATGATGCACGTACCAGAATCGGCCAGCTTCCTGAGAATCTCGGAATGCAAGTCCACCCTGCTGGGGTCGAGCGCGTTCATGGGCTCATCTAATAGAAGGTACCGCGCGCCCGTCGCATACGCAATCGCCAGGGTAAGCTGCTGCTTCATGCCCTGGCTCAGAGTGCGGATCCTCATCTTCGCGAACTCGCCTATCTGCGTTTGTTCCACTATCTCTTCGATATCGCGAGCATGCGGCCACATATCGCAAACCATCTTGAGGTGATCTTCCGCACGCAATCCGGGATACAGCAGCGTCCCCTCACCAGGTGCATAGAAGATCATAGAACGGACCTCTCTCGCACCCGTACCCTGCACCTCATCCAGAACGATGCTCCCGTCCACGCGAGGACCCGGCAAACCTGCCATCGCACGCAGCAACGTCGTCTTTCCATGCCCGTTCGGAGCGACGAGACCGTAGACCGTACCCGGGGCAAACTCAGCGTTCACCGAATCTACGAGCACCTTCTTTCCATAAGAGATCGTCAGCGTTTGAAGGTCAATCATCGAGATCATCCCCTTTCGATCTTTGGAACACTCAGGCGCACCATCAACGGAGATACGGCGCCCAAGACCACCAGCAGAGCGCCCGATGCGCCGACGACCTCTCCAAAAGGCATCGCGTTCGTCCCTCGCCCAAGGAACCCAATCGTCCCCACCTGGGAAGCGGGATCAAACGAGGCGAATGGAGCCAGCAGCGCGACGCCCATGCCCACGCTTTCAACATGAGCGCTCAACGAACCCAACACCAAGAGAACCGCGCAAACCATTCCGGTGACAACGGGGTTGCGGCTAATCGCTGCTGTCAACGCAGCGACGACGGAAATCACGCCGTATGCCATGACCAGCAACGGAATACTGCACAACACCGCCTCCCCCACCATGGACGTTGTCGAAGCTCCCGCCCGAATGAGAGCGACGGGATACTCCGATCCACCCGCACCGTTCTTAATCACGGACACAACGACAGCGGGAACCATCGACACCAAAAGCAGCACCAAGCCAAGCAGGAGAGCCAGCGCAACAGCCGTCAGAAAACGCACATGCGCTGTTGCGGGGATCTGGAGAACCAGAAGGGAACGACACTGCAGGTGGGTGCACGCGAGCGATGTGACAACCACGGGCAACAGCAAAAATAAGGAGGGAAGCGCTGCCTGGAGATACGAAAGGAGGATTAATGGGGGCATCTTCGTACTTAACTCGTAAACCTTGGGGTCCGGCAAGCTCGCGATCGACTCAAGCAGAAGGGCGCGCGCCTCCGCACGAGAAGGAGTCTCCGGCTCGATTCCGATCGATTGCAGGAGAGTCGCATCTGCCGCGCCCAGCTCACCTCGAGCGCGCTCGTACGTCGCAAGGCTTCGAAACCCCTCCGCAGGCATAGGCGCGTACACGAAACCCGAAAGAGCATCCCGCATGTCTTCCAGGGCCGCTTTGCCCTCGACGTCCATATTCGCAGCGTTCTGCTCTAGATACCGATCTATTGAACGGAGCTCCCCATCCCTATACCGAACAGCGGAAACGTTATCAGCGTCAGGAAACATCTCGACCAGAGCCGGGGCCAGCATCGTCGCCGACATTGCAATCGCGCATACGGCGAGGGTAGGAGAACGCAGGAGCAGTTTCCCCATCGTTCTTACGTATGCAACGGCGGAGGCACAAGCGCTCGAACGAGTTGCCGTTCTCGATGCAGCGAAGGAACCTCTCTCAAGACAAATCGGGGATATCGGGCGCGCGCAGCCGCTCTTTCCAGCAACGCAAAGCAGGCTAATTGCCAGCACCTCGATCCCGATTGCGCATACGAGGGCAATCGCGCCACGCTCGAAGCAAAGTCCAGGCAGATTCACTATCTGCGTTGTCGGGTACGGGCTATAGGCGCCGACGGTCAACTCAGTGTTCGCATACGTAAGGGGATTCAACAGGGCGAACTCACGTAAAGCGATGGATCTTCCGTAATACCCGGGAACCATCGTCACCCCCATCAGGGCACATACGAACACGATTCCAAGCGTAGGGTTATTGGCAATCTTCACGGCAAGGTGAACGACAAGCGAGATGAACGCTGCCACCAAGAATTGCAAGATGGCCGTCTGCGCGAACACCAGCCAAGCCGGTTTGATAACCGGAGTCGCATATTGAATGTAGCCTATCGGATAGAACGGCGAGCCCGGGCCATTCTTCACAAGCGCGGCGATTATCCCTGGAAGATTGATGGCGAGGACGGCAAGCATTGCAAAAACACTCGCCCATACGCTCGATGCAACAAGTCTACCCAGCTCGCCCATCGGTGCCTGGATGATGAGCTTTTCACGTTTGTTAAGACGCGCGGCAAGGAACGAGACGGCAACGGCCGTTGCGACCCATAGCAAGTACTCCTTCGATCCGTCATAATAGGTGTACTCTCCATCCGATATCTGCAGAAACGGAAGTAGGGGAGAGAGCGGTGCCAAGATAAGACGTCCCGCGGCAAGAGGGTACAGAAGCGCGGGCATGCTTGATGAAGAGGTATAGACACCGTCCTCCCCCGCATTCACAAGCGCATCCGCATAGGATGCTGACAATTCCTGCTCAACACGGGTTATTCCCGACTCGAGGTATTCGACCCGTCCGTCGATGCCAGCCGCGCTCCTGAAGACGGGCAGAGCACAAAGAACCATCAACGCAACAACGACAACACAGAGCGACCTGGAGGAGAGAAGCGACCTAAAGATCGCCTTCGAGATTTTGAGCATATTCATCGCCAACCTTAACCTCATCCAGTCGGAACAGAGGGGCCGAACAAAATGCTCGGCCCTTATTACTTGCCGGCAAAGTCAATTTAACATAAACTGTTAAAAAGTAACCTGAGTTTTTTAAATTCTTCGGAGGTTATTATGAGTTCCGACAATCGCACTCCCCGGCTTCATTCCTTCCGCATCGCATGTGCGATAGCCTCTGCGACCCTTTGCGCCACCGCCATCGCACAAGTGGCGTTCTCCTTAAAGCCAGCAATCGAAGTGCTCGACAACCCTGTAATTGCAGACTCCCCCGCGTATCCAGCCCTTGCGATCTCGACATTGGTCCCTGCCGTCATCGGTATCGCTACGACCATCCTCAGCGCCGTTCTCGTGTGGACGATCAAGAGCGGAGACCCCTTCAAGAAAGGGTCTGCGACATGCTTGAAGGTGCTCGGCATTCTCTTCGTTGTTCAAGCTGCCACCAGCCTCTACGCCGGCTCACTCAAAACCTCCGTTTCGATGTTTGGCGGCGAGGGGGCCGTCGGCGCCCAAGAGATCGCTTCATCATTCGATTGGACCTCTCTGGTTCTCGGCATCGTCTTGTTCATGCTTTCCCAGCTCTTCTTGTACGCCCGAGAGCTGTACCTCGACTCCGACGAGATTGCGTAAGGAAACGCCATGCCCGTAATTGTTCGCCTCGACAAGATCATGGCCGAGCGAAAGATTTCCTCGAACGAACTTGCCGAAAGGATTGGAACCACGCCCGTGAACCTGTCCCGTATTAAAAAAGGGCATATTCGCGGCATTCGCTTCAACACACTCGAGCAGCTATGCCTCGCCCTTCGTTGCCAACCCGGAGACCTTCTCGAAGTCATGAGCGAAGAGGATGCCCGAAAGGAGTTCGGACTCGATTGGTCCGCCGAGGATTAGAGGGCGGTCGTACTCGCCCTGCACACGGGGATGCGAATCGGCGAGGTCTGCGGCCTTCGGTGGTGCGATGTGGATTTCGAGACGGGCCTGATCTCGATCAGACACTCGGTGGCGTACGCGAAGGGAATGGGTTCGTTCATCAAGGACACCAAGACCCATGACGCCAGGGGTATCCCCATCGACCCGGTCGGCCTACTCCCCTTCCTGAAGGAGACCCACGAGATCGACTGCGGAAAGCTGCGCTTGCGCGGCCTTACCGGGGCGGTCGAGATCGGGGACTGCTACATCCTGTCGGAGCCGGGCGCGACCTTCGCGACGACAAGCTATATCCGCAGGGCGTTCAAGACGTTCTCGGAGACCAACGGCCTCATGGGCACCAACGACGAGCTGATCACGTTCCACGGCCTTCGCCACACGTTCGCAACGCAGTGGATCCGCCAAGGCGGCGATATCAAGGCGCTCCAATCGATCCTCGGCCACAAGGACGCCATGGCGACGCTCAACGTCTACGCCGACATCGAGCCCATCTCCAAAATCCATAACATGCTGCGCGCCACGCCGTGCCTTTGGCGCGGGCACCTCGGGCCGAGGGTCGATCCGGGTCCCATGTTCCAACAGAGGATCCAGGAGTCCATCGAGACGCTCCAGGCGTTCGGCTACGGCATCACCGAGCCGGACGACCGAAATATCGCCATACGCGACGTGAAGACGAACAGTTGGCTCTAGCTCACCGAGTACGCGGCAGTGCTGGGCCCATCCCAACTGAGGTCACGGTGGTCCGATAGGGGCGCCGCCCGCGGCATGCGCCGCGGAGCGGTATCCCCTACCGAAGGGCGGGGATGCCCTCCGCTTCCAGTTCGGAATCAGCCGTCGGAGGCGTTCGGCTGACTGCGGGAACGGCCTGTCCGCTCAATGTGTTCGGCTGAGATCGGAAATCAACCCAACACGAGCCGGACACGCGCCAGACGGCTCTTCCCCGTGCGGCCTTCCCCCTTACGCTCATGTTGCAGGCATGTAACGCCGCAGCGAGCGCGCCTTTTTTGCGCCAGACAGGTACAATGATGAACACTGTACCGTAGCGGAGCGCCCCGCGCGCGCCGCGACCACGCGAAAGGGTTTCCCATGGCCGAGATCTCGTCCTCCCGTATCGTCATCACCGTCCTTGGCAAGAACCGCCCCGGCATCGTCGCCGGCGTCACCCGTGTCCTGGGCGAGGCCAACGTCGACATCCGCGACATTACGCAGTCCATTATCGAGGACATCTTCACCATGACCATGCTGGCCGACACCGCTGAGTCCAAGCTCGATTTCGCCGAGCTGCAGAAGGCCCTGGCCGAGGCCGGCGAGCTTTCGGGCGTCAACGTGTCCATCCAGCGCGAGGACGTCTTTAACTTTATGTACCGCCTGTAGCGAACAGGCTGCGTGGAGACGGCCCAACGTGCGCCCAGGCGCAACGTCACCACATGGCCCGGAGAGGAGCGCACATGGCCTACGACGCCAAGAAAATCTACTACCGCTTCGACGACCACCTGAGCCGTCTGGTCTTGGATTACGAAGCAAGCCGCCAGATTTCGTCTGAGAGCGAAAACCTCTACCACGGCCTGCCGACCGACCCTTATGACGAGGGCCTGTTTGTTGAGCACAATGTCAAGCGCGGCCTGCGCAATGCCGACGGCTCGGGCGTGGTCGCGGGCCTCACTCGCATCTCGGATGTGCACGGCTACAACAAGGTCGACGGAAAGGTCGTGCCCGATCAGGGCAAGCTCACGCTTCGCGGCTACAGCATCGAGGATCTGGTCAACAATGCCCAGGCCGAGAATCGCTACGGCTACGAGGAAGTCGCCTATCTGCTTATCACGGGTTCGCTACCCAACAAGGAAGAGCTCGACGGCTTTTGCGAGCGCCTGGGCGCCTTTAGACATCTGAGCGACGAATACGTCCGCGAGTTCCCCATGACCACGGTGTCGTCGAGCATCATGAATGTGCTTCAGCGCGCCGTGCTGCTGCTCTACGCCTTCGACGCCGAGCCCGACGCCATTACACCCGAGCACGAAATCGACGTCGCCATCTCCATGCTCGCCCGTCTCCCCCGCATCGCCGCCTTCGCGCATATGGCCTCGGTCGCCAAGCGCCGCGGCTCCGAGGTTCATGTACCGCACCCCACACCCGGCCTCTCCACCGCCGAGACCATCCTACAGGTCCTGCGCGGCGGCATGGCGTTCACCCGCGATGAGGCGATGCTGCTCGACGTTATGCTCATGCTGCATGCCGAGCACGGCGGCGGCAACAACTCCACCTTCGCTTGCCGCGTGCTGTCGTCTTCGGCCACCGACCCGTATTCCGCCTACGCCGCGGCTATCGGCTCGCTCAAGGGCCCGCGCCACGGTGGTGCCAATGCCAAGGTCGTGTCTATGCACGAGGACATCCGCGCGCATGTCTCCAACTGGGAGGACGAGGACGAGGTCGCGGCCTACCTGGGCAAGATCCTCGACAAGCAGGCCTTCGACGGCACGGGCCTCATCTACGGCATGGGCCACGCCGTCTATACGCTCAGCGACCCGCGCGCCGAGGTCTGCCGTCGTTACGCGCGCACACTTGCCAACAAGAAGAACCTGGGCGATGAGTTCGCGCTCATCGAGCGCATCGAGCGCCTGGCACCCCAGGTCATGCGCGACCACGGCATGACCAAGCCCATCTGCGCCAACATCGACCTGTACACGGGCTTTATCTACAAGATGCTCGGCGTGCCCGAGACGCTCTTTACGCCGCTGTTCGCCGTCGCCCGCATGGCGGGCTGGTCGGCACACCGCATGGAAGAGCTCTTCTGCGCGCACCGTATCATCCGCCCCGCCTATCGTCCGGTGATCGAGCCGCTAGAGTACAAGCCGCTCGCTGACCGCTAGGACGCGGACCGTTATAGAACTCGAGCGTGGCCAGGGCATCGCCGCCCTCGGCCACGCTTTTTATGCCAGCAGAAAGGGCTGCATCAAATGATTGTGTTTTCCGATATGGATGGGACGCTGCTGACGAGCGATAAGCAAATGAGCGATGCCACCTGGGCGATGCTCGACGAGCTCGCACGTCGTGGCATCGAGTTTGTTCCCTGCACGGGACGTCCACTGTCGGGCATCTTTGAGCCCATTCTCGCCCATCCCGCCGTGCATTACGCGGTCTGTGCCAACGGCGCCAGCGTCTGGCAGCTCGACGAGGATACGCCCACCGACGCCTCGCGCGCCACGCGCATCTTGAGCCGTCCGCTCGACCGTGGCATTGCCCACCGCATCCATCGCATTGCCGCCGGCCACGATGTGACCTTCGATATCTTCGCGGATGGGCAGTGCTTCCTCCCCCGCTCGCTATACGGGCGTCTGGATGAGTTCTGTGGCGGCGACCCCCACATCGCGGCTTCGCTCAAGCGCACACGAACGCCGATCGACATGAATATCGACAGCAAGATCGACGAGGTCGAGACGCTCGAACGCATCGCTATGTACTGGCACGACCCCGCCGATCGCGACGCCATCGCGGCGGCGCTCGACACGCTCGGAGGCATTGAGGTCACGCGTTCGTACGCCATGAATATCGAGGTTATGGGCGAAGGCGCCACCAAGGGAACGGCCCTCACGTGGCTGTGTGAGCATCTGGGCGAGCGTCTCGCCGACGCCTGGGCGTTCGGCGACAACATCAACGACATCCCCATGCTGCAGGCAGCGGACCATGGCATGGCCATGATCAACGCCGAGCCCGAAGATCGCGAGGCCGCCGACGCCATCACCGAATACGACAACGACCACGACGGCGTCGCCCGCACCATCATGGCCGCCCTCGCCTAGTCATCGTCTGGTCATTGGGGACGTTCTTGAATGACCAGTCGTTGGGGACAGCCTTCACGAAAAAGCTGCAAGGACTGTCCCCCACTGTCGGCAGAAAAGGAACGTCCCCATCTGCCGGATTAGGAGAGACTCTCCAGCACGCGACGGAGCTCCTGCTGGACGGCGTGGTCACGGTTACAACCCACCACGCGATCGGCCACCGCCTTAAGCGCGGGGCGCGCGTTTTCCATCGCGCAGCCCGTGCCGACAAAGCGAATGATCTCGTAGTCGTTCATCGAGTCGCCAAACGCTATGACCTCGTCGCGATCAATGCCGTAATGCTCCGCGAGCTGCGCGATACCCGAGGCCTTCGATACACCAGGCTGCATGGCATCGATCCACGCGTTGCCCGAAGGCGCAAAAGTAAAGAGCTGACCAAGTTCGCGCTGTAGCACGTACGCACTGTCCATAACCGCACTGTCGTCGCAAAAGATACTCGCTTTGATGATATTTACGCTGGGATCGGGCAGCTCCCAAATACGCTCGGCATTGGGAAGGTCCTTATCGACCTCACGCACGAACTTGCACTCGTCATCGAGCAGGAAGGACTTGGTTCGGTCAAAGAGCGCAAGATGCAGATTGGGAAACGTCCTGACGGCTTGGGCGAGCCTTCGAATCGCCAGGTGGGAATACACCTCACGGTCTACCATCTTACCGTCGGCGTAGACTTGGGCGCCGTTAGCGGCGACAAAGTCCATCTTGTCGCGAACGGGCGCAAAGAACTCGCACAGGCGATCGTAGCGACGACCTGACGATGCGGCGAAATGCACGCCATGCTCGTGTAGCGCCAAAATCAGTTCGTAGGTCTCGGGAGGCACCTGGCCGTTTTCGTCAAGCAGTGTGCCGTCCATATCGGATGCAATCAGTTTAAACATAGAAAAGCTCCCTTCGGGCTTAGTAGTGAAAACAGATGTATATCTGAAAACACCGTACCCAAAGGGAGCTCAAATAAGACCCCGTAGTTATAAACGTTACATGGACCTAGCAAATAGCTCACGCGCGCCAGAGGCCCCACGGTCGCGACGTCAGGCAGCCCGCCAAAGAGTGTCGCAGGCGGCTAGTCGTTTAAGAACGTCCCTGATGACTAGTCGGCGTAGGTGAAGGTTGTGACGTCGAACATGCCCTCGGGACGGATGCGGAGCGTCGGGATCACCGGCAGGGGCAGGAAGATGATGCCCATGATGGGGTCGAGCGGCGGCTCGATGCCCATGGCGCGCGCCTTGACCATAAAGTCGTCGTGCTGCGCCGCAACGTCTTCGGCAGCGCCCTCGCTCATCAGGCCGCCGAGCGCCAGCGGAATGCGCGCCACGACCTCGCCGTTGCGCACCAGCACGTGGCCGCCCTGGCCCACGGCCTCAACGGCAGCCATCATATCCGCCGCATTGTCGCCCACCACGCACACGTTGTGCGAGTCGTGGCCGATCGTGGAGGCAATGGCGCCACCGGTGATGGTAAAGCCGCGCACCCAGCCGCGACCGATATGCTTGCCGACCAGGCCCAGGCCAGCGGGGCCGTCGCCGTCGGCGCCCTCGGCCTGCAGCGACACGCCGCGGCCATGGCGCTCAATCAGCATAATGCGGCGCAGGCCCTCGGCGCTCTCGGGGCGAGCCATACCCGTGATGGCCTTACCCGGCACCACGTCAATCACGGCCTCGCCCGGCTTAAAGGCATAGTCGAACACGTCGAGCGATAGCTTCGGCAGCTTAACGGAAGCACGCAGCTCATCGGCAAGCGCTGCGACCTCGGCCATCTCGGGTGCGATCTCGCCCACAAAGGTGCCGTCCTGCGCCACCAGAGCACCGGCGGCATATACGCGATGCGGAGCCTTGGCAAACGTCAGGTCATCGAGCAACAGCAGGTCGGCGCGTTTGCCCGGGGCGATCGCGCCACGGAGCTCATGCGGGTCGCGACAGCCGTGGTCCAGGCCAAATGCCTCAGCCGTGGAAAGGGACGCCATGGAGATGGCGACCACCGGGTCGATGCCGGCCTCGATGGCCACGCGGCAGGCATTGTCGATCATGCCGGTCGAAAGAGCATCGGAGGGAGCGCGGTCGTCGGTCGCAAAGCAGCAGCGGCGGGCGCGGGCAGGGTTCTCCAGCAGCATCGGAGACAAATTGGCCAGGTCGTGGCTGCACGTACCCTCACGCAGCATCACATACATGCCGCGGGACAGCTTGTCGAGCGCCTCCTCGGGAATCGTCGACTCGTGGTCGGCGATAATGCCCGCTGCGGCATAGGCGTTGAGGTCCTTACCGGCAACGAGTGGCGCATGGCCGTCAACCTGCTTGGATGGCGTCTGGTTGGCAGCATCGATGCGAGCACAGGTCTCGGGGTCGGCCATAAAGACGCCCGGCAGGTTCATCATTTCGCCCAGACCAAAGACATCGCCCGGATGCTCGGCAAAAAACGCCTGCATATCGACAGCCGAAATAACGGCACCGGCCTGCTCGTCGGGCAGCGCGGGCACGCACGAAGGCATCATGTACTTGATGGAGATGGGTGCGCGGCGGCCGTCCTCGATCATAAAGCGCAGGCCGTCGAGCCCCG
>URBQ01000025.1 GCA_900546115.1 uncultured Collinsella sp.
TAATGTTACTGCAAGAGCCATTTACGCCCATGCCGCCGCCAATGCCGCCGCCGCCTCGATTACGGGCACGGCGCGGGGGACGATGCAGGGATCGTGGCGGCCGTGGACCGAGAGCTCGGCATTTTCCATGGCGTCCATGTCCACCGTCTGCTGCTCGCGGCCAATGGAGGGCGTCGGCTTTACGGCCATGCGCCACATGACGGGCGCGCCGGTCGAAATACCGCCCAGGATGCCGCCGGCGTTGTTGGACTCGACCTCGATCTCGCCGGTCTCGGCATCGATGCGATACGGATCGTTGTTCTCGCTGCCGCGCATGGCGGCCACGGCAAAGCCCATGCCAAACTCCACGCCCCTTACGGCGGGAATGCCAAACGCGATCTGCGCGATGCGGTTCTCGATGCCGTCGAACATGGGGTCGCCGATGCCTGCGGGAAGCCCGTAAATGCCGCACTCCACGATGCCGCCGATGCTGTCGAGTTCGTCACGCGCGGCTAGGATTTCCTCGCGCATGCGGCCGGCTGCGGCGGCATCAATGCACGGCAGATCGTTCGTAAGGATCGCCTTGCGGTCGGCCTCGCGATAGACTATGTCGTCCATCGGCAGGTCGGAGATGCCGCCGATCTGCGCCACATGCGCCATCACTTTAATGCCGCGGGCCTCGAGCGCCTGCAGCGCAATGCCGCCGGCGATGCACAGGGGTGCCGTCAGGCGGCCGGAGAAATGCCCGCCACCGGCGACATCGTGCATGTTGTGATACTTCACGCGCGCAGGGAAGTCCGCATGTCCCGGACGGGGCTTGCGGCGCAGCTCGGAGTAATCCTTGGAGCGCGTGTTGGTGTTCTCGATAATCGCAGCGATGGGCGCGCCGGTGGTATGTCCATCGACCACACCGGCGATGATATGCGCGGCGTCGGCCTCGCGGCGCTTGGTCGCGGTCTCGTCGCGACCGGGGGCGCGACGGTCCAAAAAGGCCTGCAGCTGCTCCTGATCCACGGCAATACCAGCGGGGATGCCGTCGAGCGAGCAACCGATAGCGGGGGAATGCGACTGGCCGAAGATGCTCAGGTGCAATACGTTGCCAAAGGTCGAGGACATGCTATTCCTCCTCGAGCGTGGCCTTGCCGCCCAGCAGACGGTAGTGGTCGAAGAAATCGGGATAGGATTTGTTGACTGCCTCGGCGCCGTGGATCACAACTTCGCCGGTGGCACGGCTCGCGGCGATAGCGGCCATCATGGCGATGCGATGGTCGTTGTGCGAATCGACCTCGCCGCCGGTAAAGGCATCGACACCCTTGATGATGAGGTCGTCGCCGGCAATGCGCACCTGTGCGCCCAGCGCGGTGAGCTCGCGGGTGGTGGTGACCAAGCGATCGGATTCTTTGATGCGCAGGCGGGCGCAGTCGCGGATGAACGTACGCCCCTGCGCCAGCGATGCCACGGCAGAGATGACGGGCACCAGGTCGGGAATATCGTGGGCGCTCATCTCGAAGCCGGCGAGCTTGTCGGACTGCACGGTGGCGGCGTTAGTGGAACGCACGATGCGGGCGCCAAAGCGCGAAAGCGCGGCGAGCACGTTGCGGTCGCCCTGCGCGGAGCTCAGCGATACGCCTTCCACGGTGATGGGGTCGGAGCCGATGGCGCCGGCGCACAGCCAAAAGGCCGCATTGGACCAATCGCCCTCGACGGCCACGCTGCCGGGCGTGCGGTACGAGCCGCTGTTTACGCGGAAGTTTGTGACCTCGGGCTTGTCATTCTTGGCGGGGATGCGCTCGACGTTGACCTCGACGCCGAAGGCCTTCATGGCCTGAATCGTCAGGTTGATGTAGGGGCGGCTCTCGATGAGTCCGGTCACCTGCACGCAGGAGGGCTGGGACAGCAGCGGGGCCGCCAACAGCAGGCCCGAGATGTACTGCGAGCTCACATTGCCCGGCAGCGCAAAGGTTCCCGGGCGCATGCGGCCGCTCGTCTTGAGCGGAAAGCCGCCCAGACCCTGCAGGTCGCAGCCGGCGGCGATGATCTCGTCCGAGAGCGGGGAGAGGGGGCGGGCGCCCAGACGGCCCTGGCCCACAAAGGTGGCCTCTGCTCCCAGCGCGCAAGCGACGGGCAGCATAAAGCGCAGCGTGGAGCCGCTCTCTCCACAGTCGAGCGTGCCGCCGGCAAGGGCCTTGAGCAGGCCAAATTCAACGCTTTTCATGGTTGGATGGACCTGGAAGCCATCCTCGACGGTCTCGATGCGGGCACCCAGCGCCGTAAGGCAGCGCACCGTGGCCTCGATGTCGGCGCAGGTGGTATTGCAGGCGACGTGCGTTTCACCGTTGGCGAGCGCGGCGCAGATGATCAGGCGGTGCGCCATCGACTTGGACGCGATGGCGGGAACAGTGCCCTTGAGCGGGGACGGGGTGATGCGGGCTAGCATGCGGAAGCGTCTCCCTTCTGGCCGAGGCCCTCGGCAATTAAATCGTGGAAGGTGGAAAGCGGCGTGCGGTCGATGCTGCAGCGTCCAATGCCGTGCGGAATCACCAGGTCGATCGTGTCACCGGTGCGTTTTTTGTCGTGCAGCGCCTCGGCAAAGACGGCTTCGGCCGAAAGCTCGCAGCGAGTCTTGAGACCATGACGGGCGCAGAGCTCCTCGATGCGGCCGGGCAGCTCGGCGTCGCAAATGCCATGCAGGGCTGCGGCGCGCGTGATGATGCCCATGCCGATCGACACGCAGTTGCCGTGTCCGAGCTCAAAGTGCTCGCAGGCCTCGACGGCGTGCCCGGCGCTATGTCCAAAATTGAGGAGCTTACGCTGGTTGGTTTCGCGCTCGTCGGCGACGACCACGGCGCGCTTGATGTCGATATTGCGGGCGATGATGAGCGCTACGCGGGCCACATCGCGGTTGAGCAGCTCCAGCGTGAGCGGGGTCTTCTCCAGTTCGGCGAAAAGCTCCGGGTCGGCGATCACGGCGTGCTTGACGACCTCGCCGCAGCCATCGGCGAACTGCTCGGGCGTGAGGGTGGCCAGGCACCCCACGTCGGCGATAACCACGCTCGGCTGCCAAAAGGCGCCGGCCAGGTTCTTGCCGGCAGCCAGGTCTATGGCGGTCTTGCCGCCCACCGACGAATCCACCATGGCGAGCAGGCTCGTCGGGATCTGCACAAACTTGCAGCCGCGCATGTAGGTGGCGGCCACAAAGCCCGCCATGTCGCCCACGACACCGCCGCCGAGTGCCACGATCACGTCGGAGCGCGAAAGCTCGCGCTCGGCCACAAACTTCAAAATGGCAACGTAGGTCTCAGCGCGCTTATGGGCCTCGCCGGCCTCGAAGGTGCAGATGCTCACCTCGTAGCCTGACGCCTCCAGGCTCTGCTTAACGGGCATCTGGTAGAGCGGGCCCACGTTGGTGTCCGTCACGATGACGGCCTTGGTGCCGCCGGCGGTGGCGCGCACGAGCGGCCCCGCCTGCTCCAGCAAAAACGTGCCAACATGCACCTGGTAGGGGCGTGCAGTGTCGATATCGATGGTAATCGCCATAAGCTTCGGTCCTTTCGACCTGGCGTGATGGGTTGTCTAGTGGGAGGCCTCGTCGTCGAGTGCGCGCTTAATGCGGTCGCCCTCGGCAAGGAGATTCTCCAGATAGCGCTGGTCGCGGTCCTTGAGCGCGCGGCTGTAGGCGCCAAGCGATTCGATCAGATGGTCGATCTCGAAGGCGAGCGCGTCGGCGTCGTCGATCATGAGCTCGGACCACATTTGCGGGTTGAGGTGCGCCACGCGGGTGAGATCGCGGTAGCTACCGGCCGAAAAGCCGTGGTGGACCTGGGCAGTGGGGCTTTTGACGTAGGCGTTGGATACCACGTGCGCAAGCTGGCTCGTGAAGGCGATGACACGGTCGTGCTCGGCGGCGCTGGTCACGCTGAACTTGCCAAAGCCCAAGGGGCGCACCATCTCGCGCACCTGGCCCAAAAGCTCCAGCTTGAGCGCATCGTCCACCGCGGGCGGTACGAGCACGAGCGGGGCGCCCTGGAACAGGTCGGCGCGGGAGTGCGCATAGCCCGAGTACTGCGTGCCCGCCATGGGGTGCGCACCCACAAAGTAAAAGCCGTGCTCGCGGGCAAGCTCAAAGGCGCGCTCGCACACGATACCCTTGACGCCCACCGTGTCGATCACCACGGGGCCCATGATGGCCTCGGTATCGGTGGCGTCGGCGAGTGCCTGGGCGTGCGCCTCTAGCCACTCGATGCAGGCTTCGGGGTAGCAAGCCAGGACGATGATGTCGCATTCGCCGAGCGTCTCGTCGTTGAGCTCACCGGCAACGGTGCCCATGCTGGCGGCCGTCATGACATCGTCATCGGTATCCCAGGCCAGCACGCGGACGCCCGCCTGCGCATAGCCGCGGGCAAAGCTGCCGCCGATGAGGCCAAGGCCGACGATACCGGCACACTTGGGGCCGCCCTGGTTAACGCGCGCGTTTCTCACTGTACCCATGGGCTACTCCATGGTCTCTTGGCAGACAACCTCGCGGATGGCTCGGATGCGGCGCATGGTGTCGTCGAACTGATCAGGGGTGAGGGCCTGGGCGCCGTCGGACCAGGCGCGGCTCGGCTCGTCGTGGACCTCGATCTCCAGGCCGTTGGCGCCGCAGGCGGTCGCGGCGAGAGCCATGGGCTCAACGTAGCGGGTGTAGCCGGTGGCGTGGCTGGGGTCGGCGACGACGGGCAGGTGCGACAGGTGGTGCAGCACCGGCACGGCGTTGAGGTCGAATGTGTTGCGGGTGCGGGTCTCGAAGGTGCGGATGCCGCGCTCGCACAGGATGACGTTGTCGTTGCCCTCGCTCATGATGTACTCGGCGGCCATGAGCAGCTCATCGATCGTGCCGGACATGCTGCGCTTAAGCAAGATTGGAGTCTTGGTCTTGCCGACCTCTTTGAGCAGAGGGAAGTTCTGGGCGTTGCGGGCGCCGATCTGCATGACGTCGATCTTCTTGTCCAGGAAGACCTGCACGTCGCGTGGGTCCATGATCTCGGTGACGATCGGCATGTCGAGCTCGGCAGACGCCTCGCACAGCAGGTCCAGACCGGCGGGGCCCATGCCCTGGTAGGCGTACGGGGAAGTGCGGGGCTTGTAGGCACCGCCGCGCAGCATCGTGGCACCGGCGGCCTTCACGCGGCGGGCGATGCGGATGAGGTTCTCGCCCTCGACGGAGCACGGGCCGGCGATGACCTGGAACTGATCGCCGCCGATCTTGACGCCGTGGCCGCAGTCGATGACGGAGTCCTCGGGGTGGAACTTGCGGTTGGCGCGCTTGAACGGCTCGGAGACGCGCTGCACGCGCTCGACGACATCCATGGACTCGAGCAGGAACGGGTCGATCTTGGTCGTATCGCCCACCAGGCCGATGATCGTCTCATTCTCGCCGCGCGAGACATCGGTCTTCAGGCCCTTTTTCTCAATCCAGCTGACGATATGGCTGACGGCCTCGTCGCTGGCGCTCTCTTTTAAAATTGCAATCATGGTGTGCCTCTCACCTCGATGGATAACCCTTGCAAAAACGGCCCGCATCGCGAGCCGTGTACATATGGTGCATGAGAGTTTATACTATCTGACTCGCTTTTGCCTTCTAAAGTGGGCCGTTGAGCCGCGTCTTCCTCGGAATTGCAAAGCTTTTTCTTTTATTTTGATAGCCCGTGGTGCACTTGGGTATAATGCCAAACGTTGGCCCTATTAGCTCAGGGGATTAGAGCGTCTGCCTCCGGAGCAGAAGGCCGTTGGTTCGAATCCAACATGGGGCACCATCGAACGTGAGACCGTCCGAACCTCGCATGGTCCGGGCGGTTTTTCTTATACCGACGCGACGTGATGGGACGTGGTATGGCAGCAACGGATATCGAGCGCGGACTCTCGACCGCCGAGGTCGAGGAGCGCATCGCCGCCGGTAAGATCAACCGCAACATGGAGCTCAAGACCAAGTCGGTCAAAGAGCTCATCATCGAGAACCTCTGCACGCTGTTCAATTTGATCAACGTGATTTTGGCGTTCCTAGTCATTTTGACCGGTTCGTTTAAGAATCTGACGTTCCTGTTCGTAGTGTTCCTCAATACTGCTATTGGCGTCATCCAGTCCATGCGTTCCAAGAAGATGGTCGATAAGCTCACGCTGCTGACCTCCAAGAAGGCCATTGCGGTGCGCGACGGCGCCGAGGTGGAGCTCGACCTGGACCAGATCGTGCTCGACGATATCATCCGCCTGGGGCGCGGCGACCAGATTCCCGCTGACGCCGTGGTGGTTTCGGGCGAGGCGCTCGTGAACGAGAGCCTGCTGACGGGTGAGAGCGACCTCATTAAGAAACAGCCCGGTTCCGAGCTCATGAGCGGCAGCTTTATCGACTCGGGCCTGCTGCGCGCCCGCGTGATCCATGTCGGCGCCGACAACTACGTGGCCAAAATTAATAACGAGGCGAAGTACGTCAAAAAGGTCAATTCCGAGATCATGAACGTGCTTAACGCCATCGTGCGCTTTGCGAGCATCATCATGATCCCGCTCGGTTTGGCGTTGTTTGCCTCGAGCGTGAGCGAGCTGTGGGATGCCGCGGGAACCCCAGGCAATAGCGCGCTTTCGTGGTGCTTCTCCGAGCTGTTGGCTGGTCATGTGCCTTCGTCGGCGCTGCTGTCCACGGTGGGCGCCCTGCTGGGCATGATCCCGCAAGGCCTGGTGCTGCTGACCTCGTCGGTGCTCGCCATCGCCACGGTGCGCCTGGCCCGCCGCAAGGTACTCGCGCAGCAGCTCTACTGCATTGAGACGCTCGCGCGCGTCGACGTGCTGTGCCTGGACAAGACGGGCACCATCACGTCGGGCCGCATGGAGGTCGAGGGTACCTATCCGCTGCCGGTCGAGGGTATGGGTGCGGGGGAGGGCGACGCCGCCGTTCCCGTCGATACCACGGTGCTCGATTTTGCGCTGGCTAACGTCGCACGTGCGACCTCGGCCGATGCCAACGAGACCTGTCAGGCGCTGCTCAACTATTACGCCGACCGTCCGGTCGAGGTGTCCGAACCGCTGTCGGTCATTCCGTTCTCGTCTTCCAAAAAGTGGAGCGGCGCGTCGTTTGCACAGGGCTCATATGTGATGGGTGCGGCGCAGTTTGTGCTCTCTGATCGTGCGTTTGCCCAGGTCGAGAACCGTGTCGCCGAGCTTGCCGATACCTGCCGCGTGCTCGTGGTGGCGCGCGTTGACGGCTTTACGCCCGATGGCGATATGGTGGGCGAGGCCGAGCCCGTGGGCTTTGTGACCATACGCGACGAGATCCGTACCTCGGCGGCCGAGACCATCGGCTACTTTAACGAGCAGGGCGTGACTCTCAACGTGATCAGTGGCGACGACCCGCGTACGGTGTCGTCGATCGCGCGCGTGGTGGGCGTGCCGGGGGCGGACACTTATGTGGACGCCACGACGCTCGATACGCCGGCCAAGCTCGATGCCGCAGTGGACCGCTACCATGTCTTTGGTCGTGTGACCCCGCAGCAGAAGCGCGAGCTCGTGCAGGCGCTCAAGCGCCGCGAGCACACCGTGGCCATGACAGGCGACGGCGTCAACGACGTGCTGGCGCTCAAGGAGGCCGACTGCTCCGTGGCCATGGCGGCCGGCTCCGATGCCGCGCGTAACGTGGCCGAGATCGTGCTCGTCGACAACGACTTTGCCTCGATGCCCGCCGTGGTGGCCGAGGGCCGTCGCTCCATCAACAACCTGCAGCGTTCGGCTTCGCTGTTCCTGACTAAGACGCTGTTCTCGATGGGCCTGGCGGCGCTGTGCATCGCACTGCCGCCGTACCCTTTCGAGCCGATTCAGATGACGCTCATCAACTTCTTCTGCATTGGCGCGCCGGGCTTTGTGTTGGGCCTGGAGCCCAACAATGCTCGCGTGAAGGGGTCGTTCCTGACGAACGTGCTCAAGCGGGCACTGCCGGCGTCGCTTGCGGTCATTTTGGCCGCGGCGCTCGATATCTTTGTGGCGCGCGTGTTCGGCTTTAACCAGCTCACGCTGTCTACGATGTGCCTACTTACGTCGTGCGCGGCGAGTGTCAGCCTGATCTGGCGTATCTCGCAGCCCCTCACGCCCTTACGTGTGGCGCTCTTTGTGTTTGTAGTTGCCGGCATCCTGACGGGCGTTATCGGATTCCCGAAGCTGCTGTCTATTGCCAACCTGTCGATGGGCCAGATGGTTATCTTGGCTGTCATCGTGGTCATCACCTGCTCGGTGTTCTTTAAGCTCGCCACGATGATGGATTCGCTCAAGCCGCGTCGTCGTCATGCCGCAACTGGTTTTGGCCGCGGTGTGCGCGTCCGCTTGGGTCGCGGTGGCGGCAAGGTGAGCTCGACGGGTTCGACGGCCGAGCGTTTTGCCAAGCGCGTCGCCGCCGACATGGCGCAGCGCCGCGAAGCTCGCACCGTTCGTGAGGCCGAGGCCCGCGCACTCGAGGGCGTGGCCCAGGCCCAGCCCAAGAAAAAGAAGAGTACCGGAGTCAAGCGCTCCCGCGTGACCAAGTCCGCCCAAGGCATCAAAGTCTCGATGCCAAGCAAAAAGAAGAAATAACTACGCGCCCTGGCGATGTTGAATTGGTGCCTTGCTCCTGTGGGGCCGTGGCGATGTTATGCTCTAACCTCGATCGTTTGAATTGTTTCGAAAAGAGGATGCCGTGATCTGCCCGCATTGCCTTAAGACTATCGAGGACGGCGCCTCGTTCTGCCCCTACTGCAACGCCTATGTGGGTCCGGGCGATGGTCCGGAGCACACCGAGTTCGTGTTCTGTGAGGGCTGCGGTGCCCGTCTTTCTCCGCATGATCGCACGTGCCCCAAATGCGGACGCCCCGCTCCGGGTATCCTCTCCGAGGACGCGGCCGCATCCGACCTGGCAGCGGGCCGCACGGCGGGCTTTCCGCGCCTAACGCAAGAGCAGATCGATACCGAGGTGCCGCATGCGCCGGCCTCTGCCGCTGCGGTGCTTTCGGACGCCGCCGACCCCAATGAGACCTGCGTGCTGCCAGCTTTCGATAAGGATTTCGGTATCCCCAAGGTCGATATTCCCACGCCCGTTTCCCTGCATGACGATGCTCAAAAACCCAAGCGCAAGGTGCATCCCGACGAGGACGCCTATCACAAGCACAAGCGTCATATCCCCAAGCCGCTCATTATCATCGCGGTCCTTGCCGTCGTGTGCGGTGGTGCCTATTGGTTCGTGACGACCGACCCCATGGGTGTTATGCCTGGCTTCTACGACCAGTTTGGCCAAGCTGCACAAACCACCTTCCCCACGCGTCAAAAGGGCGAGGCGACTGAGGACGATACCAAGCAGGGCGATTCTGCCGAGGTGGTCCAGGAAGAAACCGTGCTCACCGATGATCAGCTCTATACCAGGCTCGACGGTCTGTATCAGACCATCGTGTCCTACGCTGACGAGGACCAGATCGGCGAGGTCATCGATTCCTTTAACAACGGTTATCTCCGAACGCCGCTGTCCATCCGTCAGGAGCTGTCGCAGAGTGCCTACGCCCTGCGCGACCAGATCAAAAAGACGCAAGATGAGCTCAACAACCTGAAAGTACAGGACGATACGGTCTATGCGGATGACATCGCCCACTTAAAGCAGCTTGCCGAGTGGATGTATGAGCGCGTCGACGTGATCTGCCAGAGCTGGGATATCTCGCTGGCCATTCCCGATGGCGAGTCGATGAGTTCCCACCAAAGCGAGATCCTGGCGCCCATCGCGCAGGGCGGCAACAGCGCGCTGAACCAGTACGATGCCAATGTGGGTTCCTGGAAGCCGCAGCAGCGTTCCTAAAATTAGTTCGCCATAGTCGGCATAACCTACGTGCGCAATTGATGTAAACCCGTGCTTATTGCTACAATTCGTACAAATATGCTTTAAACGCACGAGGAAGGAACCACATGTTTGGTTTTAAGAAAGAGCTCTACACGCCCGAGTATCAGCTTGTCGGCGACGAGTGCGCCGTAATCGAGACGTCGAAGGGTACCATCAAGGTCAAGTTTGACGGCGAGGGCGCTCCCATTCATGTCGCGAACTTCTGCGAGCTTTCCACGATGGGCTTCTATGATGGCCTTAAGTTCCATCGCTATGTGCCCGGTTTTGTTATCCAGGGCGGCGACCCCAATACCCGCGACATGTCCGGCGCCGACGTCGCTGCCGGTCTTGAGGGCCCCGACGGTATGCCCGGTACCGGTGGCCCCGGCTACTGCATCAAGGGCGAGTTTGCCACCAATCCGCGCAACAGCCATGTCGATGGCGCCCTTGCCATGGCACGCTCCATGGACCCCGATTCCGCGGGTTCGCAGTTCTACTTCTGCCTGGGTGCCCAGCATAACCTCGATTCCGGTTACACCGTCTTTGGTACCACGGTCGAGGGTCTCGATGTGATTTCGCAGCTGCGTGCCGGCGACGAGATCGTCCATGTCGAGATCGTTCACGAGTAAAGGGGACTTCCTTGAATAGCCAGTTGATCCAACAGGGCCGCGCCGCTTACCGCGCGGGTGATTTTTCTGCTGCAGCCCAGATGCTTGGGGCGGCAAAGACTCCCGATGAGATTATGGGCGAGGCCGATCACCTTCGTGGCAACGCCTTGATGCACCTGGGCATGTATGCCGAGGCCGCCGAGGCCTATGCCGCCGCCCTCAACGACGGTACCTACGGCAAGCGCGGCGCGCTGCTCACCAACCGCGGCAAGGCGCTCGCCGCCGTGGGCGACTACACGACGGCCGCTCAGGCGTTTTCTGCCGCTACGCAGGATGCTTCCTATGCCACGCCGTTCAAGGCCTATCTGGGCCTAGGCAATGCGCTGTTCCAGTCGGGCGACTATGCCAACGCGGGAACCGCCTTCCGTCAGGCTGCCATCGACGGCGCCAATCCGGCTCCTGCCGCCGCACTCGGCGAGCTCGGTCGTTGCTTCATTAAGCTCGGCCGTCCGGCGGATGCCGTGGAGACCTACCGCACGGCTATCGACTTTGCCGGCCCCCGCGACGACACGCGTGCACTTAACGCCGGCATGGGTCAGGCGCTTTCTGCCGCCGGCCGTCCCTCCGACGCACTCGACGCCTTTAACGCCGCTACTGCCGATGGCATCTACCAGCTCACCTCCGAGCAGGCCGATGAGCTTGCCCGCGTGCAGGATTCGCTTGCTGCGCTGTCTGCCCAGACGGCTATGGCCACGGCTCCGGCGCCCGCGATGGACGCTCCTGCCGTCGATCCGCTCGATCCTACGGGCGCGACCGGTCAGTTTATGCCCGATCCCTCGGACACCGGCTTCTTTACGCTGTCCGAGTCCGAGATGGTCCAGCAGGACCGTCAGGATCGTAAGCAGGCCAAGGTCCGTCGCCGCCATCGCCACACGGGCCTCAAAGTCTTCATCGTGCTGCTTCTGCTCATTTTGATCGCCGCGGGCGGTCTGGGCTTTGCCTACACGCGCGGCTTTGGCTTCCCGTCTCAGGAGTCTGTCGTTACCGATCTGTTCCAGGCTGCCGGTGACGGTGACACCGCAAAGGCCGAGTCTTGCCTGGCCTCGAGCCTGTCCGAGGACGCTAAGTCGATGATCATCTCCTCGATTCCGCAGGGTGCCACCGTGTCCGTCGAGGGCATGGATCAGTCCATGACCGAGACGACCGCTAAGGTGAAGGCATCGCTGTCCAAGGGCGGCGAGCAGGAGTACACCGTCAAATTCGTGCGCTCCGACAATCATATCGGCTGGGCCGTTTCTTCGCTCGATATGGATTTCTCGGCTGCTGACAACCAGTAGTGACCTTATGGGATTTAGCTTTGCCCGGCGCTTCACCGCAAGTGAGGTGCCGGGCTTGCGCTAGTATGATGAGCTAGTAGTTTTCCAGCAATCATCCAACACATCAGGAGTTGCGTTGTTTTCTTTGATGGATATGTTCTTCGGTAGCTATGCGGGCGATCTTGCCATCGACCTCGGCACCGCAAATACGCTTGTCTCCGTGCGCGGCAAGGGCATCGTCATTCGCGAGCCCTCCGTTGTCGCCATCGACAAAAACGACGAGCGCATCCTGGCGGTCGGTATCGAGGCAAAGCGCATGCTCGGCCGTACGCCCGGCAACATCGTGGCCGTTCGTCCCCTGAAGGACGGCGTCATCGCCGACTTCGATGTTACCGAGGCCATGCTTCGCTACTTTATCGATAAGGCGTCCGAGAAGCGCTATCCGTGGACTCCGCGTCCGCGTGTTGTCGTCTGCGTTCCCTCCGGTGTCACGTCGGTCGAGAAGCGCGCTGTCTTTGAGGCCACGATCCAGGCCGGTGCCCGCCAGGCCTATCTGATCGAAGAGCCTATGGCCGCCGCTATCGGCGCCGACCTGCCCGTCGAGGAACCCACCGGCTCCATGGTCATCGACATCGGTGGCGGTACCACCGAGGTTGCCGTTATCGCTATGGGCGGCATCGTCGTCTCGCAGTCCATCCGTATTGCCGGCGACGAGTTCGATCAGGCCATCCTCACGCACGTTCGTGATGCCTACAACCTGGCCATCGGCGAGCGTACGGCAGAGGACATCAAGATCAAGGTCGGCTCCGCCGTGCCGCTCAAGGATGAGCTCGACGTCGAGGTCAACGGCCGCGACGTGATCACCGGTCTGCCCAAGACCGTGCGCATCGAGAGCGAGGAGATTCGTCGCGCACTCAACAAGCCGCTCGACGAGATGGCCAAGGCCGTCAAGGACGCACTCGACGCTACGCCTCCCGATCTTGCCTCGGACCTTATGTACTACGGCATTTTGCTGACCGGTGGCGGCGCGCTGCTGCGCGGTCTCGACGTGCGCCTGCGCGATGAGACCGGCGTTTCGGTCAACGTCAGCCCCACGGCGCTCGATAACGTTGTTAACGGCTGTGCCCGCGTGCTCGAGGCCAATGCGTTTGATGGCGGCTTCGTCCAGACCAATGCTTAATTTCCAAAAGGTGGATTCCATTTGGCACGATCTTCGGGTTTCTCCACAAATCTGAATACCAAGCGACAATCAACGGGTATGCGCCCGTTGATTGTTTTCAGCCTGATTTCGGTGTTGCTGCTCACGTTTTACATTCGCGAGGGCGAGACGGGGCCGATTCATGCCGTGCGTTCGGGCGTGACGACGATTACCTCGCCGGTGCGTTTTCTGGGCTCGGCTGTGGCGGCTCCCTTCAATGCGGTCGGTAACGTGTTCTCTAACCTTACGGCGTCGCAGGACACGCTTGACGAGCTTAAGAAGCAAAACGAGGAGCTGACCTCTAAGGTCGCCGAGCTCTCCGAGGCTCAAAAGACCGCCGAGCGACTGGAGGGTCTGGTCGGTCTGCAGTCGACCTACAACCTCAAGTCCACTGCAGCTCGTATCGTCGGCGCCTCGGGCGATGCCTGGACCTCGACCGTCACCATCGACAAGGGTTCTACAGACGGGCTTACCATCAACATGCCTGTGACGAGTTCGGCTGGTGTTATCGGACAGATCATCGAAGTCTCGGCCAAGACGTCCACCGTGCGCCTGATTGGCGACGAGAACTCGGGCGTGTCCGCTATGGTGCAGGACACGCGCGCCCAGGGCATGCTGCAGGGTCAGGCTGACGGCACGCTGCGTCTTGAGTATGTGAGCGTCGATTCCGACGTTAAGGTTGGCGACATCATCGTGACCTCGGGCATTGGCGGTGTGTTCCCCAAGGGTCTTCCGCTCGGCACCGTCTCGTCGGTTGAGAAATCGGCAAACGACGTGTACTACACCATTGTGGTGCGCGCCCAGACGACGGCCGAGAACAACGAGGAAGTGCTGGTCATCACCTCGCTGACCGACGAACAGTCGGCCTCGGATGAGGACGTGAACACGGCCAACAGCACGCCGCAGGGAACGTCGCGCGATGCTGCGACCAAGACGAAGGACGAGAGCCCGGATGACAGTTCCGACACGTCCGAGACGACCGATTCCGGCTCGAGCGAATAGGGGGCATGTCCATGGATCTACACGAGCAGGGGATGAGCTCCCGCACGTTTGTAATCGCCGCCATTGTGTGCGTGCTGTTGCAGGCGGGCCTGGCACCGCAGATCTCCATTGCGGGCGGTCGCGTCAACTTTATGATTATCCTGGTGTGCTTAAGCGTGTTCTCGGGCGACCCGACCCGTGCCGTCGTGTGCGGTTTTTGCAGCGGCTTGTTCTATGACCTTTCCGCTGCCGTGCCGGTGGGCGTTATGTCGCTCCTGCTGACCGTGGGTTCTTTTGCCCTGGTGCATAGCGCCGCCGGTCAGACGGGCGGTACCCCGAGCGCGCGCGGCATCACTGTGGGTGCCTTCGCGCTTGTCATTAATGTGATCTACAGCATCATCTTGCTGTTTATGGGTTTGGAGACGAGCTTTGTCGTGGCGCTCTTCGGCCATGCGCTGCCGTCTTCGATCCTGACGGGTCTGGTTGCCATTCCGTTTTTGATGTCCGGCGTCGTGCCGCAGTCCGGTTATGGATTCTCCGCACGTGGCGGACGCCAGACGGGCATGCGCTTTAAGCCCAAGACCCGCAAGCTCAAATAGGGGAGGCCTGTAGATGTCTTCCCAGATGACGGTTATTATCGCCGGTATCGTGCTGGTTGTGGCCATCGTGGTCGCGCTGGTCATCATGCGTCGCGGCGATTCCCGTTTTACCTACGATACGCAGCATGGAACGGCCCCGCGCGCCACCGAGGGCGAGGGCAATACCGCGGCGACCGCCTTTAAGGGCCGCTTCTCCATCCTCACCACGGGTGTGGGCGCGATGTTCGCGGCGCTTGCCGTCAAGCTGTGGGGCATGCAGATGGTCTCGTCGGACTATTACGAAAAGCAGGCTAATAGCAATCAGACGCGCACCGTTACCACACCCGCTGTGCGCGGCCGCATCCTCGACCGCAATGGCGTGGCACTTGTCCAGAACCGTCCCTCACTTGCTGTCGTGGCCTACCGCGACCTTGCCGAAGATGAGGTTTTGGTTCGCCATCTTGCCAACGTGCTCGGTATGCCCTACGTGGCGGTGCTGCGCAATATTCAGGACAATTCCGAGGGCGCCCAGAGCCTGCATACCATCGCGACGGACGTCCGTCGCTCCACGGTTGCCTATATTCAGGAGCACGCCGGCGAGTTCCCGGGCGTCAAGATTGCCGAGCGTACCGAGCGTCAGTATCCATATGGCGAGACGGCATGCCATATCTTGGGCTATACCGGCACCATTACCTCCGAGCAGCTCGAGGCCCAGAATAAGAAAACCTCTGGTGATGATGATGCTTCTGCTGGCCGGATTACGTACCAGTCGGGCGATATCGTGGGCCAGGCGGGTGTTGAGAGCTACTACGAAAACCTGCTGCAGGGTATTCGTGGCGAGCAGACCGTCAAGGTCGATGCCTCGGGCAATGTGACCGGTCAGGCCGGCGCCGTGCCCGCCAAGGCCGGCTCCGACATTAAGCTCACGCTCGATCTTAAGATCCAACAGGGCTGTGAGACGGCGCTGGCGAGCGCCATCGAGCTTGCTAAGACCACTGGCTACAGCAATGCCGGCAACGGCGCTGTGGTGTGTCTCGATCCCAACAATGGCGAGATCCTGGGCATGGCGAGCGAGCCCAAGTTCGATCCGTCCGTCTTTATCGGCGGCGTCTCAAATGACGTGTGGACCGAGCTCAATGATGACAAGGGTTCGCACCCGCTGCTCAACCGCGCCATTAGCGGACAGTACATGTCGGCCTCGACCATCAAGCCGCTCTCGGCACTGGCCGGTCTTGAGTTTGGAACCTACACTTCAACGCAGACAACCAACTGCACGGGCTATTGGACGGGCCTGGGCAAGGCTTGGGGCAAGCGCTGCTGGCTGACGTCTGGCCACGGCACCATGACGCTGCAGTCGGGTATCGCCAACTCGTGCGACCCCGTCTTCTACGACATGGGCAAGGCCTTCTTTTATGACGAGCAACATTCCGAGGGCCTGCAGGAGGTCTTTCGTCGCTGGGGCCTAGGCAAGACCTGCGGTATCGATCTGCCGAGTGAGGGCGCGGGCCGTATTCCCGATGCCGAGTGGAAAGAGTCGTACTTTACCGACGCCTCTGCCGAGGACCGCAAGTGGAATGCCGGCGATATGACCAACATTGCCATCGGCCAGGGCGACATTTTGGTGACGCCCCTGCAGATGGCGTGCGCCTATATGGGTCTTGCCAACGGCGGCAAACAGTACGTGCCTCACGTGTTTTTGTCTGCCGTGTCGCGCGATGGCGACGGCGATGCCTATAAGTACAACGGCAAGGGCAAGAAGAAGCGCCTGGAGGCCAAGATCAACAGCGATTCGGATTTGACTCTTGTTCGCAACGGCATGCACGACGTGATTTACACGGCATCGACGTCCCTGGCGGCTCACTTTGGCACCCTGACGCCGCAGGTGTACGGCAAGTCGGGCACGGGCGAGAAAAGCGGCGAGGACGAATACGCGTGGTTCTGCGCCTATGCACCGGCCGATGATCCCAAGTATGTCATCGCTACTGTCCTGGAGCAGGGCGGCGGTGGTTCGGATACCGCGATGCATGTCGTGCGCGACGTGCTCGGCGTGATTTATGACGAGCCCGATACCTCTTCGGCCTCGGGCGATTCTTCGGTTCGATAGGAGGTTGCGATGGATTTTTCTCCGGCGGATCTGTTCCGTTCAACCAAGACCGGCTCTCGCAGCAGCCTGGACCGCGTCAACAAGCAACTTTCGGCCTCGCGCGGTACGTTTCGCCAAAAGGTGCATATCGGTGTGCTGCTGGCTACCGTCGCGCTCGTTGCCTATGGCGCCATCATTATTTGGTCGGCGTCACAGTTTAAGGCCGACGCCTCATTCTCGCGCCACCTGCTGGGAATTGGTATCGGGGCGTTGCTGGCGGTGCTGGTCTGGCGTACCGACCTGCGCGGTATTTCCAATTTTTCGACGGCGTTGCTCGTCATCGACCTGATCGTGATCTTCTCGCCCAAGATTCCGGGTCTGTCCTATACGGGCGGTCTGGGCATGACGGGCTGGATCAAGATTCCCGGTATCGGTTTGACATTCCAGCCCGTTGAGCTTGCCAAGCTCATCACCATCTTCTTTATCGCCACGCTTGGCTCGCAGTATAACGGCCGCATCGATACCGTTCGCGACTACGTCAAGCTCTGCGGCATGCTGTCCATCCCGTTTTTGGCCGTCGTTGCCATGGGCGACCTGGGCTCGGGCCTGGTCGTGCTGGTCTCGGGCGCCATCGTCATCTGCATGAGCGGTGCGCGCCGCGAATGGGTGCTGTCGACCCTGGCCCTGCTTGTGGGCCTGGTGGCCCTCGTTCTGGCGCTCGATTCGGTCTTTGATTCGTTGCTCGGCCACGATGTGCTCATCAAGCAGTATCAGATGAACCGCCTGACGGTCTTTATCGACCCCGATAATGCCGATTCGGACGATGCCTACAACCTGCAGCAGTCGCTTATCGCCGTTGGCTCGGGCGGCTTCTTTGGTAAGGGTTTAGGCCATGCGACGCAGTCGGCCGGCGGCTTTCTGCCTGAGTTCCACACCGACTTCGTCTTCGCCTTCCTGTCCGAGACCTTTGGCTTTTGCGGTTCCTTTTTGCTCCTGTGCCTCTACGTGCTGCTGATCTTTTCGACGATTCGCGTCGCCTTTAAGTGCGAGTCGCTGTTCTTGCGCCTATCGTGTGTGGGCATCGTTGGCATGTGGGCGTTCCAGACCTTCGAAAACATCGGCATGTGCATCGGCATGATGCCGATTACCGGTATTCCGCTACCGTTTATTAGCTTCGGTTCGTCTTCGATGATGATTCAGCTGCTGACGGTGGGTATCGTACAATCCATATGGCGGCATCGTTCGGGCGCCGCGTAACCGCTGGAGGGGTTTGCTATGAAAATTCCCGTAGATAAGCTGACCCGCGCTTTTAAGATGGGCGCGTCCGTTAAGAAGGATTCCGATACGCCGGTGCGCGTCTCGGTCTATTTGGATTCGTCCGCCTCGCGCTTTCTGGCCGAGACGGTGCGTGACGCCTTTGTGCCGCAGACGACCTCGGGCATTGTGCGCGTCGAGCGTCTGGGGGAGGAGCGAATTGCTCCAAAGACCGATACCGATGTGGTACTGGTGCTCTCGTGCGGTTCCGACCGCTTGGAGAGTGCCGTGCAGGAGCTCGTGATCGCCGGCGCGCCCGTGTGCGTGCTTGCCGAGTCTGCTGTGGAGGTGCCGTTTATCGAGGAGTCCACGCCCATGCTCGGCGTGGTGGCGGCAACCGATAAGACGTATCTGCTCGAGACGCTTGCCCGCTGGATTCTCGATCGCACCGAAAAGGAAACGGCTTTTGCGGCGAACTTTGCCTTCATGCGCATCGCGGCGGCCAATCGTATCATTACCTCGTGCGCGCTCACCAATATGGCGACCGGTGCGCTGGTGTTTTTGCCGGGCGCCGATTATCCCGTTATGGCGCAAGCTCACGTGGGCATGCTCTTTGAGCTCGCTGCCGTCTTTGGACGCGGCATTAAGCCTGAGCGCGGCTACGAGGTCGCGGGCGTGCTTGCCGGCGGTCTTGTGATCCGCGCGGTCACCCGTGCGCTCGTCAAGCAGACGCCGCATATTGGGTTTGCCGTCAAGGCGCTCACTGCTGCCGCGGGCACCTATGGCATGGGCCGTGCGCTCGTTTCGCTCTACGAGCGCGATGTCGACTACAGCCGTGCCAACGAGGTGGTCACTGCCACGTTCTCCCGCGTTCGCGATCTGGTGACCACGGTCGCGGGCGCTACCCGTCCTATGGCGTCCTACGAGGACGCATCCGATCTCGCTGCTTAGGGGTTTTCCGTTGCGCGTTCCGTATCAAGACTGTTTTCATTTAATTGAGCCGCTGCTCGCCAAGGTCGAAAAGCCGAGTCGCTATATCGATCACGAGTGGGGCACGCTTTCAAAGGCCGATGCCGACTACCGTTGCTGCCTGATCTACCCGGATGTGTACGAGGTCGGTCTGCCCAACCAGGGTATCGCCATCCTCTACAACATCCTTAACCAGGCCGAGGACATCTCCTGCGAGCGTGGCTATGTGCCGTGGCCCGATATGGGTGACGCTATGCGCGAGGCGGGCATTCCGCTGCTCTCGCTCGAGGGTGCAGCGCCGGTCGCTTCGTTTGATATCGTCGGCCTGCATGTGCCGCACGAGATGGCGGTGACGAACTTCCTCGAGGCACTCGACCTCGCTGGCATTCCGCTGTTAGCGGCCGACCGAGGTGAAGACGACCCCATCATCATCGCCGGCGGCCCCTCGGTGTACAACCCCGAGCCGTTCGCGGCCTTCTTCGATGCCATCCTCATCGGCGAGGGCGAGGAATCGCTGCTCGAGACCTGCCAGCTGCATCGCCGCCTGCGCGACGAAGGAGTCCCGCGCGCGCAGATTGTTGAGCAGCTTGCATCCATTGCCGGCAACTACGTGCCGTCGCTCTATGAGGTTCGTCACGACGAGCCCTGCTCGCCGCATGGCTACACCGTGCCGCGCGAGGGCAAGGATGCGCCGACCGTGGTCTACAAACGCGTCGTCGAGGATTTTGGCGCCACGAATCCGCTGTCGCAGTCGTGCGTGCCCTATGCGCAGCTGGTTCACGATCGCCTGTCTATCGAGATTCTGCGCGGCTGCGCCCGCGGCTGTCGTTTTTGCCAGGCCGGCATGACGTATCGCCCGGTGCGCGAGCGTTCGGCCGACCAGATCGTCTCGTCGGTGATTCAGGGTCTGGAAAAGACCGGCTATGACGAGGTGTCGCTGACCTCGCTCTCCACGACCGACCACTCCTGCATTCGTGACGTGCTCGGCAGGCTCAACCGTCGCCTGGAGGATACGGGTATTCGCGTGTCTATTCCGTCGCAGCGCCTGGATTCATTTGGCGTGGATATGGCCGAGTCGGTCGCCGGCGAAAAGAAGGGCGGCCTGACGTTCGCACCCGAGGCCGGCAGCCAGCGCATGCGCGACATCATTAACAAGAACGTGACCGAGGAGGACCTGGACCGTGCGGCCAAGGCGGCCTTCGAGGCCGGCTGGAACCGCATGAAGCTCTACTTTATGATGGGCCTTCCCGGCGAGCGCGACGAGGACATCGTGGCCATCGCCAATCTGGCCGATCACGTGCTGGAGCTCGGTCGTTCCGTGGTGCCCAAGGCTCGTCGCGGCTCGATCTCGGTGTCCATCTCGGTTTCGGTGTTTATCCCCAAGGCTGCCACGCCGTTCCAGTGGTGCCCGCAGCTCGACTACGACGACGTCAAGCGTCGCCAGAAGCTGCTTATCACGAGCGTTCGCAACCGTGCCGTCCGCGTGCATTACCACGATGCCGAGACCTCGCTCATCGAGGCCGCGCTGTCCCGCGCCGGGCGTGACATGACGCCCGTCATCATCGATGCTTGGCGCGCGGGCTCTCGCTTTGACGCCTGGGTAGAGCATTTCTCGCTCGATAACTGGAAGGAGGCTGCTGCCAAAAACGGCATCGACCTCAATGAGCTCGTGCACCTGCCCTACGAGTTGGACTGGCGCCTGCCGTGGGAGCACGTGAGCCCCGGCTGCACGCGCGGCTTCCTCGAGCGCGAGTACCGTCGCTCGCTGGAGGGTGTCACGACGCCCGACTGCACTCGCACGTCGTGCACCGGCTGCGGAATCTGCCCCACGCTCCACGCCAAGAATGTATTGATGGGTGATCGCGCATGAGTGAGCGCCTGACCGACGACCCCACGCTCTTTAGACTTCGTGTTCGCTATGGCAAGCGCGATCGCCTTAAGTACCTGGGCCATCTCGAAGTAATCCATACCATTGAGCGCATCGTGCGCCGTGCGGGACTTCCCTATGCCGTCACGCAGGGCTTCTCTCCGCACATGCGAGTGGGCTTCTCTTCGGCGCTACCGGTGGGTACGTCGTCGACCTGCGAGTGGTATGACCTGTTTATGACCGAGTTCGTGGCGCTCGACGAGGCGTTTGGGCGCCTGGCTGCGGCGTCTCCGGCCGATCTGGCGCCCATCGAGGCGGCGTATATCGACGTGCGCACGCCGGCGTTGACGGCGCAGCTCACGCGTCTGTCGTATCGCATCGACCTGCACTTGGATCCCGAGGCGCCCGTAAGCACCGACGAGGTGCGTCGTGCGATCGACACGCTGCGCGCGGACCATGGCATCGACTACGCGCGCGGCAAAAAGAGCAAGCGCTTGGATTTGGATCACACGCTCGTGGGCTATGAGCTCACGGCGGGGGAGCGCCCGGACCATTTGGTGCTCATGCTCGACACCCATGCCGACAACGAGGGCTCCATGCGTCCGGAAATTTTGCTTTCTGCTGCTGATGTTTTGTTGCAGGGCTTGACCCCGGGCGTGGATGCACCTATTGTTTCCACCGGTATGCAAGACCTCGTGACCATCTGCTCCTACGATGTCGAGCGTCAGAATCAAGCATGCGAGGACGACGAGGGCCGACTCGTCAGCCCCATACCTGTGCGAACTTGTGGATTTGCTCCACATACTCGTTGACGGGGGTATTTTCGCCTGCTACTATATTCGGCTGTTGCACTAACTGATGCATGAAGGGCAAGTAAACATGTACGCAATCGTTAACACGGGCGGCAAGCAGTACAAGGTCGCCACCGACGATGTCATCACCGTCGAGAAGATCGAGGGCAATGAGGGCGACAAGGTCACCCTGCCGGTCATCTTCCTCAACGATGGTAAGAAGATCGTCACCGATCCCGACAAGCTGGCCAAGGCCAAGGTTACCGCTCAGATCGTTGAGCAGTTCAAGGGCGAGAAGCAGCTGGTCTTCAAGTTCCACAAGCGTAAGCGCTATCGTCGTCTGAAGGGTCACCGTCAGCAGCTCACCAAGCTGAAGATCGTGAAGGTCCAGGCTACGTCCCGCGCCAAGAAGGCTGTCAAGGCAGAGGCCGAGGCTGTTGCCGAGGCTCCCGTCGCCGAGTAGATTACACTCGTAACGAAAGAGTAGGTATACACAATGGCACACAAAAAAGGACTCGGTTCCTCCCGTAATGGCCGTGACTCCCGCGGTCAGCGCCTTGGCACGAAGCGCTATGCCGGCCAGACGGTAACCACGGGCACGATTCTCGTCCGTCAGCACGGCACTCACATCCACCCGGGTGAGAACGTTGGCCGTGGCAAGGACGACACGCTGTTCGCGCTGGTCGACGGTACCGTTGAGTTCCACAAGGGTATCAAGCACAGGGTCAGCGTACGCCCGCTCGCGAACGCGTAATTCACCCTTCATAGAGCACATATGTGGGAGGCACTTGAGTTTTAGGATTCAAGGGTCTCCCTCTTTTTGTAGGAGGCGATTCTGTTGTCACAGTTCACCGATATCAGCCGCATTAACGTGTGCGGCGGCGACGGCGGAGCCGGATGCATGTCGTTTAGGCGCGAGGCATTTGTCCCCAAGGGCGGCCCCGATGGCGGCGACGGCGGTCGTGGCGGCAATGTCGTCATCCAGGCCGATGCTCAGCTGTCTTCGTTGATCGATTACCGCTTTAAGCATCACTTCCGCGCCGAGCGCGGCACGCACGGGCAGGGTGCCCGTCGTAACGGTAAGAGCGGCGAGGACCTAATTTTGAAGGTTCCTATGGGCACCGTGGTGCGCGAGCTCGACCCCGAGACGCAGACCCCGATGTTCGAGATTGCCGACCTGGTGCATGATGGCGAGCGCGTTGTCGTGGCGCCCGGCGGTGCCGGTGGCCTGGGCAACACGCACTTTGTGACGTCGGTGCGCCGCGCGCCCGCGTTCGCTCAGCTGGGCGAACCGGCCGAGGAGCACTGGATTGAGCTCGAGATGAAGCTTATGGCCGATGCCGCGCTCGTGGGCTTCCCCTCGGTGGGCAAGTCCTCGCTTATCGCGCGCATGAGTGCCGCCCGTCCCAAGATCGCCGACTATCCGTTTACAACGCTCGTGCCGAACCTCGGCATGGTGCGTGCCGGTGAGTATTCTTACGTCGTTGCCGACGTTCCTGGTTTGATCGAGGGCGCAAGCGAGGGCAAGGGCCTGGGCCATCAGTTCCTGCGCCACATTGAGCGCACGGCGCTCATCATGCATGTCGTTGACATGACGGGCGGGTTTGAGGATCGCGACCCGGTTGAGGATTACCGTATCATCAACCGTGAGCTCGAGCAGTATGGCGCCGAGCTTTCGGAGCGTCCGCAGATCGTCGTCGCCAACAAGTGCGATGCGCCGGGCACGGCCGACAAGATTGCCGACCTCAAGCGTGCGGCACTCGACGACGGCCATATGTTCTTTGCCGTGTCCGCCGTGACGGGTGCCGGTCTCAATACGCTGATGCTTGCCGTAGGCGAGCAGGTGGCTAAGCTTCGCGCCGAGCTGGCGGTCTCTGATGAGCCGGTCGATCTGCGCGACGAGGAGTGGGAGCGCCGCCGTCTGCAGCGCGAGAAGCGGTTCCGCATTGTCCAGGAAGAGCCCGGCGCCTTCCGCGTGGTCGGTCGTGCCATCGAGCGCATGGTCATCCAGACCGACTGGGAAAACGAGGAAGCCGTCATCTACCTGCAGCATAAGTTTGCGCGTATGGGTGTTGACGACGCGCTCGAGAAGGCCGGTTGCCGTGCGGGCGACGAGGTCCGCATTTGCCAGCGCGCCTTTGACTTTGAGGGCGCTGAGGACTTCTCGGAGTACGAGGAGCTCGAGGACGCTGGCGAGGACGTTGCCGTTGAGGCCATTGACGTGGCCGATGCTGCGGATGAGGGCGTCGAGGCTATCGATGCGGCGGATGCCGCGGACGATGCCGAGACCTCGGAGGGCGAGTAAGCCATGTCGCTGCGCGGTGGAATCGGTTTGCCCGAGCTTCCCATAAAAGAGGGCAAGGAGTTTCGGCTTGGCATTATGGGCGGCACATTCGACCCGATTCATTACGGGCACCTGGTGACTGCCGAGCAGGCGCGCGAGTCGCTCGACTTGGACGCTGTGCTCTTTATGCCGGCGGGCTCTCCCGCCTTTAAGCTTGACAAGCCGGTGACGCCTGCCGAGGACCGTTATGCCATGACGGTCCTCGCCACCGCCGCGAACCCGGCCTTTTTGGCGAGCCGGTTCGAGATTGACCGTCCGGGCGTAACCTATACGGCCGATACGCTTCATGCCCTTCGCGATTTTTACCCGCCGCAGGTAAAGCTCTACTTTATTACGGGCGCCGATGCGATTATCGATATTGTGACCTGGCATGATGCCGAACGAATCGCTGAGCTTGCTACCTTTATTGCGGCGACGCGACCGGGCTTTGATATCGATACGGCGCGTGCCCGAATCAAAGAGTCGGGGCTGCCGTTCGACGTGCGCTATATTCAGATTCCGGCGCTGGCGATCAGCTCGACGAACATTCGTAAGCGAGTTGCCCGCGGCATGAGCGTGCGCTATCTTACGAGCGAGTCCGTGCTCGGCTACATTCGCAAGCGCAGGCTATATGCCGATTTGGGCCAAGAAGATTTTGAGTGATGGGGGCTACGTTGTCGGTAGAGGATCAGTTTGAGGGCGATGAGCGCGCGCTGCTCAAGCGCATTCAAGAGCTGCTCGATGTTCGCATGAAAGACAAGCGCAAGCGCTATGTGCATTCGCTGGGTGTTGCCGAGACCGCACTTCATCTGGCCGAGGTCTACGGCGTTGACCGCTTTGATGCGGCTGCCGCCGGCTTAATTCACGATTGGGACAAGGTTCTTTCCGATGACGAGCTCGTGGCCCGCGCGCTTCACTATGGCATCAAGGTTGCCGGCTCTCCTTCCGCCGCGACGCCGCTTTTGCATGGCCCTGTTGCCGCCTATGAGCTTCCGCAGCTTTTCCCCGAGCTGTCGCCGGCTGTTTTCCAGGCTGTCGACCGTCACACCGTGGGTGCCTGCGACATGACGCCGCTCGATATGGTGGTCTTTGTGGCCGATGCCATCGAACCCAACCGCCATGGTGATTATGCCCACGCGCTGCGCAAGATGGTGGGGGAGTCGACGCTTGACGAGTTGTTCTTCTCCTGTTTTGCGCAGGGTCTGGTCTATGTGATCCAGTCCGGGCGCTATCTTTATCCCACGGCTATTACGATTTACAACCATTACGCCCAGCTGCGCTAGCTCGGGTGTGTCTAGAAAGAGGTATTCCATGGCCGACGAGACCATGACTGACGAGCAGATTCTTGAAGGTGTGGAGCACAAGAGTTTCGTTGCCACGTCCGACCGCACCGCCGCCTCGCTGTCCGCGAGCGGTGTCGCCGCCGAGGATGTCGCCCGCGCCGCCGCGCAGGCCGCCTACGACAAGAAGGGCGAGGACGTGCAGGTGCTCGACCTGACCGAGCTTTCCGACGTGTGCGACTACTTTGTGCTTGCCACCGGTACCAACAACCGCCAGGTCGATTCGATCGTCGACGAGATCGAGGAGAAGGTCGCCGAGGCTTGCGGCGAGCATCCGTTCTCCATCGAGGGCCGCGAGCAGAAGACCTGGATGCTCATGGACTACGGCTCGGTTGTCGTCCACGTCTTCACTCCCGAAGCCCGCGACTTCTACCGCCTAGAAAAGCTCTGGGGTGACGCCCCCAGCTCCCCCTCAATCTCCTCTAGTAGCTCATTTGATACGGGGCTTTTTAGCTAGCTTCGCGCATTTCGCCGGGCAGTTGCGGTTTTCCGCACCTGCCCGGCTTTCTTTTTTGCCTAAAGGCGGTTAATCGTTGAAGCGGGATTGGCGGCCGAAGGATAGGGCGGTGTCGCCGAATTTGTCTCGGACGGCGTCGATGGCGACGGAGAGGTCGCGTCGGTCGCTGGATTGGGCCCCGCGGCCATCGACTTCGCAGAACAGGTCGGTTTGGATACCGCCTTGGTGGTTGAAGTCGCTCATTCCGATACCTGCCAGACGCACGTGCATGCCTTCTTGCCAGATATTGTCGAGCAGCTCGAGCGCCACGGCAACAAAGATATTCTCGTCATCGGTGGGGTGTGGAAGTCGACGCTGTGCCGTACGCCCGCTGCCATACGAATACTTAAGCTTGAGCGTCACCGTGGCGCCCGTTAGTCCCTGACGGCGCAGACGGCGTCCCACTGACTCTCCCAACAGCGCAATCGCCGCTTCGATGTCCCCACGCTCAGTCAAATCTTTCGCAAAGGTGCGCTCATTGCTCACCGATTTAACCTCGCGTTCCTCGTCCAGACTCGTGACTTCGGAAACCTCGAGTCCCAGCGCACGCTGGCGCATGCGTTCGCCGTTGACGCCAAAAATAGAGGCCAAGGTGGATTCCGGTGCACGTGATAGCTCGCCGAGGGTGTAGATGCGCATGCGGCGCAGTCGCTCCTCGGCTGAGCGTCCGATGCCGCTCATGGCAGACACCGGCAGCGCGGCCAAAAAGCGCTGCTCGGTTCCGGGGCGCACGATGGTCAGCCCAAACGGCTTATCCCGCTCGCTTGCGATCTTTGCAACCGTCTTGTTGCAGCCCACGCCGATGGAGCACGTCACTCCCAGCGCTGCCACGCGGTCGCTTATACGCCGCGCAACCAGCAGTGGGTCTTCGGGCGCAAAGCGACCCGGTGTGATATCGATAAAGGCTTCGTCGATGGATACGCGCTCAACGCGCGGGGTCTCGTCGGCAAGAATCGCCATGACCTGCGCGCTCACCTCGCGGTAGCGATCAAAGTGCCCGTGCGTCCAAATGGCTTGCGGGCACAAGCGCCGCGCCTCGGCCGAGGCCATGGCAGAGTGCACGCCAAAGCGACGTGCCTCATACGAACACGTGGACACGACGCCACGCGAATCGGCGTCTCCGCCCACGATGAGCGGCTTTCCGCGCCATTCGGGATGATCGAGCATTTCCACGCTCGCAAAAAACGCATCGAGGTCCATCAGGCCCACTGCCGGACCCGTCCAGGGAGGCGGCGTGACGCCCATGGCATCCTCATAACCGTATGTATGTTCGCGTCTTTCCATGTCATGAGTATACCGCGCAGCTCATGTGGGGTGCGTGTATGTGCTTGCAAATCCCGAATTCTTGTCTAAGATATGGATTTGCCCTCGACTACACCGAAGAAGTTGGTCTCACGGACTTCACCTGCCCGCGTCGATGGCGTATTATATTCAACTGTTTGTTTGTAGTTGCAGCCTAAAGCTGCTTGGTTGGAGGAGTTTCCTTTGGCAGTCAAGATTCGCCTTGCTCGTCACGGCGCTAAGAAGCGTCCGTACTACCGTGTCGTCGTCGCCGATTCCCGCGCCCCGCGTGACGGTCGTATCATCGAGGAGGTTGGCCGCTACAACCCGATGACCGCCCCCAAGACCATCAACCTCGACCTCGAGAAGATCGCCGACTGGCAGTCCAAGGGCGCTCAGCTCACCGACGCCGTCGCCGCTCTGGTCAAGGCCGCCAACGAGGGCGAGAAGACCGAGACCGTCGTCAAGAAGTCCAAGAAGCAGCTCGCCAAAGAGGCCGAGGCCGCTAAGGCTGCCGCTGAGGCCGCTGAGGGCGCCGAGGAGTAAATCGTGCCTGAGGTTGACGCTGCACAGCTCGAGGGTGAGGCAATGCTCTCAGATCGCATCGCCGATCTCGTCGAATATCTCGTTGTTCAGATCGTCGACGACCCGGATTCCGTGAGCCTTGAGGTCATCGATGGTGACGACGCCTCTACGATTGAGGTTTCGGTCGCCGAGGATGACGTCGCCAAGGTCATCGGCCGTCGTGGCCGTACCATCAAGGCCATTCGCACGCTCGCCCGTGCACTGGCCGCTCGCCTCGACACTGCTGTCGAGGTAGAGGTTCTGGGCTAGGACCTTGAGGTCCCAGTACAAAAACATCGCCCGTGTGGTCAAGCCGCACGGAAGGAAGGGGGAGGTCCTCGCGCAGCCGCTGCGGGGGCTTCCTTCTGTATTAGAGCCGGGTATGCGCGTCGCCCTGACGCCGCCGGCGCTCAAGCGCGACCGCTTTTGCACGGTCGTGTCCGTCACCGATACGGGCGATGGCGATCTGGTCTCGTTTGAGGGCATTGACGACTTGACGGCCGCCGAGGGCATCACGGGATGCTATGTGCTGGCAAATCGTGACGACTTTGAGCTCGATTCGCTCGACGCCGCCTATACCGACCTGATGGGTCGCGAGGTGGTCGACGAGCGCTTCGGTTCGCTCGGCACGATTGTCGAGATCATGTCGACGCCTGCCAACGATGTTTGGGTTGTCGAAGGCGATCGGTACGGCGAGGTACTGATTCCCGTGATCGAGCAGGTCGTGCTCGATCTTCCCGATGCAGGAACAATTTCCGTCCACGTGATGGATGGCTTGATCGATATGGACAAGTAGGGAGGACAACATGCTGATTGAGACCCTTTCGGTCTTTCCCGAGATGTTTGAGCCCGTTATGTCCACGTCGATCTTGGGCCGCGCCCGCAAGGCCGGCCTTTTTGATTTTAAGGCGTATAACCTGCGCGACTGGACGCACGACCGCCATCGTACCGTCGATGACGAGCCGTACGGCGGCGGGCAGGGCATGCTCATGAAGGTCGAGCCCATTGCCGAGGCAATCGAGGCAATCAGCTCCGAGGGCCCCAAGCCGACGGTGGTGTTCTTCACCCCGTGCGGCGAGCCCTTTACGCAGCATGTGGCCGAGCGTCTGCTCAAAAGCGAGCGCCTGCTGTTTGTGTGCAGCCGTTACGAAGGTGTCGACGAGCGTGCCTATGCGTATGCCGACGAGCGCCTGTCGATCGGCGATTACGTGCTCACGGGCGGCGAGCTTCCCGCTATGGTCGTTGCCGATGCCGTCGTACGCCTGATTCCCGGCGCCCTGGGCGACGAGATGAGCAACGTCGACGAGTCGTTCTCGACCGCCGAGGACGGAGGCCTGCTCGAGTATGCGCAGTACACCCGCCCCGCTGAGTTCAATGGCCAGGGTGTGCCTCCGGTGCTCGTGAGCGGCGACCATGCCAAGGTTGACGCCTGGCGCCGTAAGAATGCCATCGAGCGCACCTGCCGCTGGCGTCCCGACCTGATCGAGACGGCGCGGTTTACGCCCCAGGAGCGCGCATACGCGCAGGAGATTCTGGACGCTTCGTATTCGCAGAGCGAGGAGTGAGAATGGTTCCATCGCAGCATTCCGCGTTGAGGGGCGCCTTTGAGTGGATCGCGGTCATCGCAATCGCGCTCGTGGCCACCTTCCTGATCCGCACCTTTGTGGTCGAGCCCTTTGTGGTGCCCACCGGCTCCATGGAGTCCACGATCGAGATTGGCGACCAGATCTTGGCGCAAAAGGTGAGCCTTGAGCTCGGCCAGCCCGTCAAGCAGGGCGATATCGTGGTGTTTCACAACCCCGATGGCACCTCCGAGCACGATGTTCTTGTCAAGCGCGTTATCGCCACGGCCGGCCAGACGGTCGATTTGCAGGACGGTCGCGTGGTCGTTGACGGCCAGGCGCTCGATGAGGACTATACGACCGGCATGAGCTGGCCGCTTTCGGTCCAAGCGCCTGGCGCCCAGGTGAGTTATCCCTACACCGTTCCCGACGGGTGCGTGTGGGTGATGGGCGACAACCGCGAAAACTCTGCCGACTCGCGCTACTTTGGTCCCGTCGATCGCTCTGATTTAATCGCTGTGGCGCTTGTGCGCTACTGGCCGCTCAACCGCATCGGCGCTATCGACTAAAAACCGCTATAGTACAGTACCTAACCGTGTAATCGTTTCGACGAGGGGATATTAGAGGCATGAACGCTTCATCGCTTTCCTTCCAAGACATCATCCTGCGCCTCCAGCAGTACTGGGGCGAGCAGGGCTGCGTCATTATGCAGCCCTATGACTCCGAGGTCGGTGCCGGTACCTTCCATACCGCGACCACGCTGCGCTCGCTCGGTCCCGCCGAGTGGCGCACCTGCTATGCGCAGCCCTGCCGCCGTCCCGCCGACGGCCGCTACGGCGAGAACCCTAACCGCATGCAGCACTACTATCAGTTCCAGGTGCTCATCAAGCCCTCGCCGGTCAACGCCCAGGAGCTCTACCTGGGTTCGCTGGCCGCCATTGGCCTGGACCCCAACGACCATGACGTCCGCTTTGTCGAGGATGACTGGGAGAGCCCGACCCTGGGCGCCTGGGGCCTTGGCTGGGAGGTTTGGCTCAACGGCATGGAGGTCACGCAGTTTACGTACTTCCAGCAGGTGGGCGGCATCGAGGTCGACCCCGTGCCCGTCGAGATCACCTATGGCCTGGAGCGTATCGCCATGTATGCCCAGGGCGTCAACTCCGTTTACGACCTGGTGTGGAGCTACCTGCCCGACGGTACGCCCATGACCTATGGCGACGTGTTCCTCGAGAACGAGCGCGAGTTCAGTGCCTATAACTTTGAGGTCGCCAACGTCGAGATGATGCGTCAGAAGTTTGACGACTACGAGGCCGAGTGCCATTCCTGCCTGGAGCGCAAGCTGCCGCTGCCAGCGTATGACTGTGTCATGAAGTGCAGCCACGCTTTCAACCTGCTCGATGCCCGCGGCGCCCTGTCCGCGGTCGAGCGTGCCAACTACATCCTGCGCGTCCGCGCCGTCGCCAAGGCGTGCTGCGAGGCCTATATGGCCGAGGTCGCCGGAGTCAACGAGAATGCCGACCAGGAAGGCGAGGTGGCGTAAGCCATGGCAGACGCTAAGGATTTCCTGTTTGAGATCGGTACGGAGGAAATGCCCTCCGCACCGCTGAACAATGCTGTCAAGCAGCTTGGCACCATGATCGCCAAGGGCCTCGACGAGGCCGGTCTGGCCCATGGCGAGGTCCGCGTGATCTCGAGTCCGCGTCGTCTGGCTGCGCTCGTGGCCAACGTCGCCACTGCGACCGATGAGGTTCACGAGGTCAAGCGTGGCCCTGCGGCCAACATCGCCTTCGACGCTGACGGTAACGCCACCAAGGCCGCCCAGGGCTTCGCCCGCAAGTGCGGTGTGGCTGCCGAGGATCTGGTCCGTCGCGAGGACACCGACGGCCGTGAGTACGTCTTTGCCGAGAAGAACATTCCTTCCGCTCCGGCTACTCCGATCCTGACGGCCCTGTGCGAGAAGACCATCGCCGGCCTGCAGTGGCCCAACTACCGTAGTCAGCGCTGGGGCCACGAGCACGCCACCTTCGTGCGCCCGGTCCGCTGGATCTGCTGCCTTCTGGGCGAGGATGTTGTGCCCGTGTCGTTTGCCGACGTGACGAGCGGCAACACTACGCGCGGCCATCGCGTGCTTGGCCCCGGTGACCACGTTGTCGCTAGCCCCGCCGCCTACGAGCAGGTGCTCGAGGACGCCGGCGTGCTTTCTGCCGAGCGCCGTCGCGAGGCGATTCTAGCCGGTATCGCCGAGGTCGAGGCTGCCCGTCCCGGCTGCCATGTCGATACGCCCAAGAAGGTCTTTGAGGAGGTTATCAACCTCTGCGAGTGGCCGACGGTGCTCGTCGGTACCTTCGATGAGGAGTTCCTCAAGGTCCCGCACGAGATCATCTGCGAGTCCATGCTCACCAACCAGCGCTACTTCCCGATCTATGACGGCGAGGGCAAGCTTACGCGTGAGTTCGTGGTCGTCTCTAACAGCAAGCCCGAGAATGCCGAGCGCGTGATCGACGGCAACGAGCGCGTCGTGCGCGCACGCCTGGATGACGCCAAGTTCTTCTACGAGGAGGATCTGAAGATCTCTCTCGACGAGTTTCGTGAGCGCCTGGCCAAGGTCGCTTTCCAGGAGAAGCTCGGCAGCGTGCTCGCCAAGTCCGAGCGTATTGAGCAGCTCGCGCTCGCTATTGCCCGTGAGGCGCACCTGGGTGCTCACCTGGCAGCCGACGCCGGCCGTGCCGCGCACCTGTGCAAGGCCGACCTGGTGTCCAACGCCGTCGTCGAGTTCACGAGCCAACAGGGCGTGATGGGCGGTTACTACGCGACCGCGATGGGGGAGAACGACGAGGTCGCCCACGCCATTCGCGATCATTATCGTCCCCGCTTTGCCGGTGACGAGCTGCCCGAGGGCACCGCTGGCTGCATCGTGGCCTGCGCCGACAAGCTCGATACCATCGCCGGTATCTTTGCCATCGGCGAGCCTCCGACCGGCTCCTCCGACCCCTACGCGCTGCGTCGTGCCGCTATCGGCATCATCAACATCCTGCGCGACCGTCTGCCGATCGACCCCACGTCGCTGATTGACTTTGCTCTGCAGCTTTACAGCGAGCAGGGCATTGAGTTCGACGCCGCCGAGGTCGCCCAGCAGGTTCGTGACTTTTTCCATGGCCGCCTGGTGAGCATGGCCCGCGACGAAAAGATTCCGGCCGATACCGTTGCCGCCGTCTTCGCGGTGCACATCATCGCCCCGTCCGTCTTCTTCGCCCGCTGCGCCGCCCTCGACGAGGCCCGCAAGAATGATGCCGAGACCTTTGACAACCTGGCGACCGCCTATGCCCGTGCCGCGCACATCTCCAAGCCCGAGCTGGGTGCGGAGTATGACCGCAGCCTGATGGGCGAGGTCGAGCTCGCGCTCGCCGACGCCTCCGAGGCTGCTCAGACCGCTGTCGATGCCGCCCTTGCTGCCGAGGACTACCCGGCCGCATTTGCCGCCCTCGCCGCCCTGCGCGCGCCCATCGACCGTTTCTTCGATGAGGTCATGGTCATGGACAAGGACGAGCAGCTTCGCGATAATCGCCTTAAGCTGCTCAACCGCTTCGAGGCCGTTTTCTCCGGCATCGCCAACATCGGTGAGCTTGCCCGCAAAAAGTAAGCCAGCCTGCGCATAAGCGCAAAAGGAGCCCCGCATGGATTGCCCGGTCACCGCTCGTCCCACCGTTATCGTTATCTCCGACTCGCTCGGCGATACCGCTTGTGAGGTGGTGCTTGCGGCGTCCGGGCAATTTGATGAAGGGGCTTTTCGCGTTTTGCGCCTGCCCAAGGTGACCTCCGTGGAGCAGGTCAAGTCATTTGTGGGGCCGCGCGTCGATGCCGACCATCGCGATGTCGCCGTGTTCCATACCATTGTCGATCCGGCGCTTCGCGCCCGCGTGCTCGATTACCTGGGTATGCTGCATATCCGTTCGGTCGACCTGATCGGCCCGACGCTTGCCGTGCTGTCGTCGCTCATCGGTGTGCCGCCCAAGTGCGTTGCGGGCGTGATTCACAAGACCGATGACCGCTATTTCCATCGTATCGAGGCCATGGAGTATTTCGTTGAGCACGATGACGGGCGCGGTTGCGACGATCTGTCGGGTGCCGATATCGTGCTGCTGGGTGTGTCGCGTACATCCAAGACGCCGCTGTCGATGTATTTAGCCTATCAGGGCTACAAGGTCGCCAATGTCCCACTGGCGCATGGCATGGAGCCGCCGAAGTCGATTTACGAGGTTGACCCGATGCGGTTGTTTGGTCTGATCTCGACCGTCGATGTGATTTCCGAAATTCGCGATAGTCGCTTGGGCGATGACTACGCCCGTGCCGTTGCCGGCTCCTATGCCGAGCCCGAGAGTGTGCGCAGCGAGCTTGAGGAAGCCCGTGCCCTCATGAAGCGCCTAGGCTGCTTTGTGGTGCGTACCGATGGCAAGGCCATCGAGGAAAGCGCTGCCGAGATCATTAGCCACTTGGAGGAAATCCAAGATGCCCGTGCCCGCCGCGCCGCCCGCCGAGCCCAGCAAAGCTAGCTTATTGGGGTAGCTAAAAATGCCCGTCTCTAAAAGACTACCTAAAAATAATGCACGATATTGGTAAAGCGATTTAGCAATAAACTAGCATTTGACCTGCAAGCATCTTGCATTGGTATCTTCATAAGGTAACCAACTTTACCTACCGTTTACCGCCATATTTACCACGTTTACCAACCCCCGCGCCCTCTGCGCAAGCCCGCCCAAAACCCGCCGTATAGTACCCTCACGGCTCGCATTCGGCGGGTCGATTCGTTACCACGGTCGTGCGCGTAAGTGCATGGAAGGGGAAGTATCGTGAGCGATTGCAAGAGGGTTTACCGTTTTGGAACCGACGCCCAGGGCACCTGTGTCACTGAGGGCGACAAATCCATGAACTTCGTGCTTGGCGGCAAAGGCGCAAACCTTGCCGAGATGAGCCGCATCGGTCTGCCGGTTCCCGGTGGCTTTACCATTACCTGCCAGACTTGCGTCGAGTACTCCGGTGCCGGCAATGTGTGGCCCGAGGGCGCACTCGATGAGATCGTTGCCGCTGAGGCCGACCTCGAGGCCCGCTGCGGCAAAAAGCTCGGCGATGCCTCCGATCCGCTGCTCGTGTCGGTTCGCTCGGGCGCTCCGTTCTCCATGCCCGGCATGATGGACACGGTCCTCAACCTGGGCCTCAACGACGATTCCGTCCGGGGCCTTATCGCCCAGACGCAAAACCCGCGTTTTGCCTGGGACAGCTACCGTCGCTTTATCCAGATGTTCTCCAACGTCGTCATGGGCGTCGACGCCGACCTATTCGAGAACGCCCTGACCCAGGCCCGCCTGGTCGCCGGCGTTCGTGTCGATTCCGAGCTTTCGGCCGAGGACCTGCAGGAGCTCGTCGAGACCTTTAAGGGCATCTTCTCCGAGAACGTCGAGGCGACCCTGTATCCCGAGCTCGAGGTCGCCGACGGTAAGCCCGTTTTCCCGCACGATCCGGAGCTCCAGCTGCGCCTTGCCATCCAGGCCGTCTTTGGCAGCTGGATGAACGAGCGCGCCTGCATCTACCGCAAGCAGCACGGCATTTCCGACGAGCTCGGCACCGCCGTCAACGTCCAGGCCATGGCCTTTGGCAACAAGGGCGAGACCTCTGCGACCGGCGTCGCCTTTACGCGCAACCCGGCCGACGGCACCAAGGAGTTCTATGGCGACTTTTTGGTGAATGCCCAGGGCGAGGACGTCGTCGCCGGCATCCGAAACACCGAGCCCATCGCCGACCTCAAGACCACCTCGGGCCTCGAGTCCGCAGGCGAGGAGCTCGAGCGCGTGTTCCTGACGCTCGAGGATCATTACCGCGATATGTGCGATATCGAGTTTACCATCGAGCAGGGCAAGCTCTGGATGCTCCAGACCCGCGTGGGCAAGCGCACCGCCACTGCCGCCCTGCGCATTGCTATCGAAATGGTCGAGGAGGGCCTCATCACCCGCGAGGAGGCTGTGAGCCGCATCGATCCCGCGCAGCTCGACCAGCTCCTGCACCCGCAGTTCGACGCCTCCAAGAAGTACGAGGCCCTGGCCAGCGGCCTTAACGCCAGCCCTGGTGCCGCCGTGGGCGAGGTCGTGTTCTCGAGTGATGACGCCGTCGCGCGCGCCAACGAGGGCCACAAGGTCATTCTGGTCCGCTGGGAGACCAACCCCGACGACCTGAAGGGCATGGTCGCCGCCGAGGGTATCTTGACGAGCCACGGTGGCAAGACGAGCCATGCCGCCGTTATCGCCCGCGGCATGGGTACGCCCTGCGTTTGCGGCGTTGAGCGCTTCCACATTGACGCGGCAGAGAAGGTCGTGCGCATCGAGGGCAGCGACCGCGTGCTGCGCGAGGGCGATGTCATCTCCATCGACGGCACCCAGGGTATCGTCGTCGACGGCGCGGTTGACCTGGTCTCTGCAGAGCTCACCGGCGACCTGGACACCATCCTGTCTTGGGCCGATGAGATCCGTTTGGACGAGACCGACGGTCACGCCAACCACGTGCGCGTCAACGCCGACAACCCCGAGGATGCCGAGCTCGCGCTCGAGTTTGGCGCCGAGGCCATCGGTCTATGCCGCACCGAGCACATGTTCCTGGGCGATCGCAAGAACATCATCCAGAGCTTTATCCTGTCTGACGATGAGGCCGTGAAGCAGCAGGCCCTGGCCGACTTGCTCAAGGTTCAGACCGAGGACTTCCTGGCGATGTTCAAGACCATGTCCGGTCGCGATGTGGTCGTCCGCCTGCTCGATCCGCCGCTTCATGAGTTCCTGGATAATCCTCGCGAGCTCGAGGTCGCCATCACCAAGAAGGAGGCCGCCGGCGCTCCCGAGGAGGAGCTCACTGCCCTGCGCGCCCGCCTGCGTCGCATCGACGGCATGGTCGAGTCCAACCCCATGCTGGGCTTGCGCGGCGTGCGCCTGTCCGTCGTCTTTGGCGATCTGCCGCTCATGCAGGTTCGCGCCGTCGCCACGGCCGCTGCCCGCCTTATCAAGGAGGGTGTCGACCCGCGCCCCGAGATCATGGTTCCGCTCGTTTCCATCACGGCCGAGCATGTCCAGACCCGCGAGGTCATTGAGCGCGTAATCGCCGAGGTTTCCGCCGAAGAGGGCGTCGGGCTCAATATTCCCGTGGGCACGATGCTCGAGCTGCCGCGTGCCTGCATGGTCGCTGACGAGATCGCCCATCATGCCGACTTCTTCTGCTTTGGCACCAACGACCTCACCCAGACGACCTTTGGCTTCTCGCGCGATGACGCCGAGGCCAAGTTCATCCCGCTGTACATGCATAAAAAGATCCTGAAAGACAACCCCTTCGAGACCATCGACGCGGCGGTGCTGGAGCTCGTGCGCCTGGCCGTCGAGAAGGGCCGCGCCACCAATCCCGACATGCACTTTGGCGTGTGCGGCGAGCACGGCGGCGACCCCAAGTCCATCAAGGGCCTGTTTAACGTGGCCGACGTGGACTACGTGTCCTGCTCGCCCTATCGCGTGCCCCTCGCGCGCCTGGCTGCCGCTCAGGCCAAGCTCGAGGCCAAGCGCAACGCCTAGCCCCCTGCGCATCGACGCCTAGCGTAGCGCCCCTTCATACCGCCCGTCTCATTCGTGAGGCGGGCGGTTATCATGTGCGGGTTTTGTCTTTTTGTCTGCGTAAAAAATTGTTCTTGCAGCAGAAACCCGCGCGTGTATACTCGAATACGTTTGTTCAACTACGTGCCGGCCAAGGTGGTACGGCACCTCTAGAAGAGTAAGGAATTGCACATGGATTACATCCGCGCAATCGAGCGTCAGCAGATCCGCGAGGACATTCCTCAGGTTCGCGTCGCCGACAACGTCAAGGTTCACTACCGCATTAAGGAAGGCGACCGCGAGCGCATCCAGGTCTTCCAGGGTGACGTCATCCGCATGGCCGGCGCCGGTGCCCGCGAGACCTTCACCGTCCGCAAGATGTCCTTCGGTGTCGGTGTTGAGCGTACCTTCCCGCTTCACAGCCCCAAGATCGCCAAGCTCGAGGTCGTTCGTCATGGTCGCGTCCGTCGCGCCAAGCTGTACTACCTCCGCGACAAGGTGGGCAAGGCTGCTCGCATCCCCGAGAAGCGCTAAGAAGATCGCAGCGTCTGTCCACTCGTTTGGACACAAGGGTCACCTTCGGGTGGCCCTTCTTTTTATCTGATTTGCATACAAGGAGGGCCTGGTATGGCCAATATGACGAGCTCGGTTTCGGCATCGCAGGTTGCCGGAGAGCTGGCGAGCGCAACGTTTGAGGAGATCCCCGCCCTCGTGGAGCATTATCGCGAGGACCCGCGCCAGCAGGTGATCAAGGCTTGCGAGCGTGCTCTTAAGCGCCATGCCAAGGAACTTGCCGAGCGCGAGCGCGTCAATGACATGTACGAGCTTATGCATGAGCTTGGCGGCAATGGGGTGGTCGTTGGTGTCGACGAGGTGGGTCGCGGATCGGTGGCCGGTCCTTTGACGGTATGCGCCGTCTGCCTTCCTATGGAGCCGCGCATCTGGGGCATCAACGATTCCAAAAAGCTCACGCCCGCGCGCCGCGAGCTGCTCTCGGTGAAGATAGCCGAGGTGGCGACGGCGATCGGTTTTTGCCATATCGCGCCTAAGGATATCGATGAGATGGGCATGGCCCGTGCTATCCGTACTGCCGTTGCGGGCGCCGTGGCCGATACGGGACTTGAACCCGACTGCGTCCTCATGGATGGCAACCCCTTGGGCGCCGTTCCTAACGAGCGCGATGTGGTGAAGGGTGATGCCAAAATCGCCTGCATCGCCGCGGCGTCCATCATGGCCAAGGTCACGCGTGACGAGATGATGGTCGAGTACGACGCCGAGTATCCCGAGTACCATCTGGCCGAGTCGAAGGGCTATGCAAGCCCCGAGCATATCGAGGCCATTCGCAAACATGGACTTTGTCCACTGCACCGCGTGAGCTTTTGCGGAAACTTTCTGCAGACTGAGCGCCTTTTCTAGGTCAATTGTGGAGACAGGGACCTCAGGGGTTTTATAAACCTGCTGGTAGCGGGCCGTATGCAACACCATTGCTGCGTACGGCCCGTTTTTTGACGGCATTTGGTCAGCTTTTGGTTTGCTTCCGGTACTTACCCGCATGAAAGGTGCCCTCATCATCGGGGCAATGCAGCGTGCGGGAAAGGAGACCCCATGAGTGCCGCAAGCAAAAAGAGCAAGACGCAGCAGCTCAAGGAGCGTTGGGAAAACGGCGAGCTCGACTGCGGGGCGATGACGCCCGAGTTTATCAAGGGGCTCAGTCCCCGCGAGCTGGGCATGCTGGGCGAGCTGATCACCATCGACTACTTTAACGAGCGCGGCTACACCTTGCTGGAGCAGGGTTATCGTTGCACCGAGGGCGAGGCCGATCTGGTGCTGCTCGATGAGCTCGACGATGTCGTGGTGATGGCCGAGGTCAAGACCAGACGCGTCGCACTGGATTGCAGCACGCGGGTCTTTCCCGAGGAGGCCGTGGACGCCCAAAAGCAACGCCGCTACCGCCGCATCGCAAGTTGCTATCTCATGGATCATTATCCGCTCAAGGCGATTCGCTTCGATGCCGTGGGTGTCACCATTCGCGGCGGGCATATCGCTGAGATCGAGCATCAGTACAACGCGTTCGATTGGCAGGTGTCGTGATGGCGTTCGAGACGTTTGCCGTTCACGCGGCCTGCATCCGTGGCGTCGAGGCGATTCACGTCACGGTCGAGGTCTCGCTTGCCGGCGGCGTTCCGGGCATTCAGATGCTCGGCATTCCGAGTATGGAGGTGATGGAGTCACGCGGTCGTATTCGCTGCGCGATGCGCTCCGCCGGGTTCGAAATCCCGCGCTCGGGCATTACGGTCAATCTGGCGCCTGGCGATATTCGCAAGACCGGTAGCGGCTTTGATCTGCCCATCGCCATCGCGGTTCTGGCGGCCGATGGGCAGATTCCCCGTGACAACCTCGATCGCTGCCTTATCGCCGGCGAGCTCGGCTTGGACGGTACGGTGCTTCCCGTCAAGGGCGAGGTGGCGTTTCAGCTATTGGCGCGTGATATGGGGCTGTCCTTTATCGCCGGCAGGTCCGATCAGCATGTGCCGCTTGCGGGCGTGGATTGCGGATTTATCGATCATTTGTCTCAGCTTGCCCATGGCATGGGCGATGCCGCGCGGCACTACTTGGATTCTGAAGTGCTCGAGGCGACCTTTGAGCCCGAGCTCGACTATGCCGACGTACTGGGGCAGGAGGTCGCCAAGCGCGGCATGGCGCTTGCGGCGGCAGGAGAACTCGGCTTGCTCATGATCGGGTCCCCGGGATCGGGCAAGACGATGCTCGCGCGTCGTATGACCGGCATCCTGCCCGAGCTTTCCGTTGAGGATCAACAGGAGGCGCTGTGCATCCATTCGGTTTTGGGTGAGAACATTGATGGCTTGTTGGCGGGGCACCGGCCCTTCCGCAGCCCCCATCACAGTATTTCGACCGCAGGTCTTATCGGCGGTGGGCGCCCGGTGCACCCGGGTGAGATCAGCCTTGCTCATGGCGGCGTGCTCTTTTTGGACGAGCTTGCTGAGTTTCCCACGGGTGTGCTGCAGACGCTGCGTCAGCCCATCGAACGCGGCTACGTCAGGATCGTACGCGTCGACGGGGCTTTTACCTTCCCGTCGCGCTTTCAGCTGCTGGCTGCGAGCAATCCCTGCCCCTGCGGCTTTTTGGGCGATCGTGAGGTACCGTGTCGCTGCTCGGCGGCGATGGTCGAGCGCTATCGGTCTAAACTGCGCGGTCCTTTGGCCGACCGTATCGACATGATGATCGATGTGACCCGTCCCGACCCTCAGGTGATTATCGAGGGCGCGGAGGGTATGTCGTCAGCTGAGTTACGTGACTACGTTGTGCGCGGTCGCGCTTTTCGCGCTTGGCGCGAATCCCGTATGGACGATGCTGATGCCGAGGCCGAGGATGACGAGACACGGTCCATTGACGGCGTCGTTTCGACCTTTGAGCTCGATGATGCGGCGGAGAAGTGTGTGCTCGGCCTGTCGAAGCGCACGCATCTCACGGGCCGCGGCATCGTGCGCCTGGTGCGTATCGCGCGTACCATCGCCGACGTCGCCGAGAGCGAGCAAGTGACGCAGGACCACGTGCTCGAGGCGGCGATGTACCAGGGAAGGAGGGACCAATGATGGCCGAGGGGACCTTCGAGCTGCATCCAGGTGACGCGTTGTATCCCGAGACCGTTTTGGAGCTTTCTGATGTACCCCAGACACTCTATGTGCGCGGCAACCCCGAGGTGCTTTCGACGCCCGCGCTCTCCATCATCGGCGCGCGCAAGGCCTCTCCGTATGGTCTTGCCGTGGCAGAGCTTGCGGCAAAGGTTGCGGTCGGGGCGTGACGGTAGTTTCGGGCGGCGCGGTCGGTTGTGACCAGGCCTCGGGTTGGGCTGCGGTCAATGCCGGCGGCAAACACGTCGTGGTGCTGGGGACGGGCGCCGACGTGGTCTACCCGCGTTCGAGCGCGGGGCTTATTACGCGCACGCTCGATACGGGTGGCGCGGTCGTGTCGATCTCTCCGTGGGGCATGGGTCCGCGCAAGTTTGCCTTTCCGCGCCGCAATCGCGTAATCGCGGCCCTGTCGCAAGCCCTCTTTGTATCCGAGGCGGGTATGCCTTCCGGGACGTTTTCTACAGCCGAGGCTGCTATGGATTTGGGGCGAGAACTTCTTGCCGTGCCAGGGTCGATCCTATCGCCCGAGTCGCGTGGCACGAATTACCTCATTGCGAACGGTGCCTGCTGCATCATCGACGAGGAATCTATCGAGATGGCTATTTCACGCATCTACGGCACCCTGCGCTACTCGCGCCCCGATGCTCCCGGCATTGCCGACCTGGATCAAACACAGCAGACCGTGATGCATGCGCTCATCGCCTCTCCGCTCAAGGTCGACGACATCGCGGCGCTCGTCTCGCTCGATGCCGTCGGCGTACTCAAACTCCTGGGTTCGCTTGAGCTCGAGGGTCTTATCGAGCGCATGATGGATGGAAGGTATGCGCCCTCCAAGTTTGCCCTTCACGCTCAGACACCCTTCGGTCACAATGGAAAACATGTCAATTAGAAAGGTGTTTGCAGATGCTGTTTGATCAGGTGACGGTTATCGGTGGCGGTCTGGCGGGTTCGGAGTGCGCGATTCAGCTGGCAGATCGCGGGTTCGCCGTAAGGCTGTGCGAGATGCGCCCCCAGGTTAGCTCCCCGGCCCACCATACCGATCACCTGGCAGAGCTCGTCTGTTCCAATTCGTTTAAGTCGACCCGTCCGGATTCCGCGGCTGGATTGCTGAAGGCCGAGCTTGAGCGCATGGGTTCAGTCCTGCTCGATTGCGCCCATCGCGCCGCTGTTCCCGCCGGTGGCGCCTTGGCGGTCGACCGCGTCAAGTTTTCCGAGTTTGTCGAGGCCGAGGTTGCCGCCCGTCCCAATATCGAGATCATTCACGGCGAGGTCACGCAGATTCCCGAAGGTCACGTGGTCATTGCCGCCGGCCCCTTGTGCTCGCCGGCGCTGAGCGAAGAGGTCATGAAGCTCGTCGGTGGCGACGCCCTTGCGTTCTTCGATGCCGCGGCGCCGATCGTCGATGCCTCCACGCTCGATATGGACGTGCTGTTCTCGCAGTCGCGCTACGAGGAGCAGGGGAGCGGCGACTATCTCAACGCTCCGCTCAATAAGGAGGAGTACGAGGCCTTTATCGAGGCGCTTACCACGGCCGACCGCGTGGTGCTCAAGGACTTTGAGGGCGGCGATCTGTTCCAGGCCTGCCAGCCTGCCGAGGAAGTTGCGCGCACCGGCAAGGACGCCATTCGCTTTGGCGCCATGAAGCCTGTCGGCCTCACCGATCCGCGAACCGGTCGTCGTCCCTGGGCGGCGATTCAGCTGCGTGCCGAGAATAAGGAGAAGACCGCCTATAACCTGGTGGGCTTCCAGACCAACTTGACCTTTGGCGAGCAGAAGCGCGTCTTCCATATGGTGCCGGGCCTGGAGAACGCTGAGTTCTTCCGCTACGGTGTCATGCACCGTAATACCTTTGTCGACGCCCCGCACGTGCTCGATGGCACCTTTGCCGTGCCCGGCACCGGCGTGCGCCTGGCCGGTCAGATCACCGGCACCGAGGGGTACATGGAAGCCGTGGCGACGGGTCTGCTCGCGGCGCTCAACACCTATGCCGAGGCTATCGGGGCCGCGGGCGTCGAGCTGCCGCGTGTGGGCGCCCTGGGTGCGCTCGTGGGCTATGCGACCGATCCTGCCACCGTGGGCTATCAGCCTATGCATGTCAACTTTGGCCTGGTGCCGCCACTCGAGGATGGTAAGCGCCGCAGCAAGCGCGACCGCTACCAGGCCTATGCGGACCGTGCGCTCGAGGCCCTTGATGCCTATCTGGCCACTCGCCCCGATTTGTTTGGAGGCGACCGGTCATAGCCTTTGACCTGTACGACACCGTCGACTCGTTTATCGCCTATATCTCACGTGTCGAGGGACTTTCTCCCAACACGGTGACGGCCTATGGCTCGAGGCTGGAGCGTTTTGCTGCCTGGTGCGAGCGTGAGGATATAGATGCTTTCGCTGCCGACGTGCGCACCATTCGTCGCTATCTTGCCGAACTTTCGCGTGAGCAGGTGGCTCCCCGAACGCTTGCGGCACACCTGTCTGCCATTCGCTCGCTCTATCGGTGGATGGCTGCCGAGGGGGTCGTGGAGGGCGATGTGGTCTCGGCAATTTCCTCGCCCAAGCTCCCGCGCGATCTACCCGGTGTGCTGACGACCCAACAGGTGGAGGCGCTGCTCAAGACGCCTGATACCTCAACACCCGCGGGACTGCGCGATGCGGCGATGCTCGAGCTGCTCTATGCCTCGGGCGCCCGTATCTCTGAGCTCGCAGCACTCAATGTGGAGTCCATTGTGTGGTCCGAACGCACGCTGCGCCTGTGGGGCAAGGGGAGCAAAGAACGTATCGTCCCTCTGTATCGTCGCGCGCTCGAGGCGACGCGTCTCTATATTGAGGAGGGGCGGCCGGAGTTGCTCGCTCAGGCAAAGCGCCGTGACCCCACTACCGGGCCGCATCCGCTGCTTATATCGGCGCGCGGTAATCGCATGAGTGCCGCCATGCTCAGGCGGCGGTTCCATACTCTGGCGACACTCGCCGGCATTCCGGCCGACATCGCCCCGCATGCGATGCGCCATACCTTTGCGACCGACTTGCTCGAGGGCGGTGCGGACCTGCGCTCGGTTCAAGAGCTGCTGGGTCATGCGAGCCTGTCCACGACGCAGATCTACACGCACCTCACGCCCGATCGGCTCAAACGTGCCGTGGCTCAAGCCCATCCCCGAGGCGAATAGTGGCTGGGACGTCCCGCGCCGCACTCAGGTGTGTGGTTTTGATTGCGGGTTGGCACGAAGATGCATTCCTGCTATCATTCATCGGGTTGCTTCACGGCAACATGTTTTTATCACGCACGCGCGGCTACTTCAT
>URBQ01000026.1 GCA_900546115.1 uncultured Collinsella sp.
TTGCCGCTTAGGGACGTTTGCAGCGTCGAGCCGTTACGCGGTTTGGTAAAACCGCGTAACTAAATAAGCTTTGTTGATTCCAGCTTTTCGATGATCCAGTCGTTGGCTTTGATGACCGGGCGGCGGAAGACGACGCCCAGTGCCAGCGACGGAATCAGATAGCTCGCCAGAATGCCTAGCTCAATCCAGTACTCCATATGGTAGGCGCCAGCCATGGCGGCATGCATGGCGTTGATGCCGTGGGTGAACGGCAGGAACGGATAGATCGCCTGGAACACAGGGCCGGTCATCTCGATGGGGAACGTACCGCCCGAACCGCCGACCTGCATAACCAACAGCACGACGGCGAGCGCCTTGCCGATATCGCCAAACGAAACCGTAAGCGTGTAGACGATATTGGAGAACACAAGACTCGCGACCCAGCCCGCCAGCACAAACTGCAGCGGGTTGTCGCACTGAATGCCAAAGAACAGAATGTCGCCCGCGCACACGAGCGTTGCCTGCAGCAGGGCCAAACCGCCAAAGAACAGGTAACGGCCCAGATAGATCTCGTGCAGGCGTACGGGGATGAGCTCGTTGATGAGCTCGTCGTCGACCGAGACCTTCATCATGGCCGCCAGTACGATCGAGCCGACCCAGAGCGACAGAATCGTATAGAACGGCGCCATGGCCGAACCGTAGTTGCGGATCGGATAGACCGGCTTGCGGTCGAGCGCAACGGGGCCGGAAAGCGACACGGCCAGGCCCTCGGGGTCGTTGCCGATCATCGTCTTGATCGTCGCCAGGTCACCCGACATCAGGGCGCCGTCGAGCTCGTCCTTGAACGCGCTGATCTTGTCCGACGCCTCGCCCAGCTGATCGGAAGCCTTGTTGACCAGCTTTGCGGCCTTGGAGAGACCCTTTGCCAGCGAACCGGATGCGTCGGTCAGGCCGGCAACAGCGCTATCCAGGTCGCCCGAGATGCCGTCGAGCGAATCCAGAACGCCCGAAATAGTTTTCTTGAGCTCCTTGGCCTTGACCGAGAACGTGGAATCGTAGTCGGACTTAGCGCCCGAGATGCCCGCCTTGGCATCGGCGATGGCCTGGTCGACCTCGGCACGCGTGCTGTTGACCTCTGCCATGCTGTCGGAAAGGGACTTTGCGGTTGCCCTCAGGTCGTTGGCATTGTTACGATACTCCGTCGCGATCCTGCCCAGCGATGTAGCCACAGACTTGAGGCTGTCCTGGAGCTTTTCGTCACTCACCTGATCGGCAAAGCTGCGGAGCTGGTCGGCCGTGTCGTCGATTTCCTTGGCGCGCGATTCGAGTGCCGACGCGGCTTCGTTGAGCTGGGTCATCGTAACGTTGACATGCTGGTTTGCGGCGTCGAAAGCCTTCGCGAGCTCGGCGGACACGTTGTCAAACGAGCCCGCACTTCCGTCAATCGCGGCGTTGATGGCGTCGTTGGCGGCCTTGAGTGCTTCCTTGGAATCACTAATGCCGCTCTCGGCGTGCTCCATCAACTGCTTGGTAGATTCATCGACCTTACCCGTCTGCTGGAGCATACCGCTCGCCGACGTCAACGAATCGGAGGTCGAGCTCAAAATGCCCGCCAGCGAAGTCGCGTTGGCTTGAACGTCCTGCAGGTCCTCGACCGAATCGCCCAGTGTCGAGGACAGGTTGGCGATAAAGCTGCTGACCTGATCGGTGCTCATGTAATCGAGCAGGCTGGACACGGTCTTAAGGCCGATGGTCGTGATGGTCTTGGTAAAGGTCTCATTCACCTGGCTCTGGACGGCGCTCGAACCCTTTTCGGTCACGATCTGGGCGATGGCGTTAGCCTTCTGGTTTTCGTAGAACTCGATGTCGGCGTGCTTCACGTTGGTCGAGAAAAGCGTCATCATGTCGGCGCTAAACGTCTTGGGGATAACGACGGCGGCATAGTATGTGCCCGACTTAACGCCCTCAATCGCCTTATCGCGGTCGTTGAGGACAACCCAGTCAAAGTTCTCGTTACCGCGCAGGGTCGCCGTCACGTTTTCGCCCACGTTGATCTCGACGGGAATCAGGTCGCTCTCGTAGCCCTCATCGGTGTTGACCACTGCAATCTTAAGGTTGCCGGTATTGCCGTACGGATCCCAGCTGCCGGCGATGTTAAACCACGCGTACAGGCACGGCACGATAATGAGGCCCATCACGACGACCATGCCGATCACGGAGCGAGACACGTTTTGGACATCACGCTTAAACAGGTGCAGGATGTTCTTCATTTATGCCTCACCTCCTTTAGAGTGCTTGCCAAGCAGGGTGGTATCTCCATCATTTGTAGCTGTGCTGTCGCTGCCCTGAGATTTACGATGCGCACCAATATGCGGCAGACGGCTCGTGGGCTGTTCGCTGTCCTTGGTGCCCCGCTCGCTGGCGTTGAGACCAAACATGCGACGGGCGGCAGGGATGGCAGCCGTGTGCTCGCGCATCTCGCGGCGCAAGTCCTCGTCCGAAAGCGCCGAGATGCGCATCTGGGTGTTGAGGCTTGCACGGATGTACTCGATGTTGATGAGCCAGCCGCAGATGGCAATGACCGAGATAATCCAGATAACGAGCAGGATGATCTTGCCGTTATTGTCGATATCGAGCACCGTCGAAAGCACAAAGAGCAGAACCTGCACGCCTACCACGGCGGCAAAACCGCCCTTGATGTAGTACGGGTAGCGATGCTCAAACGCCACGGCATGATCGAGCAGCTCGCGACGGTACGAATCCGAATCGAGCATGACGCGCATGGCCGTGCGCAGCGAATAGCGCTGGCGCGGTAGGTCGTTGGACTCGCAGATCATGAGGCCCGTCGTGGAAAGCTGCTTATCAAAGAGCAGATTGAGGTTGAGCAGCAACGGGCGCAGCTGCAGACCGATAAAGAGCGCGATGGCAAGGAACACGCCCAGGATGCACAGGTTGAACAGGTAGTTGAACGAATACATGCCACCGACGGTCTCGCGCAGCAGGTTGATGCCATAAGTGAAGGGCAGCAGCGGATGCAGCCATTGGAAGAAGCCGGGCATCATCTCGATGGGATACATGCCCGACGAGCCGGGGATCTGCACAATGACGAGGATGACGCCAATGGCTTTACCGATATGCTTAAACGTGGTGGACAGCGCATAGATGATGTTGACGTAGGTGAACGAAATAGCGATGCCGCCCAGTACAAAGAGCAGCGGATTGACGCACTGAACGCCAATGACCAGGTCGCCCACCGTAACGATAATGGCCTGGAACGCGCCCAGGATCACCAGCAGCAGCCAGCGGCCAAAGTAGCCCTGACGCGCCGTAAAGCTACCGATGCCCTCGCGGTCGACCTCGAGTTTATAGATAGCGATGAGCACATAGCCGCCTACCCACAGCGCCAGATTGGTGTAGAAGGGCGCGATGCCCGAGCCAAAGCTCTTGACCGGATAGATTGACTTGGACGTCAGCTCAACCGGAGATGCCATGAAATCTGCCACGTCATTGACGTCGACGTCCATGAGGTCGGCTAACTCGCCCATAGACTCAGAGGTCCGCAGCGCCGCGATGTCATTGGCGGCGGTCGCGAGCTTGTCCTGAACCTTGGCAAGGGAGGCGTCGGTTTGGGATAGCGTGGTCTTTGCCTGCTTGAGCTTGGCGTCGAGCTGCGCCAGCGTGCCGCGCGCGCTCGCTATCGTGGGGGTCATACCCGACACAATGCCGGTCAAATCGCCCGAAACGGCGGCAAAGGAATCAAGCGCGCTCGAAGCCTTCGGAAGTGCGTTCTGACCCAGATCGGTCTGAGCCTGACCGAGGTTAGCCGTACCGGTCTGAATTGCCGCGTTGAGTGCGTTGCTCGCGTTCGAGATTGCCGTAGCGTTGTTTGCCATGGCGCTCGACTGTGCAGAAAGGCCATCCTTGATGCTCTGCAGCTTCTGGTTTTGCTCGCGAAGCGAATCGATGGTCGATACAATGCGCGCGTCAATTTCCTCGGAACCTGTCGACGCGTCATTAACGAGAATCTCCAAGTGTCCGATGACGACCTTATTGTGATCGATCGTCGCCTGGAGAGACTCGAGCGAGTTGTCGATGCGGGTGGTCGTAGATGTGACCGTACCCGTTAGCTTGCCAATCGCAGCGTTCGCGGAGGCTGACGTCTTGGTGAGTGCAAGGCTACCTTCCGAGAGTGCCTTGGAGAGCGAGGTGATAGAGTTGCCCGCCGTGGCGCGAGCCTCGCCCAGCAGGTCGTTGCCCTGGGAGATTGCCTGCGTCAGCGACGGTGCCTGACCTTGCAAGCCGGCAAGCGCCGCATCAGCCGAGGCGATAGCGCCACTCGTCTTATCGATGGCGGCATTCATATCGCCAATCGAATCGCGCACCTCACCCAAGGTGTCGGATGCCTCGGACACCGAACTTGTCAGCGAGTCCTGAGTCTGGGTTGCCTTGTCCTTTAAATCGATGCCGGCATCCTTGGCGATGCCCGCTACGGTCTCGCCCACCGTGGAGACAAACTCCGAGTTGATCTGCTCCTCGATGGTGTTGGCACCGGTATCGGTGACCTTGGGCGCAATGGCGCTCTTCTTCTCATTGACGTAATAGGTGAGCTTCGGCTGATGGTAATTGCCATCGAGCATCGAGACAAGATTGTCGGAGAAGTTCTTGGGGATTACGATCGCCGCGTAGTATTCCCCGCTCTCGACGCCCTCTTTGGCATCGGCAGCCGAGTCGACGAAGGTCCAGCCCAGCTGATCGTTTTCCTTGAGCTGGTCGACCACCTTATCGCCCGCATTGAGCTCGCCCACTAGGTCGTTTTGGGTACCCTGATCGTTGTTGGCGATAGCGATTTTAATGCCCTGGGTGTTTCCATATGGATCCCAGTTAGCCACGATGTTGTACCAAGCGTACAGCGAGGGGATAACGCACACGCCAAGGGTGACCACCAAGGCGACGGGGTTCACAAGCAGTCGCTTAATGTCGCGCTTGAATATCGCAAAGGAGACCTTTGCATCGGATAGTTTGCTGCCGAGACTCACGCTTGGACCATCCATCCTGTCGTTGAATCAAATCGTACTATCGACAACCATTGTACGTAGGCGCTTTAGCGTCTCGAAGCACAATGGTATTGAGTTTTGCGGGTAGCAATATACTACGAAGACGAATTAACGTACAGTTGTACAGTATCTTTAATTTCAGCAGGTCACAAAACCACAACCCGCACAAATCTAGCAATCCGAATAGTCCTCGGGGACGTTCTTGAATGACCAGTCGTTTAAGAGCGTCCCCAATGACTACTTTGGACCACGAAGGCGCCGCAGGTTGAGCATAAGTCAGCGAAAACGCCCCTAAGCGAGCAAGGTGACGCGAAAGAGGAGGGAAGCGTACTTCGGTACGCGACCGACGATTGAACGTCAGATTGCCGCTTAGGGGCGTTTGCAGCGTCGAGTGGCTACATTAGTTCGCAAATAGCCGCCGCGAAGGCAACGGGGTCCTCAGGCAGAATGCCCTCGACCAGCAGAGCCTGGTCATAGAGCAGACCGGAGTACTGCTTGATCTTGTCGGCGTCGCCTGCCTTCTGAGCAGCGACAAGCTTGTCAAAGACCGGGTGCTTGGCGTTGAGCTCGAGCACGCGCTGGCTCTTGGGCATACCGTCGGGCGCGCCCTCGGGTCCCTTCTGGAGCACCTTCTCCATCTCGAGCGAAAGCGGACCCTCGGTGGTGATGCAAGCGGGGGCATCGGTCAGGCGCGCGGAGACGGCAACTTTCTCGACCTTGTCACCGAGCGCCTCCTTCATGGCGCTAAAGAGGTCCTCGTTTTCCTTGGTGGCGTCCTCGGCCTCCTTCTTCTCGTCCTCGGTCGCCAGATCAAGATCGCCAGTCGCGACGTTCTTGAGCTCCAGGTGACGATCCTCGACCTCGGGCTCGGCACCGTCGGCAACGGCCTTCTCGGCAGCCTCGCGGGCGGCGTCGTCCTCGTAGATCTTAGGCATATCGGCGGCAACGTACTCACGCATAGCCTGGAACGTGAACTCATCCACATCCTGCGTCAGCAACAGCACGTCATAGCCGCGCTCGAGCACGCCCTTTACCACGGGCATCTTGGCCAAGCGCTCACGCGAGTCGCCGGCGGCGTAGTAGATGGCCTTCTGATCCTCGGGCATACCCTTGGCATACTCGGCCAGGGTAATCATCTTCTGTTCCTTGGCAGACCAGAACAGCAGCAGGTCGGCGAGCTCATCGGCCTTCATGCCATAGCTCGAGTAGATGCCGTACTTAAGACCGCGGCCAAAGTTCTCAAAGAACTTCTCGTAGGCCTCGCGATCGTTGTCACGCATATCCTCAAGGTCGGCGGTGATCTTCTTTTCCACACGCTTGGCAATAGCCTTAAGCTGACGGTTCTGCTGCAGCGTCTCACGCGAGATGTTGAGCGACACGTCGGCAGAATCCACGACGCCACGGACAAAGTTGTAGTAGTCGGGCAGCAGGTCGTCGCACTTCTCCATAATCAGCACGTTAGAGCTGTAGAGCGCCAGGCCCTTCTCGTAGTCCTTGCTGTACAGATCGAACGGGGCGCGACCCGGCACAAACAGCAGCGCATCGTACTCAAGCGTGCCCTCGGCGTGGAAGCTGATAGTGCGCGCGGGATCGTCAAAGTCGTGGAATGTGGACTTGTAGAACTCGTCGTAGTCCTTCTGCTCGACATCGGAGCTGCGTTTCTTCCAGATCGGTGTCATGGAATTGACGGTCTCGAGCTCCTGGTAGTCCTCGTACTCGGGCGTGTAGTCATCGCCAGCATCCTCGGGCTTGGGCTTCTGGCGGCTCTTGGACACCATCATCTGTATCGGGTAGCGCACATAGTTGCTGTACTGCTGAATCAGGCTCTTGAGGCCCCACTCGGTCAGGAAGCGATCGTAGGTCTCGGCCTCGCCGTCGGCGTCGAGCTTCTCGTTCTCGCGCAGCGTCAGGATGACATCGGTGCCGTGCTCGGCGCGCTCGCCATCCTCGATGGTGTAGCCCTCAAGACCGTCGGACTCCCAAACGTGGGCGGTATCCTCGCCATAAGCGCGGCTGACAACCTTCACGTGGCTGGCGACCATAAAGGCGGAGTAGAAACCCACGCCAAACTGACCGATGATGTCGACATCGGAACCCTGCTGCTCGGCGTTCTCGGTCTTAAACTCCTCGGAGCCGGAATGGGCGATGGTGCCCAGATTGCGCTCGAGCTCCTCGGCGGTCATGCCAATGCCGTTATCCGAGATGGTAATGGTGCGGGCGTCTTTATCAAAGCAGACGCGAATAGCCAGGTCGCCCTGGTCGAGCTTGACGCTCGGGTCCTGCAGGCTCTTAAAGTTGAGCTTGTCGACGGCGTCGCTCGCGTTAGAGATAAGCTCGCGCAGGAAGATTTCCTTATTGGTGTAGATGGAGTTGATCATGAGGTCGAGCAGTTTTTTGCTCTCGGTCTTAAATTGACGCATGTGCAGTCCTTTCGCGCTACCCCCGTCCGCAAAAACGGCCCGGTTGCCCGAGCCGCATCGCAGACCTGCTATGTTCAGACTTAGATTTTATAACCCATTAGCGCGCATATATACATACGGAATCGAAAAACTGTATGTCCAAACGCTCTGATGCGCCAATTGCCAAGGAGTGTCCCCAACTGCCGGCAGAAAAGGAACGTCCCTATCTGCCACCCTCGACCCGTTTGGCCATCCAGGCATGGGGCTGGCCTTCATCCTCATAGTCCACCGGGGCAATCTGCGTGTAACCCGCCTTGGCATAGAGCGGCAGCACGTATTCCTGCGCGTGCAGCTTAATGAGCTTGGCGCCGGCATCACGCGCGGCAGTATCACTGGCCTCGACAATCTTGCTCGCCAAACCACGACGACGCATAGCCGGCAGCACGGCGACGCGCCCCATAATGTAGGTCTCCCCCGCTGCGACGCCTTCGTCCAAGTCGCACGCCGGCGACACCGGAGCCTCTGCGTCAGCCGCGCGCTCAAGCTCTTCGGGAAACACGCGCGAGCAACCGGCAAGCTCGCCGTCTACATAGAGCGTCACATGAATGCAATTCGGATCCTCGTCGATAGCGTCAAACTCGTTCTCGTAGCCCTGCTCGTCCATAAAAACGACGCGGCGCACCAACGCCGCGTCATCAAAGCATCCCGTCTTAAGTTGGATATCCATGGCTGCCCTTTCATTCAATGCGAACGTTAGGGACAGATTTTAGCGAAAATGAGCTCCGCGCACGCTAAACTTCGCGCGAGCCTTCGCCAGGCAATCGTAATGACCCACGTTATGGGCATCGCTCGCGATGAAGCTGTACAGGTTCTGATCGAACAGGCGCTGTGCCGGCTTTTTCTCGCGACCAAAGCGACCGCCGGCAATAAAGTCCGCCGAAGCCTGCAGCTTGCAGCCCATATCGACCAGGCGCTCCGCCACGCTTACATCCTTTTGAACCGCACGATAGCGCTCAGGATGAGCGATGATCACCTGATAGCCACGGCACTGCAAATCGTAAATCGTGTTCTCGTACTCTCTAAACGCATACGCATCGGCATGCGTCGAAAGCTCGAGCAGAAACTCGTTGGTCCCATCGAAATGCAAGTGATCCGCGGCATCGATACCAAGCTCAACGAGCTTTCGATGGTTGACCTCGAAGCCCATCTGGAGCGGAAAACCGTCAGCGTTATCGCGCAGCAGCTCAAAGGCATCCCACATCTTGTCGTAATCAAAATAGGGATCACGGCAGTGAGGAGTGCAAACGATTCTGGTTACACCGGCCCGCTTGGCAGCCTCGAGCATCGCCAAGCTCTCTTCGAGATCGGCGGCGCCGTCGTCTACACCCGGCAAGATATGGCAATGAATGTCACGCATAGGTCAGCCTTAATCAACTAAACGTTTGCTCGGTTGGTGAAGATGCCCTTTTTGGAAGTGCCCTGATCGTCGGAGCCCTTCTTAACCTTCTTACCGTCCTTGGTGTAGTAAGAATAATAGTACTCGCTGGTCTCGGTCTCACAGTAATTCATGACGGTACCGATGAGCTTGACCTTCTCGGACTTCTTAAGCTGGGCGATAGCGTTGAGCGCCTCTTCGCGCTTGGTAAAGTCCTCGCGCACCACGAACAGCGCGCCGTCGGTCAGGCTGGCAATCTCGGCAGCATCGATGAAGGTGCCGACCGGAGGAGCATCGAAGATGACGTACTGGAACTTAGCAGACAGTGCCTTGACCAGCTTGGCAAAGCGATGGGAGACGATGATGTCGGCAGGATTGGGAATGTGCGGCTCGGCATCGAGGAAGTAGAAATTCTTCTGACCTGTCTCGACAATCGCCTGGTCGATAGAAACCTGCTCGGACAGGACTGCATAGAGTCCGCCGCGGGAGCGGACGCCGAGCATATCGGCAAGGGACCTGCGACGCATATCAGCCTCGACCAGCAGGACACTCTTGCCGCTCGTGGCGATTGCCTGAGCAAGATTAATGGAAACCGTAGACTTGCCCTCGTTGGGAATCGAGGAGGTAACGGTGATGGTGCGAATGGGGTCGTCCACGCTCGCAAAGCGGATGTTGGCCAGAAGGGTCTTGGCGGCATTCTGCACAACGAGCTTATCGGTGTTCTTTGCCTTAGCCATGCCTATTTACCACCTTTCATAGCCGGAATTCGGCCAACAACGGGAATACCCAGGAGCTCTTCTGCCTCTTCGGCACCGCGGATGCGGGTATTGAGCATGTCCGCCAAAACGACATAGGCAACTGCGATAAAGATACCGGCGAGGAACGCGACGGCAATATACAGCGTGCGCTTGGGGCCGCTGGGGGCTTCGGGGGTCTTAGCCTCGTCGATAACGTTGATGCTCTGGGCAGCGCCGACGTTCTGAGCGACCGTACTCACCGAGCTGGCAATGGCCTTTGCGACCTCAGCCGTCTCCTTGGCATCGGTGCCGGTAACCGAAAGCGTAATGACACGCGTGGTGGTCTCGGAGGAAACAGACACCTTGTAGTCATCCAAATCGGTGAGGCCCAGTTCTTTGGCGGCGCCGCTCTTAACGCTATCGCTATCCAGCAGCGTGGCGATATCGTTGGAAAGCATCTGGCTCGCCGAGAGATCGTTGTAGCTCATCTGACCGCTATCGTCGGTCTTGGCGAGAATGTACATGCTCGTCGTCGCGGTATAGGTGTTGTCCATCGCAACGAAGGACACGATGCCCATGGCGATCGCGCAGACCACCGGAAGGGTGATGACCAGCTTGAGGTGCTTCTTCAGCAGCTGGAACAGTTCGAGAAGGGTCATGCAGCTTGCCTTTCATTTCCCCAGTTCGGATTGACAAAACTGTCCGTATGTTATCGCATCTTTTTACCGAAACCAAACTCTATACATAAGAAACAGGCTCTCCTGTAAAAATGTCGGAAGCAATCGTAAAATTGCACAACAACGCCGCACCCGAAAGTCAAATGCGGCGTCTACATCAATATCTGTGTTGTATCGCTATGCGAATGGCTCGTCCTGCTGTATGGGAAACGTCACCGTTATGGTGGTTCCCACGCCCAACTCGCTCGACAGATCAAGCGTGGCGTGATGATACAGGGCCGCATGCTTGACAATGGCAAGCCCCAGGCCGGTTCCGCCGCGTGCCTTGGACCTACTCTTGTCCACGCGATAGAACCGCTCGAATACCTTGCCCTGTTCTTCAGGCGCGATACCGATTCCCGTGTCGGCGACAGCGAGGAACGGATGGCCTTCGTCGTTGGTGCCGCACTGCAGCGTAACCGTACCGCCGGGCCGATTGTAGCGGATGGCGTTGCTTGCCAGATTATAGATGAGCTCGTCGACCAAGCGCGACACGCCTTCGATGACCACAGGCTTGGCCTCATGACTTATCGTCACATTCGCCTGACGGGCAACCTGTTCAAGACGCTGCTCAACCGCGTAGATCGCACGCGAGAGCTCAATAGGCTCCGTGGACCCAATGGGCACTGCCTCGCCTTCAGTTGCACGTTCGGCCTCGTCCAAGTTAGACAGCGTAAGGATGTCGTTGACAAGCGCTGCCAAGCGGCCCGCCTCACGATAGATGCGACCGCCAAAGTTGCGCAGGTCGTCCTCGCCCTCGACCATGCCATTTGCGATGAGCTCGGCATAGCCCGAAATCGCCGTAAGCGGCGTCTTGAGCTCATGGGTGATATTCGCCGTGAACTCGCGGCGCATACGGTCGTTGTCCGCTAGCACCGCCATTTGGCGCTTGAGTTCCTGGCGCTGCGACTCGATACGCTCAAGCATGGGGACCATCTCGGCATAGGCGTGCTCATAGCTACGGCGTGGGTGATCCAAATCCACCTCTTGCAACGGCGCGATGATGGCGCGGGACTCACGGCGCGCCATAAAAAACGAGAGTACTGCACCCGCTGCTGCGATAAGCAGCATCGGCGCCAGCATCGACAGCAAAATCGCCGCAACGCCAGGCTGGGCCTGCGCCAAGCGAACGACCTGGCCGTTATCAAGGGTGACGGCGCGATACAGCATAATCTCGTCGAGTGTAGAGCTTGCGCGCTCCGCGGAACCCGAACCACTCTCAAAGGCCTCGATGACCTCGGGGCGATCGCCATGGTTGGGCAGTGTGGAAGGCGACGCCTCGTTGTCGTAGGCAACAGATCCGTCCTTATTGATCAGCGTGATACGAAGATCCTCGCGATCGAGGCTTCGCAAGAACGGAATGGGCTCCTGTTGCTCGTCGAGGGCGGCAGCAATGAGCTCAGTTTCCTGCGCCAGATTGGCACTCGTGGCATCCGCCAAAGTGTTTTGCACAAAGAACGCACCCAGCACCGTAAACGCCACGATAACCGCCATGGCGCAGACAAAGATCGTCACAAAAACGCGGTGCGACAGCGTGTGTTTTCCCTGGGGGGCGAAGACCACGGGTTACTCCTCCGATGCGGTGGCCGCGGTGTCGTCGCCTTCGGCACCATCACCGGCAGAAGGCTCGGCCAGGCGATAACCCACGCCGCGCACGGTCTCGATGGCGCTGGCATGCTCGCCCAGTTTTTGGCGAAGCGTCTGCACGTGCACGTCAACGGTGCGCGAACCGCCGTCGAAGTCCCAGCCCCACACGCTCTGCAGCAACGACTCGCGGGTAAAGACCACGCCGGGCTTGCGCATGAGGTACTCGAGCAGGTCGAACTCGCGCAGGGTGAGCTTAAGCGGCTCGCCGGCAACGGTCACCTCGCGATGGCTGGGCGAAAGCACGATGTCGCCCACGCTGAGCACATCGCTCGCCTGCTTGACCATGCCGCCGCGACGCAGCAGTGCGCGGCAGCGGCTCGCAAGCTCCATGAGCGAAAACGGCTTAGTCAGGTAATCGTCGGCACCGCCATCGAGCGCCATCACCTTGTCGAGTTCGGTGTCCTTGGCGGTAAGCATCATGATGGGCACCGTCGCCGTCAGGCGATCGGCACGCAGGCGACGCATAATCGCCAAGCCATCGGTGTCGGGTAGCATGATATCGAGCAGCACAGCATCGGGCACCCGTCGCGCCACGGCAGCTTTAAACTCGCCATCACACGAAAAGCCCTCGGCCTCGATTCCCTGCTTGCGCAGCGCGTAGACTGTCAAATCCCTGATGTTGTCATCGTCCTCGACGTAATAGATCATGTTGAACCCCTTTGCGGCCGATATGACCGCATCTTAACCCTAAAGGCACCTGTAAAAGACAGCGTCAGCCAAAACGCCCCGTCAAATAATCCGCGGTGCGTGGATCGGACGGATTCTTGAAGAGTTGCGCGGTGGGCGCGTGCTCCACCAGCTCACCCAGCAAAAAGAACGCAACCGAATCGGAAATACGCGCGGCCTGCTGCATGTTGTGCGTCACGACCACCAGCGTGCAGGTCTCCTTGAGCTCGCAGGCCAGCTGCTCCACCACCAACGTCGACACAGGGTCGAGTGCCGAGGTCGGCTCGTCCATCAGCAGAATGTCGGGCTGCACGGCAAGTGCGCGGGCGATGCACAGGCGCTGCTGCTGTCCACCCGAAAGACCCAGGCCCGACTCTTTGAGCTTGTCCTTGACCTCGTCCCACAGGGCAGCGCGACGCAGGGAGTCCTCGACCAGCTCATCGAGCACGGCGCGGTCGCGCACACCCATACCGCGAGGACCGTAGGCGACGTTGTCGTAGATGCTCATGGGAAATGGGTTGGGGCGTTGGAACACCATGCCCACGCGCTGGCGCAAACGGCAGATGTCGCAATCGCCCAGGATATCTTGACCATCGAGCGCAATCTTGCCCTCGATGCGGCAATCCTTGATGCCGTCGTTCATGCGGTTAAAGCAGCGCAGCAACGTGGACTTTCCGCAGCCCGAAGGCCCGATGAACGAGGTGATCTGCTTGTCGCGGATCTTGATATTCACGTCCTTGAGCGCATGGTGGTCGCCATAGAACAGGTCGAGGCCCTCGACGTCGATGCGCGTCGGCGAGGCGGCAAGATCCTCTGCCGTGGGGCGAGTCGCATCCCCAACCTCGCGCTCATGCGCGGCCTCGGCCTGCGCTTCCATGAGTTCTTCAAGCTCCGTGGGCTCCACAGCCGCAGCAGCCGTCATACCGCACACCTCCATATCGATATCAATTCAGCAGTATCGATAGTAGGAATCGCGGCTCATACGCACGTGAGCACATTGTCAAGTGTTTGTAAGGGCACGCTAGCTATGCGGCGGGCAGCTCGATGGTGAATATCGTGTGTTCGGGCGTCGATTCACATGCAACGGTACCGCCGTGTGCCGCGATGATCTCCTTGGCAATAGCAAGGCCCAAACCGGCACCACCGCGATTGGTCGCACGCGCCGCATCCAGGCGATAGAACTTCTCAAAGATCACCTTGAGCTTAGCCGCAGGGATAGGATCGCCCTGATTGATAAAGCGCACGCGCACGCCGCCATCGTCTTGGCGCCTGGCCTCAATCGTGATAGTCGAGCCCTCATAGCTATAGGCGACGGCGTTTTTCATGATGTTGTTAAACACGCGGGCCATCTTATCGCCATCCACGAGCACCGTCAGGTCCTCGCGAATATCAACCTGGGCTTCCTTATGTTGCTCGTTGAGGATGGGATAGAACTCGTCAGCCACCTGAGCCAGCAGCAACCCCAGATCAACATAGCCGCGCGTGAGCACGATATCGTGGAAGTCAAAGCGCGTGATATCGAAGAACTCTTCGATGAGTGCATCGAGCCGGTGCGCCTTGTCGAGCGCCACGCCCGTAAAGTGCGCACGTTGCTCAACCGGCAGCTCAGGAGCCTCTTGCAGCAGCGAAAGATAGCCCACCACACTGGCAAGCGGGGTGCGTAGGTCATGTGCCAAGTACGTGACTAGATCGTCCTTGCGATGAGACTCGTCACGCAAGGCCTGTTGCACCTTGCGCTCGCGATCGCGCACACGGTTGAGTGCGCCCTCGACCTCCAGGAAGTCGCCGTCGATGTTGTCCCAGGTGTCGGGGTGATCGATCAGGCGATCTTGAATACGAGCGGCCAGCACACAATCGGCATGCTGCTCGCCCTGCTCATAGCCCTGGTAGTACAGGGCGCGGCCGCAAAAGAACAGCACGCACACGGCAAGCGCCAGCACAAATCCAAGCATGTTGAACACAAAGCCGGCGTCAAAGAATACGGGCTCGCCAATACCGCCAAGCGCCATGGACCCGATCGCCAACGTAATTGTCCACGCGGCGCCGCCGATCACCACACAGCGGCGAACGATTTCGAATCGATCAGTCAGCAAAAAGCCAATGAGTAGAACTGCCAGGATGCCAACGATATTGTCAATGCCGATGAGCAGCAGACTCAGCAAAAAGAGCAGCACCGTCGCTAACGCACGGTTGTCAACGACCGCCCGTACGTATTCAAAGAGTCGATCGGGTACCTCGAATGCCCGCCTATCGTCTTTTGTCATATCTACTCCCCCACCATCAAAGGCGTTATTCGATTATGTAGCCGACGCCCCAGACGTTTTTGATAAAGCGCGGCTTCTGGGCATCGTCGCCGATCTTTTCGCGCAGATGGCGAATGTGCACCATAACCGTATTGTTGGAGCCGGGCATAAAGTCCTCGTTCCACACCGCGCGGAACAGGTCCTCCACGGGCACCACGCTACCACGATGCTCGACCAGATACAGCAAGATGGAATACTCGATGGGCGTAAGGCGCACCGGCGCACCGTCCACCGTCACAGAGCGGGCGTCGCGGTTGATCTCGAGGCCGTCGAGCTGGATGATCGGCGACTCGACCGCCTGTGCGCGGCTGCCGTAGCTGGTATAACGACGAAGCTGAGCATGAACGCGTGCAATGAGCTCCAGCGGACGGAACGGCTTGACCACATAATCGTCTGCGCCAAGCGAGAGCCCCTCGATCTTATCCTGCTGGGCATCGCGTGCCGTCAGCATGATCACGGGATAGGTATGGCTGGAACGGATCGTACGCAACAGCTCAAAGCCGTCGATATCAGGCAGCATGACATCCAGCAGCGCCAGATCAAACTCCTGCTCCAGAATCGCCTTGGCCGCATCGGCCCCGCTGTAGGCAATCTGGACATCAAAGCCCTCTTTTGTAAGGTAGATACCAACCAGGTCGGCGATGGCTTTCTCGTCATCAACTACCAAAATGCGCTCGTTCATGCGTGCTCCTCTCGCGCTCCATTATGCCCGAGGCGGCGCGTGCCACACACAACAAGCGCGGGCGATTAAGTCGACCTTAAGCACCAATGTGTCCGTTCGGGCGCGGATGTGGGCCACGCACGCACGCGATGATCGCCGATGCCGGCAAACGATATACTCTAGTTCCAGAAGAGACCATCCCGTCGAAAGCGAAATCTGTGAAGTCCCTCACCTCTTTTGCAAAGCGCTCAGCCCAGCTTGCCGCCGGCTTTGTCTGCGCTATCGCCCTTACCGCTGGCGTGCCCACCGTCGCCGGCGCCCAAGTGCTCACGACCGACAATGTCTGCGGCAAAACCGCCGATGCGCGCGGCATCACGGCCGAAAACCTGCCCGATATCGATGCGACCAATGCCCTCGTCATGGGCAAAGACGGCACCGTCTACTATGCCCGCGGCGCCGATGAGCAGGTCAAAATCGCCTCGATCACCAAGGTCATGACCGCAATCCTAACCGTCGAGAATTGCAAGATGGACGAGAAGGTCACGGTGAGCAACGCCGCAGCCACCGTGGGTAATTCGACCGCCGGCTTGCTCGAAGGTGACGAGCTTACCGTGGAGCAGGCACTGCGCGGCCTGATGATTCCCTCGGGCAACGACGCCGCCATCGTGCTCGCCGAATATGTGGGCAAGAAGATCGACCCTAAGACCAAAGACGCCGAGGCAACCTTTGTGAAGGCCATGAACGAGCGCGCTAAGAAGCTCGGCTGCACCGGTACGCTTTTTGAAAACCCGCATGGTCTGGACTTTGATGAGTGGGCTGGCGATATGCACTCAACCGCACACGACGTAGCGCTGATGATGCAGGAGGCCATGAAAAACGACACGATCCGCGAGGTCGTAGCGAGCGAGGATTCCTGGATCGAGGTCACGGGCGCCGACGGCACCGACCATTCGCATTCCATGGACACGCATAACTATTTGCTGGGCCAAGATGGCAACATCGGTGGCAAGACCGGCACCACCGACGACGCGGGCTATTGCTTTACGAGCGCCTACAACCGCGACGGCGACGAGATCTACACCGTCGTTTTGAACTCCACCACCACCGACCAGCGCTTTACCGATACCGCAACCCTTGCCAATTGGTACTACGGTCACAAGGTGACGGTCGCAATCGCCAACACACAGGAAAAGACCGCCAACGGCAACCCGCTTATGGCGCGCATTGGCCAAACCGACTGGACGGATAAGACGATCGACGCCACACTCGCCGATCCTACGGCGCAAGCGACCGTGTTTTCCCTTGCCGGCGAGGTGACCGAAAAGGTTAGCTACGACGATCTTTCGGGCACGGTGCATGTGGGCGACAAGGTGGGCAGCGTCACGCTCAAGCAGGACGGCACCAAGATCGCCGTCATGGACCTAGTTGCCGACGAGGAAGGCGCAGGGCCGAATCCCATTGAATGGCTACTCGTGAAGCTCGATCGCTTGGGCCGTCGCATCGACAACCGCCCACTCACGGCAGAAAGCGAGACCGTCGCCAAGGCGCCCGAGGTGTAGGGCGCAAGAATAATAAGTCCACTGAAAGGAGGCGTCCGAAAGGATGCCTCTTTTTTTGAGGGTTCGAATCCCCAGCCTCCTTTCTCCGCACAAAAAAGGGCCCCAAATGGGACCCTTCTTTCAAGTCATACTGGCGGAGAGCTGGGGATTCGAACCCCAGATGCCCTTTTGGGGCATACTCGCTTAGCAGGCGAGCACCTTCGGCCTCTCGGTCAGCTCTCCGTAACAGCCGTTCTATAGTAACCAAACAGCCAAGGATGAGCAAGAGGAAATTTTCTAATTGCCTAGCAGCCTTTCCTTCTTGAAAGCTTCGCCTACCCCAGCGAGCGGTTGAGGGAGCCGAGCTCGTCGTTGCCCATGGTGCGCCACATTTGGAAGATACAACCGCGCGCCAGGAAAAAGAAACCGTTGTCGACCAGTTGCACAGCGGCATCTGCCAGCTGATTCGTCACGGCGGACACTGGCGGCAGCTCTAGTCCAGCCCTGTGGATGGTCTCGACCGCTTCCTCGAACGTCGGAGGCTCGCTGACGCCCATCTCGTTCATAAGGCCCTGCATTTCTTCCAGCGCGCTGCTGCCAGACTCCTCGCCGCGCGGCACCAGACGGTAACAAGCCAGCGCCAGGTCGAGCTGATCGCAATTCCAATAGGCAAACGCCAAGCGATAGAACAGGTAGCCGATTGCAGAACGATCGCTGGCAATACGTAGGCCGTGGCGCGCCACCTCGATAATCTCGTCAAAGCGCTCCAGACGCGCAAGCACGTTGATGAGCGCAAAGTGCGACTGCATGGACGAGCGCGCCAGATCGTAAAGATGGCGCACCTCGGGCAGTGCTCGTTCAAAGTCCTCTTGCTCGGCGTAAAAGCTGCAGATCTCGTGCTGGGCAAAGTACAGCGCATCGGGCGCACGAAGGATTCGCACAGAGCGGTCTTCTTCCAACACCGGTAGCACCATGCGCACCAGCTGGTTATCGCAAAACTGCGTTTGAACCGGACCTGTCGCCAAAAGCTCGGCGACGGCGCACTTGGCCTCCAACTCCTCGACAAGACGGGAAAAGCCTTCAAAAGCACCTGTACGGTCGACTTTTGCCTGCTCGCGCAATTCAACAACACGGGCCACGTATGGGTCGTCGTCCTCTTCCATGACCTCCAGCTCGTCAGCCGTATCGGCAAGCAGCAGATCGCGCAGCGCCGGCGGCAGCATGCGATGGTCATCACGCGGACGAGCATGAACCTCCGCCGGCTCAATCGTCTCCGGAGCGGTTGCCTCATATGCCTCAAGCACACGCTTGCACGACATATCGTCCATGTCCATGCTCTCAAGATCCTTGGCGACAGGCACGCAATCGGCCAGATAGGCCGCGCGCCCAAAGAAATACGTTGCAACAACGCGCTCGCCCTGCTCACTGTCGGGAGCAGCAATCTGCACATAGCAGCGCGTGATGCAGGTGCCCGCGGCAAAACACGCTGCTGCAAGCGTGAGCGCCACGCGCGCATCGTGCTCCGCGGCCCAGATCGCACGCGCGTCCTCGTCCAACTCGCGCCAGGCGTCATCTTGAGCGTCGTATTCACGTTGCGGCATGGCATCAACGACAGACTGCCCAAACCGAACGAGCATGATCCCCTCGGCAACGTTTGCCCGATAGGTATAGTCGAGCCGCGTGACCACGTTAAGTGCCTCGACAATACGTGCGAAGCGGGTACGCACATCCCACTCACCGCCCGGCTGACAAGCCACCGTTCCCGGTTTGGACCACGGGTTGTCGCTCGAGGTTGTATCGAGCAGTCGGGGAACATCGTTGGTCGTCTTGGCGATATGCCACGAATCAAAGAGCGCACAGCCTTCAAGGCTCGGCGAGGATGCCGCGGGGACCAATCCGGCCCCGATGCGCTCAAGGATGCCGGAGAGGCGGTTGAGACGGCACTCGATGGCAAGCAGCATGTCAATCTCGTCCTGGTCCAGCAAGCTGCGATCAAAATTGAGATAGAACAGCTTTGACCGGTCGATGCGCGCTAGGCTCATTTCGGACTTGGCGGCAATGGTGCGTAGATGGGGCAAGTCGACCTCGCTCATAAGGGCGGCGGCATAACGCTCGATACCGCTCGGATTCTCGGCATGGTCAACGCGGTAAAGCAGCGTCTCGATAGCATCGGGGAGCGGCGCCGTGTTAAAGCCCAAAAACACCTCGACCGGCTCGGGTAACTTTACGAGCTTGATCTTGTCGACAACGTTTTGCATGTCCGCATCGAGACCGTCGACGCCCGCCGTGTTCGCAATAGCGCTTTCGGAGTTGGCAAATATCACGTAGCGCAAGAACATCGAGGCCATGAACTCGCCGTAAGGAAGGGCGCGGGTCGAATTCCATGTCGCGCGGTCGGACTGCTCGCGCATGGGGCCTTCGGGAGAGCCGGAAGTTTGTGCGCACGCGTGCATTGCACCGTTGGCTTCCCTTACCATAATCTCACCAATACTGGAATCCGACTCGTCAAGGACCAGTTCCATGTCGGGATCGTTGGGCAGCGGAGCCTCGCTAACGGGACGGTCCACCTTGTACACCTCACCCGAAACGCTTACGTAGCCCAAAAGCGACACACGACTTTTGCCAACGAATTCGACGACATAACAAGATTCATGCTGATCCTCGCCAAAGAGTTTCCAGACCACGCCATACGAGCGTCCCGCTGGCTGCTCGGGCATCGCCGGAAAGCGCTTCTTGGGATCGAGAAACCTGAGCTTGTATGTCGGACGCTCTGCCACGAAGTATCACCCTGATCGGTCGCTTGAAGAAGGAGTGGTCGCGAATTAGTCGCGACATCTACTCGGAATCTTACACGAGTCGACAGGAAATCGTCCGCTTTACGCCCGCGCCTCGACCGAGGTTCGAATCCATGCGGTGTTTACGTAAAAGAAAAGCCCCCGTTGCCGGAGGCTTTCAATTTCAATTGGTGCGGCGTATAGGATTCGAACCTATGACGTTCTGATTCGTAGTCAGACCCTCTATCCAGCTGAGGTAACGCCGCAGCGCAAGACATATAGAACCACTTTAGTTCGTTAGAGTCAAGCAAAATCTCAAACTTTTTTTGCGCGGGCCGCAATTTGTCACGCTGCACCACAAGCATCAGCGCTTCTTGTGCGATCGATTGGCTTCTCAATCACATCGAACCCGGCGCCAAGCTCCCCCAAAAGCGAACGCACCCGTTGGGCGCAGTCGTAGTCGGCAAACGAGATACTCAGCATGCGCGCCACCTGGTTAGAAGTTCCCACCTCATAAAACCGCTCAAGCGCCACAAGTCCCTCGTGCGTCACAAGGGTCTCGACCACATGCGGCGACTCCTCAAAGCACCATTGTGTCAACGGACCCTCACTCGTCTGCCGAACCACCAGGCCGCCCATGCCAGACGACTCACACGTTACAAGCAGGTACTCCCCGCCCTCGTCGCTCTCAAACAAAACCACCCGATCATCAAACAGCTCCATTGCGTCCCCTTTCTCTCGCTCTTATTTAGCAAAAGCATAGCAGGTAGATGGCTGTTTACAGAACAGTTGTTCGTGTATTTTCCATTGAGCTGTCCGCACGGCATGGTATGGACCTGCGCACGAAATAGGGCGCCCCCGAGGGAGCGCCCTTGTATATCCCCTATGCAGCCAAGTTACGCGACCGGCTCGATCTTCTCGAGGCCGCCCATGTAGGGACGCAGAACCTCGGGGATCGTGATGGTGCCGTCGGCGTTCTGGTAGTTCTCCAGAATGGCGGCCATGGTGCGGCCGGCCGGCAGGCCGGAACCGTTGAGAGTGTGCAGATAGCGCGAACCCTTGAAGTTCTCGGGGTCGCGATACTTGATGTTGGCGCGGCGAGCCTGGAAGTCACCGCAGTTGGAGCAGGAGCTGATCTCCTTGTAGGCGTTGTAGCTCGGCAGCCAGACCTCGACGTCGTAGGTCTGACGGGCAGAGAAGCCCAAGTCGCCGGTGCACAGGCTAATCACGCGATACGGAAGGCCCAGCTGCTGCAGCAGGTACTCGGCCTCGGCGGTCATGCTCTCGAGCTCCTCGTCGGACTCCTCCGGCTTAGCGAACTTGACCATCTCGACCTTGTCGAACTCGTGCTGACGGATGATGCCGCGGGTGTCGCGACCGGCGGAACCGGCCTCCTCGCGGAAGCAGGGGGTGAAGGCGGTGTAACGGCGCGGCAGGGTGTCGGCGTCGAGGACCTCACCGGCGTGCAGGTTGGTGAGCACGACCTCGGCGGTAGGGATCAGGAAGTTGTCGCCCGAGACGTGATAGGCGTCGTCCTCGAACTTGGGCAGCTGGCCCGTGCCAAACATGGTCTGACGCTTGACGACGATGGGCGGCCACCACTCCTTGAAGCCACGGCTCGTGTGCGTGTCCAGGAAGAAGTTGATAAGGGCGCGCTCCAGGCGGGCGCCGGCGCCACCGAGAACGGTGAAGCGGCTGCCGGAGAGCTTGTTGCCACGCTCGAAGTCAAGGATGTCGAGGTCGGTACCCAGATCCCAGTGCGGCTTAAAGTCGAAGTCGAACTCGCGCGGGGTGCCCCAGCGGCGACGCTCGATGTTCTCGTCCTCGTCTTTGCCGTACGGCGTGGCCTCGCAAGGAATGTTGGGCAGGTGAGCCATGAAGTCGTACTGCTCCTGCTCGAGGGCGGTGCGGCGCTCGGCCAGACCGTCAATCTTCTCGTTGACGGCGCGCACGGCCTCCTTGGCGGCCTCGGCCTCGTCCTTCTTGCCCTCCTTCATCAGGGCGCCGATCTTCTTGGACTCGGCGTTGCGCGTGGCCTGGAGCTCCTCGACCTCGGTGATGACGGCACGGCGCTCGTCGTCGAGCTCAAAGAACTTCTCGCGGTCCCAAGACGTCTGACGGTTAGCCATGGCGACATCGATGGCATCGGGGTTCTCGCGAACAAACTTGATATCAAGCATTAGATCCTCCGGCGATATACATTCCATTTAGGTTGCAACCTTGTACATGTATGGGCAAGTATATACTTATGAGCGTTTACGACCCAACTCAACTACGCAAGAAGGCACCCAATGGACGCAGTTTTTTCCTTTTTGTTTGGCACCCGCACCGGTTTTGCCATCCTTTTCGCCGGCGGCATCCTGTTATTTGCGATTCTTGCCTTTGTAATGGAGAAGCGTACCCATAAGATGTACGTCGACCGCGGACCCAAGTCCGAGGATGAGGAAGACAGCTTCTGGGACTAATCTGCCAAAAAGGGACAGGTTTATTTTGGTCGGTTTTATCTGGGCAAACGCAAGCGCCCCGCAACCGGTAACGATCCGGTTGCGGGGCGCTTTTCGCTAAAAGGACAAAACAGCAGGAAAAACCTGCCAAAATAAACCTGTCCCTAAATGGCAGGTTTTACTGGAGGGTTGCGTCGATTGCCTTGACCAGGGCACTGCGCATGCCGGCGTCCTCGAGCGCAACGACGCCCTTGATGGTGGCGCCACCGGGCGAGCATACGGCATCCTTCATCGCCGCAGGATGCTGGCCAGTTGAAAGCTGCAGCTTTGCCGTACCTAGCACCATCTGGCTCACAATGCGATAGGCATCGGCACGCGGGATACCGTGCTTGACCGCCGCATCGCCCAGGGCCTCGATTGCCATAGCGACAAATGCCGGAGCGCAACCACCCACCGTGCCGCCCACGAACAGCAGGCTCGTATCGAGCTCGACCACCGCACCGAGCTTGCCAAGCAGATCAAGCACCACCGCGCTCTGCTCATCACTAAGCGTGGAAGCCTTCTCGCAAGCGATGACGCCCTCGCCCACCGAAACCGGCGTGTTGGGCACCGTCGAGATATGCGCGACGCCCGGCAGGACCTGCTCCCACTTGGCACTGTCCCAGGTCCAGGCAACCGACAGAACGACCTTTTTGGCAAGAACATCCTTGAGCGGGGCGAATACCTTCTCGATCATGTACGGTTTGACCGCAGCGACCACGATATCGGATGTGGCGACAACCTCGGCGGCATCGTGGCAGGCGACCATGCCGCGCGCCTCGCAGCGCTCAACCAGTGCGTCGTAGCGACCCGCGCAGGCGCACATGTCGCTCGCAGCTACACCGGCAGCGATCCAGCCATCAGCCATAGCGCTCGCCATATTGCCAAAACCGACAAACCCAATCTTCATATCTCATAGTCCTCTCAGACACGCTCTTCAAAACGAAAGCTATTGTCCCACGCCATTGTTTCGTATTGCCGACCTATTTGTGATACGGCTCGCCTCGGCTGATCTTGCAGGCGCGATAGATTTGCTCCAGCAGCACCACGCGCGCCAAGTTATGCGGCAAGGTAATACGTCCAAAGCTGAGCATCTCGTCGGCTCGTGCGCGCACGTCATCGCTCACGCCGTCCGATCCGCCAATCACAAAGGCGATGTCGCTGTTGCCACGCAGCATAAGATCATCGAGCCGCGCCGAAAACTCCTCGCTCGAGCGCTCCTTGCCCTCAATAGCCAGCAGGATCACATGCGCTCGAGACGGCAAGGCAGCAAGAATCGCCGCCCCCTCCTTGTCGCGCGCGGCATCCACGCCGCCCGCCTTGGCCGGGTCGATATCGGCCACCTCGCGGATATCAACCTTGGCATAGGCACCTAGGCGCTTGGTGTACTCAGCGCACGCGTCCTTCCAAAAGCGCTCCTTGAGCTTACCGACGCAAACGACGGTGTATTTCACGCGTGTCTACTCCTTCGACTCGTTCTGAACCTTGCCGGCGGTCAGCATCTGCTCGAACATCGAGGCCGACTGCGAGAAATCGCTCGGCAGCACGACCGTCGAGGTTTTACCCGTGCGAGCAAACTCCGTCATCATCTCGGTCCACTGCGTAAACATGAACAGCTGGTTGGCCTCGTCGTTGCCGACACCCGTCTCCTGGATAATCTCGAGCGAATCTTTGATACCCAGCGCGATGGCCTTGCGCTGGTTGGCGATGCCCTCGCCCGCCTTTTCCATCGCCTCGGCCTCGGCGGTCGCCTCGGTGACGCGCTTGATGCGGTCGGCCTCGGCGAGCTCCTGCGCGGCAGCGCGCTTTCGCTGGGCGGCATTGATGTCGTTCATGGAGTTCTCGACCTCGGTCGGCAGCGCGATCTTGGTGATGAGTGTCGACACGAGGGTAAAGCCGTAGGCAGCCATCTGCTCGGACACGGTGGCATTAACGTCCTTGGCGATGTCATCCTTCTTGGCAAAGACCTCATCGAGTGTGTAGACGGGAATCGAAGAGCGCAGGGCGTCGGTGATGAAGTCACGCATCTGGTCGACGGGCTCCTGCAGCATGTAGTAGCTCTTGTAGATACCCGAATCTGCCGGGCCGGCGCCCATGTCATAGCTCACGTGGTACTGAGCAGAGACCTCAAGGCCGATAGTCACGTTGTCCTGGGTCTTAACGTCGATGCCAAAACCGTTTTTCATGGTGCGCAGACTCACCGTGGCGGCCTTGCGGTCGATCACGGGTACCTTCATGTGGAAGCCCGCGTTGACGATACGGTTGAACTTACCCAAGCGCTCGATGATTACGGCGTGCTGCTGTTCAACGACATAACAGGCGTTGGGGAGCAGCAGCAACAGGATGATGATGGGAATCAAAAGGCTGGTAAGGGCGGCGATGATACCGGAAAACAGCATGGTCTCTCCTCTGATAGGCACACGTTGGTACTAGGATACCCGTCCAAGGAGATCGTGCATAACAAAAAAGCTCCCATTGCTGGGAGCTCTTTCAATCAATGGTGCGGGCGAAAGGACTTGAACCTTCATGGGGTTGCCCCCATACGGACCTGAACCGTACGCGTCTGCCAATTCCGCCACGCCCGCGTGCAGGAATTAGAATAACGGAGCGCCATCGCGAACGCAAGAACTATTTTTGAAAAAGTTTGGAGGCATTTTCCCAAGCGGCTTGCGCGATTGTTTCGGCGTCCTCACCAGCACGATCGACACGGTCGTTAACCAGCGCGTTTGCCGTAATGGAGATCATTGCGGGCTCGCATTCAAGACCGCGGATGGGCTCCGGAGCCATATACGGGCAATCCGTCTCGAACAAAATGCGGTCGAGCGGGGTCGCCGCAAATGCCTCGCGCACGTCGTCGTTGCGCTTAAAGGTGGCCGCACCACCATAGGCGATATAGCAGCCCAGCTCCACAAAGCGCTCCATCGTGGCGCGGTCCTCGCCAAAACAGTGCAGCACACAACCGGCCTGGGGCACGCCCACCTCACGAAGCACGTTGTACGCATCCATATGCGAGGTGCGCTCCCCATCCGAGTCCTCGTGCCGCAGGTGCAACTCCACCGGCACATTGCGGCGCACGGCAACTTCGAGCTGACGTGCCATGCAATCAATCTGCACGTTATGGGGTGCCGGCGCAATGTCGTCGTCATAGTCCATGTGGTAGTCCAGGCCGATTTCGCCAATACCGGCGCATAAGGGGTCATCGAGTGCGGCAACGACCTGTGCATGAACGTTGTCGGTATAGTCCGGCGCGCCATACGGATGCACGCCGGCAAGATACTTGATCTGCGGGATACCCTGCATCGGCAGAATCTCGCGCGTCAGCCAGTCGCTATAGTCCGTCACACTGCGCTTGTCGGCGATGGGGTCGAGCATCGTCACCAATAGCTCGACGCCCGCGGCCTTGGCGCGCAGGAGCGTCTCGGGCACCTCCTTGCCCCAGAACGAAAGCAGATGCGCATGCGTGTCAGCAAGCGGTGCCAAGGGCACGGGACAAGCAACCGTCTTCTTTTTCTTGGCAAACGTCACACGTTCGGCATTAGGCATCATGGATTAGCTCCTGGGCCAGACGGACAAAGTCGGCAACATCAAGCGTCTCGGCGCGCGTGGTGGGTGCGATACCGCAAGCCTCAAAGGCGGCATCGAGCACGTCCTTGGCAAAGCCGTTGGCGCTCATGGAATTGCGGATGGTCTTGCGACGCTGGGCAAATGCAGCATCAATCACGCGAGCCACAAAGTCGCGATCGAGCCCTTCGGGCACCACGCCGTCAACACGGTCGATACGCACGACGGCCGAGTCCACGTGCGGTGCCGGCATAAAGCAACGCGGCGGCACCTCAAAGCGACCCGTCACCTGCGCATACAGGCCGAGCTTTGCCGTATAGCCGCCATAGGTCTTGTTGCCCGGCACTGCGGCAATGCGATCGGCAACCTCCTTTTGCACCATGACGACGGCGCGCTTGAGCGCGGGCATCGTCTGGAAGAACTGCAGGATGATTGTCGCCGCCACGTTATAGGGCAAGTTCGCGACAAATACCGTGGGCTCGCCGCCGGCGGCCTGCTCAATCTGCTCCGGGCCCACCTTGAGCGCGTCGCCCATAATAAAGCGGAAGTTGGCATAGTCAGCGGCGTGGGCGTCGAGCACCGGTTCGAGCTCAGGATCGGCCTCAATGGACGTAACGCACGCCGCCTCCTGCAGCAACGCAAGTGTCAACGTACCGCAACCCGGACCCACCTCGAGTACGCGCTCGTCACCTGCAAGCTCGGCAAGCTCGCAGATACGCTCGATCACATGATTGTCGATTAGAAAGTTCTGGCCCAGGCGATGCTTGGTCGCAAGGCCAAACTCCTCTAGCAGCTCCCTGGTGGCCGTGGGGTTTGCCAAAGGCGAAGTTGTCATGGTTGCCTCCTTAGCATGATGGCGGCGTCTTGAAACAAAAGGGCATGGACCGTGGCGGCCATGCCCTTACATCTAAACAGCAAATTGCCGATATGGCGCCCGCGCGGTCTCTACGCCAGACGCGGGAACAGCGGATCGCCCTTCTCGACGGGCTGACCACCGGCAAGCAGGCCCCAAGCGCAAATGCCCTTGAGGTCGTCGCTTGCGGCCTCGTCCTCGCAGGACAGACGGCGCAGGGCCTCGGCAGAAGTCTGGGGCATGAGCGGCATCAGCAGGTGAGCGGCAATGCGGATGGCCTCGAGCAGGTTGTAGATCACAAACGCGAGCTCATCAGCCTTAGCCTCGTCCTTGGCAAGCGCCCAGGGCTCGGAGTCCTCGATGTAATGGTTGGCGGCGTGGATGAGCTCCATGACCTCGTCCTTGGCTCCACCGTAATCGAGCACGTCCATCTTGGCCATATAGCGCTCGACCAGGCCATCGGCAATCTTTGCCAGCGGATTGTCGAACGCATCGAACAATGCGGGCTTGGCGGGCGCGCAGCCGTCAAAGTACTTGCCGCTCATGTTGAGCGAACGCGAGATAAGGTTGCCCCAGCTGTTGGCCAGGTCGGCGTTGTAGACCTGCTCCATGCGATCGAAGCTGATGGCGCCGTCGGTGCCGGGCACCACGTCGGTCATGAAGTAATAGCGATAGCCCTCGACACCCAGCATGTCGATGACGTCCTGCGGAGCGATGGCGTTGCCGCGGCTCTTGGACATCTTCTCGGCCTTGCCGGTCTCAGCGTTGCGCACGGTCAGGAAGCCGTGGGCAAAAACATGCTCGGGCAGGGCCTCGCCGATGGCCATGAGCATGGCGGGCCAAATGACGCAGTGGAAGCGGATGATGTCCTTACCCACGATGTGGAACTGCGCGGGCCAGCGATAGGCCAGCTCGGCACGGGCCTCGTCGGTGTCGACGCCGTAGCCGACAGCCGTCATATAGTTGAGCAGGGCGTCGAACCACACGTAGGTCACGTGGCCCTCGTCAAACGGAACCTGAATGCCCCAGTCAAAGCTCGTGCGGCTCACGGAAAGATCGTTGAGGCCGCCCTCGACAAAGCTGCGCACCTCGTTCATGCGGAACGCAGGCTCGACAAAGTCGGGGTGCTCGTCATAGAGCTTGAGCAGCTTGTCCTGGAAGGCGGAAAGCTTAAAGAAATAAGACTCCTCCTGCACGCGCTCAAGCGGACGGTGACAATCGGGGCACAGGTGCTGACCGACGCTGCCGTACTCCTCGTCACCCTTCTGGACCTGCGTATCGGTGAAGTAGGTCTCGTCAGGCACGCAATACCAACCGTCGTAGCTGCCCTTATACAGGTAGCCGGACTCCTTCATGCGCTCCCACAGGTACTGCACGGCATGATGCTGGCGCGGCTCGGTGGTGCGAATGAAGTCGTCGTTGGAGATCTCGAGCTTGCTCCACAGCTCCTTGAAGTGCGGGGCTTGGCTGTCGGTCCACTCCTGCGGCGTCATGTTGTGCTTGGCTGCGGCCTCGGCGACCTTCTCGCCATGCTCGTCCATGCCGGTCAGGAACTTGACGTTGTAGCCGGCAGAGCGGCGATAACGAGCCTGAACATCGGCGATGATGGTGGAATAAGCCGTACCCAGGTGCGGATCGGCGTTGACGTAGTAGATGGGCGTCGTGATAAAGAACGAAGGCTTGCTTTGATCCATGGGGTTTGTCCTCCAGAAAAACGTTGCATACAGGGGATGATTCTAGCGCAAGGGCTGGATATCCTCCATCTATTGCATATCGAGCACCATGGCATAGACATCGCGCTTACGGCGCGAATACTTCTGAGACAGGCGCTTGGCCACCGCAGACGCGGGCTCCCCCTCCTCGAGCGCGGCGCGAATATCCTCGCACAGGGCCTCGTCGGGATCCGCTGCCGCGGCGCCAACCGGCACGATACCGGCCTCCTCATCCTCGCTCGGCGGCGCGATGACCAGCGCAATCTCGCCCTTTACCTCGCCACGAGCACGCAGCTCCTCGGCAAGCTGGGCGGCGGTGCCGCGCAGGACCTCCTCATGCAGCTTGGTAAGCTCGCGGCAGACAGCAACCTCGCGCTGGGGAAAGACCTCCGTCACGGCCTCGAGCGTCGCCACGATGCGATGTGGAGACTCGTAGAAGATGAGCGCGCCGGGCACCACGGCAAGGCGCTGCAAACGGCGCACGCGGTCGCCGTGCTTTCGGCCCAAAAAGCCCTCGAAGAAAAAATGCTCGCAAGGAATACCGGACGAAACGAGCGCCGTGACGCAAGCAGAGGGCCCGGGAATAACTTCGACGGGCACATCGGCCTCACGCGCCGCCTCGACCAGCGCCTGGCCGGGATCGGACACACTCGGCATGCCGGCGTCCGAGGCAAAGGCGAGGGTCTCCCCCGCCAGCAGACGGTCGACCAGGCCGGCGGCGCGGCTGGCGATCACATTCTCGTCGCAACGGACAAGCGGCTTGGAAATGCCCAGGTGCATCAGCAGCTTTGACGTCACACGCGTGTCTTCGCAGCAAATGGCATCGGCGGCGGCAAACGCCTCGCCAACGCGCGGGGACAGGTCGCCCAAGTTACCGATGGGCGTTCCGACCACATAGAGTTTGCCCGTATGGGCGCTGTTCTGCGTCATATCAACCTATTCAATCATGCCGCGCTCGAGCGTACCGAGCGCCGCGCGGGCGTCCCACGCCGCAATGCGCTTCTCGGTCTTCCACGTTTGGAAGAACCAACCGGCAGCCGGTGCAAACGAAGCCAACTGGTTGGCGATAAACACGCGCTCGTAGGCATTGCGGCCCTCGGGCGTAACCGACGAGTTGGCAAAGATTGCCGCACCCGACCATTCGCCCACCAGCACGGGGAACCCCGTCGAAATCGCCTCTTTGAGCTCGCGCTTGTTACGCGAAATCGCCGTCGTCAGCCCGCGGGGGCTCGTGATGTCGAGCGCATGCTCGTCGCGGTAATGGTACAGGTGAAGGTCCATGTAGACGTTCTTGTACTTGGCGCCGCGCATAAAATGCTTCCACTCGCCGGGATGCCCCGACGACGAGAAGACGACGATCTTATCCTCGGGCATATACGAACGGACGAGCTCATAGGCATCGCGATAGAAATTGCGCAGGTAGTGGGCCGGAATGCCATCCGTCATGGTGAAGAGGCTCTTGCGAACGCTCATCTGCGGCGTGTCCAGCAGCTCAATGCCCAGCAGGCTCTCGGCCTCGCCATAGCGATCGGCCAAGCGCTCGAGCACGTCGAGTGCGACATGACGGCCGTTGGTGGACGAATGCCACTCGGCGACAGCCTCCGGCGTGGTGGGCGAATCGTTGGAATCGCCCTGGCCACCGGGCACGGTTGCCAGATCGAGCAGCACGCGGATGTCGTACTTGGCAGCCCACTCAATTGCACGGTCAATGTAGTCGACAACCGAGATGTAGGACGCATCGGACTCCTGCGAACCAAAGGCATACCAGGGCACCGGCAGACGCACGGCATTGAGACCGATCTGCGCCATGCGGCGAAAATCGTCCTCGCTCACAAACGTCTCGTAATGGCGGCGCATGCGCTCGTTATAGGCGGCGGTACCCATGGCCTCCTGTAGCTCGGCCGCGTTGGATGCACCGGTCGCCGCGTACAGCGACGGGGTCACCCAAGGCTCGGGAATAAACCAGCCAGAGAGATTAACGCCGAGTATCCTCTCCATCACTGCCCCCTTCGGATCATGCAGGTCGAACCCGCATCGTATTGCATAGGATAAGTATCGTTTTGAGTATACCCGCGTGTGCGGATAGGCGACCGAACGGTCTGTAAAGTGACGCGAAAGTGGGAGGAATGTCTGGGAACAGGCGGGCTCGGGATGGTGCGATGAGGTGTGTACGCGCGCCAGAGGCAGGCACCGGAAAGTGTGTCCCGTTCTGAGCCCTTATTCTGGGACGCAGTTTCCGCAGAACCCTACATAAAAGAAAAGGACCCCTTTGCAGAGGTCCTAGTCAATTCAAGGTGGCGGGGAAGGGAATCGAACCCCTGACACGAGGATTTTCAGTCCTCTGCTCTACCAACTGAGCTACCCAGCCATTTGAGGTGTGCCTTGTTTCAAGGCTTGATTAGTATAACCAAGGACGCGTTCCGGTCAACCGAGAATTTCAAAAAAGTTTTTGAGCACAGCCTCGGTTCTATAAATCGGCACGTCAGAGGCATCAGCCGGCAGCAAGAAGTTTTTCGCTCAGAGCCGCACGGGCAAACTCACTTGGCGTCATCCCCTCGGCAGCCGCCCGTCGACGAATGGCCTCCTTCATTCCCAGAGGAATCTTGACCGACAGCGTTGCCGTCCCCTCACCTGAGAGTGGGGGCCGTCCATGCACGATCCCACCAACGGTGTGTTCGCCATCCGGAAACTCTCCGCGCTCGTACGACTCGCACCACGCGTCAATCGTTTCATCCGTTACAACCTGACCATTAGCGGCCGTATACGTCTTGCCCATCATCGGCCCCTTTGCCGAGCCCGTTCAATCTCCTGCCAAAATTTCTTCTGGACTGGAGACAAGGCATGAATGATAAGCCACCCACGGACAAGCTCGACCGCGACAAGCTCCACGCTTCGTCTGTCTGGGAGCCATCCAATCGCAAGCCATCTCGGCGGCTCGTCCTTCGACTCGCGACGAATGCACTCAGTAACCGCAAGCCAAACGCTAAGCACCTGCTTTTCTGTCAGGTGCTTTTTAGCGTTGGGATGGATCTCAACATCCATGCATCTTCTCCTCCATCTTACCCAATTTCGTATGACGAAAGTCCGCTGTCGCCAATTCTTAAGCCGGCACGCGTTGGAGAGCAGGGGTCGAAACAATGATTGAAGAGCGCTCTAGTGCGGCCCAGGCGCCGGGGCAGGAGCACATACGCCAGGGACATACGTTTTCGTAGCGCGCGAGGATATTGCCGTCGCGATCGATGAAGGCGATGTCGATGGGATAGGCCATAAAACACGTATGGACCGAAGAGCAGCGTGGAAACGCCATGACGAGCGGCAAGCCGTTGGCGGCAACCGGACGCCGTCCCAGCATGCCGCGCAGGCGCACGACAAACGACTCCGCCACCGCAAACTCGGCCGGCGTCCAACCCAGCCTGTTGAGTGCCCGCGCGTAGGCGATGTAGGACGAGACCGCGGTCACATGACCACCCCCGGACGCCATGGATCGACCGTCACCGCGCGCTCGTGCGACAACGTTGTCGGCGCCCCCAGCGGAACGCCAGCGATGCTGAGAGAAGTCGGCCACGGCTCATAGTGCATGGTGCAGGTGTAGGTCCTAAACGTACCGGATAGGGAGAGCAGACCACCATCCGATGCCTCCGCGCCTTGCTCGCTCGACACTTCGATCTGCAAGTCATAGCCTTCCATGGCATTCAGAATTTGAGTCTGGACCGTCGCCGAGGCATCGACAGAGCTTTCGTCGCCCTCCCCCTCCGACGCCACGGCGTGCGCCAACACGATGTCGGGCACCACGCGGTCGAAGCGCGCGACAGCACTGGCAAAGATCATGACGTTGTACACGATGAGTGCCAGCACCAGCAAAACGGGCGTAACCACTGCCATCTCCACCGTCGCTTGGGCGTGCTCCTCGCGCAGACGCATGCGGATACTCATTACGACCCACCGCCCAGAGCGCCAACCAGCGTGGCGACATCGACGGTGAGCGGGATGGAGCTGCCGCCGGGCAGAGGAATCTCCGCAAGCGTGAACACCGTACCGCTGATGGTGCGTTCGACTTGATATTCCAACGCCTCGCAAAGCGCCTTGGGATCGGTCACGCCCAACGGAATACTTCGCAGCTTGTCTTGCGCTTGAGAGAGACCGGCAATGTCAGACCCCGGACTCTTAATGACGTTGGCGGAATCGGTCAGCACCGGCTTTCGCAGGCGCAAGTCGCACGGTTCCAAACCCAGCGCCGCCACGGACGCCGAAACGGTATCGCCGAGCCACGATGCAATGGAGTCCAACGCACCGTTGCCCCCTCCTAGGCCCTTAATCATCTCGTCCATAAGTTCGTCGGCCGAACCTTGGATGTCTCCGTATCCCACAAGCAGCCGTCCCCAAACATCCATGACGCCATCGAGTACGCCGGCAACGCCACCCGAGCGTTCCTTCAATGTCGAGAAAAATCGCGAAAGCACGTTGTTTTGCGCCGTCGCCTCATCGGGCGCCAGCACCGCGGCAGAGATGGCACCGCGACTGCCAAGCTCAACCGCCGTGTTAAACGAAGAGTTAAGTTGATCGGGGCTGGTAATATCACCCGAAACTGCAAAGGCGACTACGCCGTTGCGGCCAGGTGGGGCGATACGCGGACGCTCACCGGAAAGTTCTTTGATGGCGGTATCGAACGCATTGCCCGCACGGTCGGCTTCGTCCTCGGTCTGACGCTCGAGCTCGAGCTCCTTGTTGCGACAGTCGACGTAGTCCTCCAGGGCGTCTTTAAACTTGTCAAAGTGATACTCAAAGCCGTTTTCGATAGAGGTTGAAGGCGCCGCAACAGCACCAAGCGACAAAACGCCAAAATGGCATTTGCTGCATTTATCCTGTCCATCGTAATCGGCAACCGAAGCAAATCCGCTCGGCGTCCCTTTCTTATAGTTAGGGCAGGTCGTCCCGTAATGCAGATACGCCTTGTCATCGTTCACGCTAGTCGGCCACACCGCATCGGTATAGAGTTCCGTCGCCCGAACCTCATCAGAGTTGCGCGGCAGCAGCGGAATATAGGAGGAAACCCTGTCTCCGTTCTCGGTTATATATGCCCGATCGACCTCCGCGTTCGCATAGGTATAAAACGCCTTACGCGCCGCAGACTCTGCCTTCATCTCGACACTCGAGCCCTGGGGCTTCTCATTTGTCAGACGCCAATGGTAGTAGTCCTTCGCGCGATCAAGGGCAACTTGAGGCTCCCACGTAACGCTCGATGAGTAATGCGGATTTTGAACACCGGAGAGATCCGTTAGGCTTTTTGCGCGCTCCCACATACAAGAACAGCTGCCGACCGAGCCCTTGTCAGACCCACCACAATCCGCCAGCCAAGCGCGCTCCTTTGCCTTCGCCGTCTCCTCCGAGGCCTTCCGCAGCTCCTCGGCCGCACGCTCTAAATCATCTGATGTGTCTTTAATGGTATCGGTCGAGATCTCTGACCCTTTGAGCGCAGCAAAGTCCGACTCGGATGTCCTGGGCACGGCAAGCGCCGTACCGGTATAGGTCACACTATCGGTATCCTGCGCCGACACCGCCTGCGTGGCACGCGCGGCGATCAGATACGGCAGAGCCGTCTCGATTTTCTGTAAGCCTTCCGATGCGCTTTTTGCAAACTTGTTGCGCGTTTTAATGATCTCAATCCCGGTGTCGACCATATTGCCGGCAACTGGTTCGGCACCCGGGATGAGGATGGCGACCAGGCCCGTCCCGATCGTGGCAAACCCCGCCAGCCCCAGACTCAAGATGCTCGCATCAACCACCGTGGCAGCCGTGTGATAGGACGACACTACGTTGGCACCCGCCAGCGCGCCGCTATCGGCCGCCACCTGGGTATCCCCGGCACGCGACATGCTCCATATCGCCGCCGTCGACGAAAACAGCAGCGTGAGCACCACCAAGATGACCACCGCAGAGGAGAGCGTGGTGTAGGCACCGTCTTCGATAAACAGATCGACACCGGCTCGACCCATAAAGCCGCCTCGCTTGCGATGGCAGCTCGGACGGCACGTCAAAACGCGTCTAGACCAGAAACGCTTAATCCCATGTAGCAATCCACGAATCATAGTCTCCCTCCAGCCATTCGGGACGCGATTGATACGAGACATCGACTTTGAGCTCAACGTAGCCGCCCTCGGCGGTACCACCCATAGCCTGCGCAAACGCACCGATCACAGGCAACGGCTTGACCTCGCCGGAAACGGACACGGACGAGACGCTACCCGCATCTGCCCGGCCAAGCTCGATATCCCACGACAACGGCCCGCCGGCATGAAAGATCGAAACGTTGGGCACTGCGGCAAGCCGGCGGCGGGTAAACTCCTTAAGATCGTCGTCCTCCGCCGTCGTCGTGGTCATGAGCCGCGCGGTCTCGGCGGCGGCAGACTCCATGACCGCGCGCGTATAGAGCAGGCACACCGGTTGCAGTGCGAGAAGGATGAGCGTCAGAAACGTCGGCAGCAAAAAAGCGGCCTCGACCGTTGACTGCGCCCGGTCCTCACGCGCGATATCAATACAACGCGATGTCCTTAGCGCCCGCAGCGGCGTCGATAACCGATGTCGAGGCAACGCCATGGGATGCCGCCCGCTCAACCAGCGCCGCCAAGCGCCCATCGGTGCCAGCGCGCCAAAGCCCCGCGATCGCCAGCACGATCGATAACAGCGCCACCGTGACGATGGCGTATTCCACAGTCGCTTGGGCAACCTCTTCACGCAGAACGCCATGCATTTCACGATCCCTCCTTTGAGCTTATTGTTTGCGGGACCAGGCGCACGGCGCGCAGACGACACGAAGCATCGCCAGTATCCGCGGCAACCGTCACCATATCGACCCAGCCGCGTCCGTCACGCACGATAGCGCCCCACACGTTTCCCTTGATGTCGAGATAGCCGCTCAGAGCAAGTTGCGCCGTGGGTACCTCGCGATAGGCACGCAGCATATCCGCCGCCGCTTCGGTCATCGGTCGGTCCTCGGACCATGCAAGCCGGACCGCAATCGCGTTGCCCTCAGGCGAATCCGTCGCAGTGCCAGACCGCTTGTCGAGCGTCCGCAGAAAGGTTTGCGCCGTGACAGCGACATCCGAATCGTCCGCATCTCGCATCTCATCTTTTTGAGACGCCACCGCCGAATCTGAGCCCAAATCGGAGGCGGTCCCAGGACGCTGCTGCCGCGCGGCGTTAAGCCCCCAAAGCACCGCCGCTATCGCCACGGTCAGGCAAGCAAACACCAGCAGCACCCCGATGGGGCGCTCGCCCTCTACAGGCTGTTGATGCCCTCGCTGATAGCGTTCCATAGATCTTGGACCTTGCCCTTAAATGCGACGATGGCGATAATCGCGATCACCACGAGCACGCCGACCAAGATGGCATACTCGGTGGTACCCTGTGCGCTCTCCTCCTGCAATAGTTCCTTGGCGCGCTGACGAACATGTGCCGCCCGGCAAAACGCCCAGCCCTGGACCTTGCCAGCAGCGTCAGTCATCGTGCTCATGTATTCCTCCCTACATCATCCCGCCTGCTCCCAGCAGCGGGCCCAATATGGACAGAAGCAACGCCGGCAAGATGAGCGTGCCGGTGGGAATCAACAGCTTGACGGGCGCACGCTCGATCTCGCGCTCGACCGCGGCGCGATGAGCCGCACGGATCTCGCGACTTTGAGCGGCCAGCGTCTCGGCAAGTGGGGCACCCAGGGCGAGCGCCTGCCCCACCGTGATGGCAAAGGTCTCGAGCGCTCGCACGTCCAGGTCGCGCGCGGCGGCCAACAACTCGTCCTCACGCGTGCCCACGCCCACCTGCCACGCCATGCAGGCGCGCTCAAGGCGAAGAGCCAGCACTGACCGGCGGTTGGCGCAGAAAATCTCAAGCGCCGCATCAAACGAAAGACCGGCCGAAAGACCCAAGCGCACAACATCGATCATCTCGGACACTTCGCCGAGCGACACTCGCGCCGGGCCGCCCGCTCCAACCGCGCCCTTCACTCGCGCGGTCAGAGCATCGACCACCGAGCGACCCGCGGCAGCGACCAGCACCGCCTCGCGCTTGCAGGCCCCTGCGATCTTGCGTGCATCCGCCCGATCCAAACCCGTCGCGACAAATACACTCAGGGCGCACAGGCAAGCCGCAACTGCAACCGGGGCGCTCATAGCTCCACCCGCATAATGCGCCGGATAACCACCAGGGCAACGGCGTTGAGGGCAAGACCCAGCACCACAGCGCCCGCGCCGGCAGGCGTCGCAAGACCGCGACGAAAATCTGCCGAAAGCAGCGCCAACACCGCGCACATGCCCGCCGGCATCGCCGCGACCATATGCGCAGACATGCGAGCCTGCGACGTCTTAACATCCAGGCGGCGCTTGAGCTCAATGCGCTCCCCCACCATGCTCGACGCCTCGGACAGTAAGTCGGCAAGCGGAGCGCCGGTGCGCTGAGACACCTTAAGCGCCAAGGTCACAAGCGAAAGACCGGGGGCGTCGATACGCACGAGCAAGTCATCGAGCGCGTCGGTCGCCGAGATGCCGCAATCGATCGCCGCCGCCACCCGCAAAAACTCGGTATGCACTGGCTCTTGCGCATGAGCGCCCACAAAGCGCATGCCCTGGGCCAGCGAATGTCCCGAGGCAAGCGACATGGAAAGTGCGGTAAACGCCTCGGGCATTGCCTCTTCTGCATCGTGTTGCTCGCGCCGGCTCTCAAAGCCATCCCGAGCGGCACCAACGGTAAACGGAGCAACAAGTCCCAAGGCAAATCCGAGGGGCGATAACGACACCATCGTTAGTAAAACGCAGCAGACACCGCTCGACAGCAGCAGAAACGCCAAACGTCCCGAAGCATCTTCGATCACGAGGCCAAGGCGATGCGCCGGAGCCAGCGATGCCCACGAACGGGCGATCTTTTTCAGCAGATCGTTTTCCACCAGCTCACGCGGCAGCTTCTCTGCCACCGTCTCGAGCGCCTGACGTGCCAGCTCCGCCGGCGGTACCTGCGGCACACGAGGTTCCGCCCCGCACGCCGTCGCGACAGAAAGCCCTGCCAAGCCCCCTACGACGAGGGGCACAGTGATCTCCATTCGTCCACCTCCTCTTGTGCGAGCGTCCCCGACCGCAGGCCTTCTGCGATAAACGGCGGCTCGCGGTCAAGCGTCCAGGTGCGCTCGGCGGCATCGAACGTCACATAGCGCTCGAGCTCTACGCCACCCGATGCGGCGCGTCGCACCCCCGAATACGAGGAGACGAAACGCCTGCCATCGGCATGGCGCTCGGACATCACGATGCCGTCGAGCGCCATGGCAATCTGCTCCTCGATGAGCTCGCTCGGCAGATCGATGCCATAACGCGCAAGCAACGTCAGACGCACCACGGTCTCCTGTTCTGAACCCGCATGAAGTGTGGTGAGCGACCCGTCGTGGCCCGTGTTCATGGCCTGCAACATGTCGCAGCACTCGGCACCGCGCACCTCGCCCACCACGATGCGGTCGGGGCGCATGCGTAGGGCATTAGTTACCAGGTCGCGGATCGTCACCGCGCCCTCGCCCTCAATTGAAGCCTCGCGCGCCTCTAGGCGCACCACGTGCGGATGATGCGCAAACTTGAGCTCGGCAGAGTCCTCGATCGTCACGATGCGCTCGCCGGTGGAAATCTCACATGACAACGCGTTGAGCAGGGTGGTCTTACCAGATCCCGTGCCTCCCGCAACCGCCAGGTCCTGTCGCAGCGACACCGCACACGACAGCAGCTGCGCATACCAAAGCGGCAGCGATCCCAACCCCACGAGCTCGTCCAACGAGCAGATACGGTCCGAGAACTTTCGGATGGTGAGAATCGGTCCGTCAATCGCCACAGGCGGAATCACCGCGTTGACGCGATAGCCCGTTTTGAGGCGGGCGTTGACGATGGGGCTGCGCTCGTCGATACGGCGGCCAAGTGGCGAGATAATGCGGTCGATAAGCACACGGATCTGCTCATCATCCTCAAACGCATGCTCGATGGGGTACAAGACGCCGCCGCATTCAAAGAAAGCCGAGCGGCAGCCGTTGATCATGATCTCGGTAACGGTGTCGTCCTCGATGAGCGGCTGCAACGGCCCCAAGCCCACCACGTCATCCAAAATCTCGTCGATGATGGTCTCGCGCTCGGGCGTCGCGAGATCGGTCGGCTCCTCAACATTGAGCGCCGCCTCCACCGCGGGACGCAATTCCGAGCGGGCAAGTGCCGGGTCGATATAGGCGCTGATACGCGCCACTTCGTCGTAACCCATGCGGTCCATCACGGCGCGCTTGGTGCGTCGTTTCACGGCGCGGCGACGCCCCGCATCTACAGGCGCTGCCGCCGCCGCAGCGCCGGCAGCCTTAATCCTCGTTTGCAGGCTCATCGCTGATCACCCTCGCGCGACCAGGGAAGGCGGATACGCGGGCGTTCGGTGCGCGTTGCACGGTCGGCGACCATATCGCTCCAAGGGCCGACGGCGCACCCCAGTTCCACGAGCATCTCGCGCGTGGCCTCGCGCACGCTAGTCGCAAAAGCGCTGGTCTGCCCCACTGCCTCGTCAGCGCGCCCAAACGCCATGAGCGCGGCGAGATCCTGCCCGCCATCGGCGATACGAATCTTGGAGCTTAACGCACAGGCAATCTCAAAGCGCATGGCGACGTCCTCGTCTGCCCCGCGCGCACCGAACCGGTTGAACACGGCGCTCATGCGCGTGCGCGGCACACCTACTCGACCTGCCAGTTCAATGACGCGCGATGCCGATGCCGCGGACGACACCGCCGCATCGCCAACGACCAGGCAACGGTCGCTCGCCGCCACCGCAGCCGCCACGGCGTCGCCCCAAAAGACCGAGGTATCGATAAAGACCACGTCGGATTCGCGACGCAGAACATCAAGCAGTAGCTCCACCGGACGTGCCATGAGCTCGGCTTGCTCGGGCGCCGCGACGGGACCCCAGAGCGTAACGCCCGGCGCCACGCGCATCGATGTGGCTACGATATCCGGCTCGGTGAGCGTGCCCGCCGCCGACGGCTCGATAAGTGCCGCCATATCGCGCGGAGCATCGACGCCTAACAAGTCGTAAAGGTTTCCAAACATCAGGTCCAGGTCGAGCACGGCGGCACGCAAGCCCAACAGCGACGATGTGTGTGCCATGGTGGCAACGATCGTCGACTTGCCGCAACCGCCCGAACCCGAAATGGCGCAGATGACCGGAGCTCGATGCGGCGAAGCGGCAGCGTCTGCCGGCGGCATCGGAGGCGGCGGGGCGGGCGTCGGTGACAGCGTCCCCGTCTCCCCCGCCGCAACCACACGCTGCGTCCAAGCCGGCATGGCAGCTTGTTCGGTCTGCGAGGCAGGCTCGTTCTGCGCAATCTGCTCATGCTGCATCAGCGACAACTCGCCGCACCCGGCAAGGCCCTCAACTTCGTCGAGTTCATCCGCCAGATTCACGCCGTGCACGTATCCCATATCTACTGCCGGGGAGTCGCCAGCATGCTGCGCCGGCCCTCCAGCGTCATCATATACAAGGGGGTTCCGGGGGCGCCGATCATGCTCGGCTTCCGCTTTTCCATAATCATCAACACGCGGGCCTCTTGTAGCGCGAGGCGCCCCGGGTTCCCTATCAACAAAAGCATCGGGCTCAATCGTCATGCGCCGATCGGAATCAACCGCTCCCTCGCCCGCGCGCCCGTTGCCGCATATACTGTGTGCAGCGATGACCTCGGTCGCCCCCGCGCGAAACAGCCCCTCGATATCCGACGGATCGAGCGCTTCTATCAACACGACCACGCGACTCACGCGGCCTTCGGCCGTCAGGCGCGCAACAGTCTTGTGCACATCTTCGGCATCAAACAGAGACGCCGCGATGATGGCAGCCCCGCGGCGCGACGGAAACGCCCGCGCCATGGAAACCAGCCCGTCCAGGTCACCCACGCGAAGCACCTGTGCACCCGCATCACGGCCCTCGACTTCCCGCTGCAACAGCCCGTAATCGCCGCACGCGCAGCACGCAAGCCAGATCGCCTTCATCACTCGTCGCCTCCGCTCTTTTTGCCGCGCGCCGTGGCGGGAATCGTCAAGCTGACCGTTCCCTTGCCCGAGGCTCCCAGCAGTTCCTTGACGTCTTCGGGGTCAGCCGCCAGTGTCACCCATTCGATCTTGCCCTCGCGCGTGGCACCGGAATCCTCACTGGTATCGATCACGTACGCGCCGCACAGCCGATCGGTCACGCCGTCTTTTTGCACATACACATCCACGTAGCTGCCCACGCCTGTAGCACCGCCGACCGAGTGCTCGGCATCGACCGCCACCGAAACGGCGACCTTGCCCTTAGGCACCTCGAGCTTGCGGCTCTCGACCTTGGTGTAGACATTGCAGATCACGGCATTTTTCGGAATACGCGAAGTCGTCACGTCGCCGCGCACCTGGCGCAGCTCGGTCGCCGCGTCACGCGGCAGCAGACTCGTCAGCCACTCCTGGGTTATGACATTGGTCTCATCGAGGGTCTCGCCCACATCGATATCGCGCGCCGCGACGCATACCTCGACGCGATCGCCACCGTACTTGGCCAAGGTCTCAGCCTGGACCTGTTCGGCTTGTGAGCGGATCGATGAGCCGTAAACCATGCAGAGCAGAGCAGCGAGCACGCCCGCGACCAGACTGATGGCGATGCGCTTGCTCTTGTTCACGGCCGCTCCTCTCATGGCAGTGCCGGGCGAATGCCCGTACCACCATTGTCTGGGCGGTCAGAGTGCAAAGCGGCGCAATCGCAATCTTGGTTTTCGATGTCAAACCAATCGCTGACCAAAAGCTGACCAGCCCGTCAAGCTCGTGGCAAGGTTTTGGTCAGCACGTCAGCAAACTGCATGTTTCGAGGCTTTTCCGCAGCAAAAAGCCGTCTCCCGAACAGTTGGGAGACGGCTGTCATAGGAAAAATCAATTACAGATGGACATCGGGATCGAGCATTTGAGCGCTCACGCGCATGGATGACGCCAGATTTTGGAAAGTTTCCAGACGCAGGCTGTCGATCTGCCCGGCGTCCTCGGCCTCGCGAACGGCGCAACCCGGTTCGTGGGTATGCGTGCAGTCGCCAAACTGGCACGCACGCGATGCCTCGACAATCTCGGGGAAGGCGCGTGCCAGACCCCGCTCGTGACCCACGAGCGGCAAACTGCGCAGACCCGGGGCATCGGCGATCACGCCGGCGTCGCCCGGCAGCGCCACCATCACGCGCGCGACGGTAGTGTGACGGCCCTGGTCGTCGCGTTCGCGCACACCGCCGGTCGCCAACGTATCGTGGCCCAGCAGTGCATTGAGCAGCGTCGACTTGCCGGCACCCGACTCGCCCAGAATCATGGCGCAGCTCCCGGCAGGCACGCAGGCACGGACCTCGTCCAGACCGCGGCCCTCGGCAGAAGACGTCAAGATCACGCGCACGTCCGGACCCACCAGACGGCGCACGCGGTCCAGATCGCGCTCGAGCTCCCCGGCATCGCAGCGGTCAGCCTTGGTGAGCACCACCACCGGCTCGGCATCGCAGTCGAGCGCCAACACCAGCGAGCGCGCCACACGGTCGAGCAGCACCTCGCCGGCACCGAGCGCCTGCACGATTAGCACGCTATCCACGTTGGAGCAGAGCACCTGGCGCTCTCCGCGGGCACGGCCGCGCCAACGCTCAAAGCTCGTACGGCGCGGCAGTACGCATTCAATCACGCCCATATCGTGCCCGGGAGCGCGGCGCACCGCCACACGATCGCCCACGGCAGGCAGCAGGACCTCGTCCCCACCGCGCGACTTGGCAAATCCCACGGCATGCTCGGCGCGGAAGGTATCGTCGGCAGTCGCCACCAGCGGAAACCCACGATCCAAGCGCACCACGGCGCCAAGCTGCATCTGCTCGGGCTCCTCGGCATGTGCGCAGAAATCATCAAAGGCAGCCTGCTGAGCTTCATCGACCGGCAGGTCATCGAACGCCGGAACGTCCTGCAGCGCGTCGAGTCCCGGCACGCTCGCCAGCAGCTCCTCGGCAGACGCGGGAGCCTCGGTCGCGAGCTTCCGACGACGATCGCGCTTAGCCCGCGCCCCCGTCGTCTTTTTCTTCGCTTTAGCCTTAGCCTTGCCCACAGATGCCTCCCAGCACAAAACCACACAACTGAGCAGGTATTTTACCCACAAAAAAGAGTCGGTCGAGCAAAC